>NZ_JBLVPV010000002.1:0-315418 GCF_048286775.1 Flavobacterium glycogeni
ATTAGATAACAAAAAATATCCTAGTTCAGTTTTTAAAGAATTGTACAGCCAAAGATGGGGAATAGAAACATTTTATGATCGATTAAAAAATAAATTAAAAGTTGAACATTTCTCAGGGTACTCCAATGAAAGTATTCAACAAGATTTCTATGCAGCACTGTTTGTGAGTAATATACAAACCTTAATTGTAAGTGAATTAGAAGATGATTTAGTTAAGGATAATCAACAAAAAAAATATGATTATAAAATCAACACCAATTTATCTTATGGTTTTCTTAAAAACAGAATACTAGATTTATTCCTTACTTCAAAATCAATAGAAAAATCTTTTGAAGACCTTAAGCAGTTGTATAAAGAAAACCTTATTCCAATAAGACCCAATAGATCTTTTGAAATAAATTCAGGAAAATATAGAAACAGAATAAAACCTAATGTAACTAAAAATCAAAAAGATAGCTTTTAAAAATTTCTTAACTTAATGACATTGAGCGCGAGCGTCCCGCTCGTGCCCACTATCAAAAATCAATTCAAATCTATTTCTAAAATCGTTTGGTCATTATCCCCATAATTTCTGGCACTACTATATTTCCAATCTATTGGATTAGTTACAAAACCAGATTCAACGGGATTGTAATGTATATAATTAAGTTTTTGTTCAAAAACCTTTAATGACCAGATTTCTATTGGATGATTATCCTGCTGCCAAAATTGTCTATGCGTTACATTACTATTCTTTTTCCCTGCTCGTTCCATCATCCAAAGTATCCATTCTCGTCGGCTTTCCTGAGTGTTTTCTTCGATTGTTTGAAGCATTTTTTTGGATGTAAATCCTTTGAAATCTCGCATCAACCCTGATGGATCGCCACTTCCTGAACGAAAGATTAAATGGACATGGCTTGGCATAATGCAATACCCATAAATTTCCATTGCCTTATTTTTTCTGCAAAAGTCCAATGATTCTATAATATTTCCAAAATACGCATCCCTTGTAAAAACATCAATCCAATTTACTGTGGCAAAGCTTACAAAATAAGCTCCTGTACTTTCTCCAAATTTATATTTTGTGCTCATAGATTTGCTTGTATTTATGTGCTCAATCCGCTCTAATTGTCAGCCCGAAAAACGAATTAAATTCCTTTTAAATCTTTCTTTAAAAGCAAAAAAAAAAATAACTTTTTTAGATTTAGCTTTTGTTTTTCCTACTCTTGTTTGTGGGCACGAGCGGGACGCTCGCGCTAGCGATGCACGCTAAAGCCAGCGGGGGACGCTCGCGCTAGCGGGGTTATACAAGAATAAATAATTATACCTTTTAACAAGTTTAATTTTTACTATTTTCGTTAATAATTAACAAATCGAATATGTCAGAATTTATTTCAAATATTGTTCAATATAGCCCTATTTTGGTTATTGTTTTTATTTTTTGTTACTATTTTATTGCTTCATGCATTGATAAGATGAAACAAAGCGGATTATATAGAAAGTCCGAATTTCAATTTGATTTAAAAGTAAGAAATGCTTTTAAACTGATTGTTTTTGTCCCTATAACATTTATAAGTTGTGTGCTACTTGAATTTACTGTTAGAATGTTAAGTATATTCCTAGGAGGTAATGTAGATAATCTTTATCCCAAGTATGATTCTGAAGCTATTAGATTTTTTTGTAACGGTACAAGATTAATTGTAATAATTTTTTCTGCTTTAGCTTTTATTTCAACAAAATATAAAGGAATTGGATTTTTATTTGGTTTTGTATATTTCATTGTTTCTCTTTTTTTGCCAAGTGAAATATATTTAGGAGGATTTACAATTATAATATATAAAGGATTTACTTCATTTATTGGAGGAGTATTTGGAATTTTAGTTGCTGGATTTATTATTAAATATGAGAACGAATTCTATAATTATAGATATAAATAGACCTTTGTAAATAAACCTGATTGGAAATCCGCAATCGGGTTTATTTTTCGATTGAATATTTAATAATTGGAAGAGTTGCTATTTTATATTCATGAGGAAATCTTTTTTTTCCATCAGCGTCTGAAAAAAATCTTAAATCATTATCTTCAAAATAAGAATAATATCGATTGCCGAAAATATCATCGTATTGAGCGACAATAATATTTATTTGATCATTCCAATTGAGTTCTCCAGCTGAATCCCGACCTAAACTGTAGCATTTATCTGAGAAATTAAAAGTATTCTTATTACTATCATAGCCATATCTAACAAAAATATTCAACGCGGTTCCAGCACCAACATTTTTTATTGCGAAATTTGAAGAATTATTTGGTTTGAAAAATGATAATATTGGCTTTTGAAGATCTTTAGTATGTTGACCTTCTTTTTCATTATAACGTTGTAATTCACGAGTTAGAATAATAAAGATAACCAAATTACATAACGAAATTGCAGCTGAAATGTAGCTTCCAAATTCTCCCCAATTTGAAGATTTATCAGAAATATTTTGATTTTTAAAATAATATATATAAATAAAAAGTGGGATTCCAAGTGTAGCAATTATTGCAATTAGTATAGAAGGAATTGATTTTTTCATGTATAACGTCTCGTTAGTAAAACTTGTAGCCAATTTGTTTATATGTGTAACAATCGTCACACATTGTTTTTTTCAAATATATAAATAAATTATTACAAATTTTCAAAGCAACTTTATATTGTTAAATACCTCGCGCCGCGTGAAGGATGGCAGTGAAAATCCTTTTATGAAGCGAAGCGCAATAAAAGATTGTAACGTACAGCCTGACCCGCAGTTTTTACGGAGGGACACGCCCAAATTATTTTCCTTTTCCGGCCTGTGATTTTGTCAAATAACTGCCTAAAATTCAATCCCGAAGGTTCGGGACTAAAAACTTGTTTGGGTTGCAAAAATTTTATAATTTTGCAACCCAATTTTATTATGTAAATTAAAGAAGAAGATGGATATCAAAAGAGTAGCAATAGACGCTGTGAATGAAACAATTGTAATGACTGTTGTTCACATGGATTACAAAGGACAAGTTGCAAAAAGAATAAACGAAAAAATGCCTTTGGCAACTGTTAAGGGATTTAGAAAAGGGGCGGTGCCTAAAGATCTTGTTGAAAAACAATACGGTAAAGCGATCAAACAAGAAGAAGTTCAGAAAGTGGTGGATTTGGCTTTGGAGCGTTTCGTGCAATCGGAAAGGTTAAACCTTCTTGGAACGCCACTTGCTAAAGTAAACGAAGATTTTTCTTGGGATGCTGAAGAATTGGTTTTTGAATATGAAATTGGGTTAGTGCCAAACTTCACTTTAGACTTAGATGCTAAAAACGACATTGTAAAATATGTGGTTACTGCTGATGCTAAATTGATCGATGGTCAAGTGGAAAGAATCCAAAAACAATTTGGAACTGCAATTCCTCAAGAAGTTGTTGCTGCAGATTCAGATGTAACAGGAACATTCACTAACGAAGAAAAAGGAATTAATAACGCTACCACTATTGCTTTGGATCTTTTCAAAGACAAAGCGACTTGGGATAAATTCATTGGTAAAAAAGTAGGTGATGTAGTGACTGTAAATACGAAAGGTTTATTTGAAGACGATCATCAATTGATGGACGTGATGAAAGTAAGTCATGATGACGTTCACGGTTTAGATGTTGATGTAAACTTCACAATTGAAGCGATTAACACTGCGGAATTAGCGGAATTGAACCAAGAATTGTTTGATAAATTGTTTGGAGCTGGAACTGTTTCTTCACTAGAAGAATTGAAAGCAAAAATCAAAGAAGATGCTGAAAATCAATTTGCACAACAAGCAGACCAAAAATTATTAGGTGATGTTACGGAGTTTTTAATCGAAAGCACAAAATTCGATTTACCTTCTGAATTCTTGAAAAAATGGTTGCAAACTGTTGGTGAGAAAAAATTGTCTCCTGAAGAAGCTGAAGTTGAATATGCACGTTCTGAAAAAGGATTGCGTTTTCAATTGATCGAAGGTAGAGCAATGGCTCAATCTGATATCAAAATCACTTTTGAAGACTTGAAAACATTCACTACAAAAAATATCCGTCAACAAATGGCGCAGTTCGGGCAAACAAATCCTACTGACGAAGAAGTTCAAGGAATTGTTGCTAGAGTTTTGTCAAACCAAGACGAAGTAAAAAGACTTTCGGACCAAGTTGTTGCGGAAAAATTATTGGAATTGTTCAAAGAGAAAGCAAATCCTACAACTAAAGAAGTAACTTACGACGAATTTATTGCCGCTTCATACGGAGAATAATTTCTAAAAAAATAAGTATATTTGAGCGTCAAAAGAATGATTTTTTTGGCGCTCTTTTATTTGAATTAATATCAGGAGCCAATCCAGCTATACGTTACAAGTTTTTTCTTCCGTTTAAGTTTTTTAAATTCCTGCAAGAGCTTCTTTCAGTCGCTTTGCAAGAATAAAAAACTAAAAAACGGAATTCAAAAAGCTTTTCACTGCAAACGAAGTTCACTGAACTCCGCTGAAAATAGTGAATACGTGAAGTAATCTGGGCTAAAAAATAAGACATATTGACATCATTTATAAAGAGGTATGACCTTTGCATTAAATGGAATCACAAGATATAACGTAAAACTTAGAACAAGAAAATATGAACTACGGTAAAGAATTCAAAAAATTTGCTACAAAGGACCACGGAGTAAACTCCATGTATTACGATAAAATCGTAGGTGCAATGACTCCTAAAAACATGACTCCGTATATCATCGAAGAACGTCAGTTGAATATTTCACAATTAGACGTTTTTTCCAGGCTGATGATGGACAGAATTATATTCTTGGGAACAGGAATTGACGATCAAATCGCAAACATCGTTCAGGCACAATTATTGTTCCTTGAAAGCGCCGATGCTTCAAAGGATATTCAGATTTATTTGAATTCACCAGGAGGAAGCGTTTACGCAGGATTGGGAATTTATGACACGATGCAATACATCAAACCGGATGTAGCAACTATTTGTACCGGAATGGCAGCTTCTATGGGAGCGGTGTTGTTATGTGCAGGAGCACCTGGAAAGCGTTCGGCTTTGCCACATTCAAGAGTAATGATTCACCAACCATCAGGCGGAGCTCAAGGAGTTGCAACAGATATGGAAATCAACTTACGCGAAATGTTGAAACTGAAAGATGAGTTATACAAAATTATCTCTCACCACTCCGGACAAACTTTCGATAAGGTACATACTGATAGTGAGCGTGATTATTGGATGATTGCCGAAGAAGCAAAAGCATACGGAATGATTGATGAAGTTTTAATAAGAGGATAAATTATTAGTCGAAAGTCAAAAGTTCAAAAGTCAAAAGCATTGCTCAGACTTTACGACTTTTGACTTTATGACATTAGACTAAAAGAATGGCAAAAGTAGTATTAGAGTGTTCGTTTTGTGGAAGAAAGAAACCAGAAACCAATTTATTGATTGCTGGTATCAATGCACATATTTGTGATAAATGTATCGAACAGGCACACGGAATTGTTTTAGAAGAATTAAAATCTGGCGGAAGTTCAAAACTGGTTGGAGATTTGATTTTGAAGAAACCAAAAGAAATCAGAGCGTTCTTGGATCAATATGTTATTGGTCAGGACCAAACTAAAAAAGTAATGTCGGTTGCGGTTTACAATCACTACAAACGTTTGATGCAACAGCAATTAGACGATGAGGTTGAGATTGAAAAAAGTAACATCATCATGGTGGGACAAACAGGAACAGGAAAAACATTGGTGGCTAAAACCATTGCAAAAATGTTGGACGTGCCTTTGGCTATTGTTGATGCAACAGTATTAACGGAAGCAGGTTATGTGGGAGAAGATGTCGAAAGTATTTTGACTCGTCTATTGCAAGCTGCTGATTATGATGTTGCCAAAGCAGAACGCGGAATTGTATTCATTGACGAAATAGATAAAATTGCACGTAAAAGTGATAATCCGTCTATTACACGTGACGTTTCCGGTGAAGGTGTACAACAGGCTTTATTGAAATTATTGGAAGGAACGGTTGTGAATGTGCCGCCAAAAGGAGGACGCAAGCACCCAGACCAAAAATTTGTAGAGGTAAATACACAAAACATTTTGTTTATTGCCGGTGGCGCTTTTGATGGAATTGAAAAAATAATTTCAAAACGATTGAACCGTCAAGCCGTTGGTTATTCTACATCAAAAAATGTAGATAACATTGACAAAGACAATTTGTTGCAATACATTATCCCGAAAGACATCAAAGATTTTGGATTGATTCCGGAGATTATTGGTCGTTTGCCAGTTTTGACACACATGGATCCTTTAGATAGAGAAACCTTGCGAGCCATTTTGACACAACCTAAAAATGCGTTAATCAAGCAATACGAAAAATTGTTTTTGATGGATGAAGTAACCTTTACCATCACAGATGAAGCATTGGATTTTATTGTTGATAAAGCGTTAGAATATAAATTAGGAGCTCGTGGATTGCGTTCTTTATGCGAAGCAATCTTAACCGATGCGATGTATGAATTGCCAAGTTCTGATGATAAAATATTAGAAATTGACGTAGATTACGCCAAAGAAACGTTGAATAAAAATTTATTGAAACGCTTGGAGATTGCTTCATAATTTGAATTCTCGAAGAAATTAATTTTTAATCTTTTCTAAAAATAGTAAACCTGTTCATTCAATTGAGCAGGTTTTTTTTATGGATTATTTCCAGCTTTTTTTTAAATTATATTTTTTAGTATTTATATATGGCTGATTTTAAATAATTTGTAAATTTATAGTCAAAAATTTAAAAAAGAAACTTGAAATGATAACGGTACAAAGTACTATAAAGGCTTCAGTTGAAAAAGTCTGGGAATTATGGACTGCTCCGCAACATGTCATGAAGTGGAACAATGCCTCTGAAGATTGGCATACTCCTTTTGCGGAAAATGACTTGAAGGTTGGAGGAAAGTTCAAATACACCATGGCTTCAAAAGACGGTAAAATGAGTTTTGATTTTGAAGGGATTTATACAGATGTAAGGAATCATTCTTTAATAGAATACGAAATGGCAGATGGGAGAAAGGTGAAAATCACTTTTGAAAGTCAAAAAAATGGCATCGTACTTACAGAACAATTTGACCCCGAAACAGAAAATACCGAAGCATTGCAACAACAAGGCTGGCAGGCAATTTTGGATAACTTTAAAAAATATGTTGAAAACTCAACCCTTTAAAAACAAACAAAATGACAAAGCAAATATGGCTTAATTTACCGGTAAAAGAGGTGGCGAGATCAAAAGAGTTTTTCGCTAAAATAGGTTTTTCTTTTAATGAACAATACGCTACTCCGCAATCAACATGTCTGTCAGTTGGAACTACTAATTTTGCGGTCATGCTTTTTGAGGAATCGATATTTGAAGGGTTTGTTCAAAATAAAATTACAGATACGCAATCAAGTTCTGAAGTATTAATTTCAATTGATGCAGAAAGTAGAGAAGAAGTGGATGAATTTGCAAAGAAAGTAGAAGAAGCCGGAGGTTTAGTTTTTGCTAAACCTGCCGAAATTCAAGGGTGGATGTACGGTTGTGGTTTCGCAGACTTAGACGGACATTGTTGGAATATGTTATATATGGATTTTAGTAAAGTACCAAAACAGTAGTTTTTAATTTAATCAAAAAAGCGCAAGATGACAACACTGGAATTTAAAATTGAGATCAATGCTCCAAAAGAAAAAGTTTGGGACGTTTTATGGAATGAAGAAACATACAAACAATGGACGTCCGTTTTTTGCGAAGGAACTTATGCGGTAAGCGATTGGAAAGAAGGCAGTAAAATTCATTTTTTATCTCCAAATGGGGATGGAATGAACAGCATTATTTACAAGAAAACACCAAATGAATATATCGCTTTCAAACACATAAGCGAATTGAAGAATTTTGTAGAAATGCCTATTGATCCTAAAACACAAGAATGGACAGGTGCTATGGAAACCTATCGATTAACCGAAAATAATGGTCTGACTGTTTTAGAGGTTAAAATGGATTCAGTCGAAAAGTATGTCGATTATTTCAGAACTACATTTCCAAAAGGGTTAGATATGCTAAAGAAACTTTCAGAAGAAAAATAAAATATTAATTTAAAATTACAATCATGGCGTCAATTAATCCGTACTTAGTTTTTAATGGAAACTGCGAAGAAGCATTTCTATTTTATCAATCTGTATTTGGTGGAGCATTCTCTTATATTGGCAGATTCAAAGACATACCGCCAAATACCGAAGGATGCGAATCTGGTTCTGAAGAAGATAGTGAAAAAATCATGCACGTTAGTTTACCAATCGGCAAAGGAACAATCTTGATGGGAAGCGACAACAATTCGTCAAGTAAAGAGGTGGTATTTGGTCAAAATATTTCTGTTTCAATCAACACCGAAAGCAAAGAAGAAGCCGATAAATTGTTTAACGGACTTTCGGCTGGAGGAACGGTAACGATGCCAATGAATCAGACTTTTTGGGGTGCTTATTTTGGAATGTTTACTGATAAATTTGGGATCAATTGGATGGTAAATTTTGATGAAAACGAGAAAAAATAATAATCATTAAAACAAATCCTAGTTTGCTCGTGGATTGCGTTTTTCTCAAAAATATAAACCTGTTCATTGATTTGAGCAGGTTTTTTTATGGTTAATTTAAACTATTTGTTATTGTTTAAAAAAAGGAACATTATTTTTTTTTATCAACGCCAGATTGCCGATTTTTGTCCATTCTAAATCAAACAATTATAACATGCAAGTAGAAGATAAAGAGGTTATTTTATTAAAAGTTTCTGGTCAGGATAAACCTGGGGTAACTGCTGGTTTAACATCCATTTTGGCGACTTATGATGCCATTGTTTTAGATATTGGACAAGCAGATATTCATGATACTCTTTCTTTAGGCATTTTATTTGAAATAAAAGCGGGTTCTTCTTCTGGGCCTGTTTTAAAAGATTTATTGTTTAAGGCGTATGAATTGGGGGTTAAAGTTAAGTTTATTCCGATTTCTATAGACGATTACGAAATTTGGGTAAAAGCGCAACGCAAACAGCGCTATATCATAAATGTTTTGGGAGAAACATTAACGGCAGTACAATTAGCGGCTGTGACTAGAATATTATCGAACCAAAATTTAAATATTGACGCTATCAAAAGATTAACGGGTAGGGTTTCTATTATTGAAAAAGAAGAATTTCCTCGTTCTTGCGTACAATTATCTGTAACGGGTAATATTGTCGATAAAACGTTGATGACGGCCAGTTTTATGGAAATTTCCAGAAGCTTAGATGTGGATATTTCTTTTCAAGAAGACAATATGTATCGAAGAAACAGACGTTTGGTATGTTTTGATATGGATTCTACCTTAATTCAAACGGAAGTAATTGATGAATTAGCGGAATTAGCGGGTGTGGGTGAGCAAGTAAGAGCCATTACTGAATCGGCTATGAATGGCGAAATTGATTTTAGCGAAAGCTTCAAACAACGCATGGCTTTGTTGGAAGGTTTGAGTGAAGATGTGCTGCAAACAGTTGCTGAAAATCTGCCCATAACAAAAGGAGCACACCGCTTGATGAAGGCTTTGAAATATTACGGCTATAAAACCGCTATTTTATCAGGAGGATTCACCTACTTTGGTCATTATTTACAAAAGGAATTAGGGATTGATTATGTTCATGCCAATGAATTGGAGATTATAGACGGTAAATTGACAGGCAACTATTTAGGCGAAATTGTTGATGGTCAAAAGAAAGCAGAATATCTAAAAGCTATTGCAGAAAAAGAAGGCATACACATCAACCAAACCATTGCTGTGGGGGATGGTGCCAATGATTTGCCAATGTTGAATTTGGCAGGTTTAGGAATTGCTTTTCATGCTAAACCAACGGTAAAGGAAAATGCAGCTACTTCAATCTCCAGCCTGGGTCTCGACGGTGTTTTATACCTCTTAGGCTACCACGACAGGCATATTGATATGATGGAGGAGGAGTAAATAGTGCAATAAATAATAATAATAATAATAATAATAATAATAATAAAATAGGCTGTCCCTAAATTACTTTTCGGACAACCTATTTTTTATTTTATACTTTAGCGGTAAACACTTTCTCAGGTTTTTCCAGTGTTTGTTTTTCGGGAGATTTACAAATTCCTCTTGCGCCACAACTCATCCGGTGCGGTCCGCAGGAATTTAGAAAAAATAATGCCATCAGGATGTAAAATATATTTTTCATCTTTAGTCTACTGTATTATCTCAAACTGCATGCTTTTCAGTTGTTCCAAATAATCTCTTTGATTAGAAAGTCTTGGGATTTTGTTTTGTCCACCCAATTTGTCTTTGTCTTTTAACCAATCATAAAACAAGTTTTTCCGGGCTACATTTATTACTAACGGGTTTAACGTCATGTTGTTGTAGCGCTTTGCTTCATAATCTGAATTTAAAGATTGTATGGATTCATCCAATGCTTTCTGGAATTGAGATAGATCAGCCGGATTGTCTTTAAATTCGATCATCCATTCATGGGCACCTTTTTCTTTACCATCCATAAATATAGGCGCAACGGTGTAATCGACTACTTCCATTTGGGTCATTTTACAGGCTTTGGCAATAGCCTGATCGGTATTTTCGACCATCAATTCTTCGCCAAAAACATTAATGTGATGCTTGGTTCTTCCCGTAACCCGAATTCGGTACGGATTCAATGACGTAAAACGAACGGTATCGCCAATCAAATAGCGCCACAAACCGGAATTGGTTGTAATCACCAAAGCATAATTTTTGAAAAGTTCTACATCTGCCAATCGAATCGTTTTTTGGTCCGGTGTCCCAAAAGTATCCATTGGAATAAATTCGTAGAAAATTCCGTAATCCAGCATCAACAATAAATCACTGGAATGATTTAAATCCTGAATGGCAAAAAAGCCTTCGGAAGCATTGTATATTTCGTAATATTTAAACTCTTTTTTCGGGAGTATTTTTTTGTACTGTTCTCGGTAGGGTTCGAAATTTACACCTCCGTGAAAGTAGACTTCCAAATTAGGCCAAAGTTCAAATAAATTTCCTTTTCCGGTTTCTTCCAGCATTTTATTCATTAAAACTAACATCCAAGAAGGAACTCCGGCAAAACTGGTTACATTTTCATTTTTTGTTTCGTGTATAATCGCAGCAATTTTGGTTTCCCATTCGCTCATAAGAGAAATTTTGTTGCTTGGCGTACTGCTGAATTCAGCCCAAATAGGCATATTTTCGATTAATATGGCAGATAAATCTCCAAAGAACGTATTGTTGTCTTCATAGATTTGGGAACTTCCGCCAAGACGCAGACTTTTTCCAAGAAAGAGTTCTGAATCTTCGTTGTTATTTAAATACAAACACAACAAATCCTTACTTCCTTTATAATGACAATCTTCCAGTGCTTCATTGCTCACTGGAATAAATTTACTTTTGGCGTTTGTTGTGCCGCTTGATTTGGCAAACCATTTTATAGGTGTTTCCCAAAAAACATTTTGTTCTCCTTTGCGGGTTCTTTCAATCAGTGGCTGTAATTCTTCGTAGGTTGAAATAGGAATTCTTTCGGCAAAAGCCGCATAGGAATGTATCGAAGCATAATCATATTCTTTGCCTAAAGCAGTATTTTTGGATGACTGAATTAAATTCATAAGCAATTCTTCCTGAACCTCATTTGGATATTTTAGGAAAAGTTCGATCTGATGGATTCTTTGTTTTAGAACCCAGGAGGCAAACGAATTGATTATGGTTAAAGGCATGGAGATTTGGGATTTTAGATTTATGTCCCGATAGCTATCGGGAGCTAATTTTAGATTTGAAAATAGGTTTACAAATACTAACTTTGCAATAATACCAAAAATAGTGTTTTTTTATAAAAAACAATTCTATTTGTATCAAATATTCTAACTCAAAAGAGTAGTCTTGCTAGCTGCAATCTACTCCCGATACTTATCGGGACTAAAATCTAAAACCCATGACTTACGAAGGTGTACTTTCTAAAATGCAAACTGAATTTGGAGATCCCATTCAATATTACTTGGTTTTCGAAAATAGTTTTTTGAATGTGAATCAATTGCTAAACAAAAGCCTTGAAATTAATTTCGTAGGGTATCAATGTTTGAATTGTAGAAAGAAGAAAAAAATATTCCGTCAAGGATTTTGTTACGATTGTTTCTATTCGAGTCCAGCTGTTGGGGATTGGATCATGAAACCGGAGTTAAGTACTGCCCATCTTGGAATTCAGGATAGAGATTTGGCTTATGAAGAAAAAGTACAATTGCAACCGCATATTGTGTATTTGGCTTTGTCGAGTGAAGTAAAAGTAGGGGTAACCAGAAAAACACAAGTGCCAACACGATGGATTGATCAAGGCGCAACGCAAGCCATTTCTATTGTGGAAGTTCCTAATCGTTACTTGGCCGGAATTACAGAAGTTGCCCTGAAAAATCATTATGCCGATAAAACCAATTGGCGAAAAATGTTAACCAACAATGTAGAACAAATTGACTTAATTGCAGAAAGATTGAAAGTGGAGGATTTAATTCCTGCCGAAGCTAAGGAGTATTTTTATTCTCAAAAAAATGATTTGTACGAGATGCATTATCCGGTTTTACACTATCCAAATAAAGTAAACAGTTTGAGTTTAGATAAAACACCTCAGTTTCAAGGAAAGCTAATGGGTATAAAAGGACAGTATTTATTGTTTGAGGATGGAACTGTTTTTAATATTCGAGGTTCTGAGGGCTATGTGGTAAGGGTTGAGGTGTAAAAATTTGTGTGCAGAAATGTTTAACTTCTTAGAGTAGACTCTCTCTCAATTATATGTGTGGGGAGTTCAATAGTTTGATGCGTAACCGGAAGGTGTTCTTTAATTTGAGCTATTTCATTTATCAAAATTGAAGCGGCGCGTTGACCAATATCATAACCAGGCTGGTCAATAGTTGTCAGTTTTGGAGAAATCACGGTTGACATAAACCAATTGCTGAAACCAAAAACAGCAATTTGTTCCGGGATTTTGATTTGTATTTCGTTAAGGTATTTTATAATTCCGATAGCAACCAAATCAGTGACAGCAAAAACGGCATCGACATCATTATGGTCGTTAACCAGTTTTTGGGCATTGGCATAACCATCTTCAAAATCGGCGTTGTGATCACATAAATAAACCAGCGAAGGATCATAAGGAATATTGTGGTCTTCCAGTGCTTTTTTATATCCTAAAAAACGATCAATTGAATTTTGAGGCGTATAAGAACCTCTAAAATGGGCAATTTTTTTATATCCTTTTTCTATTAAATAAGTAACGGCATCATAAGCTGCTTTTCGGTCATTAATCACCACTTTGGAGCAATTTACCAGTTTAGCAATTTTATCAAACAATACTACGGGAGTGTTCTTTCTTATTGCTTCATTTATATGGGAGAAATCGTCTGTCTCATTTGATAGCGAAATCAAAATGCCATCAACTCTTTTTTGTAACAGCAATGCAATTTGCTTTTTCTCTAGCTCATATTTTTCATTTGATTGCAAAATGATAACGAGATATCCTCTGTTTTCGGCTTCGTCTAAAATACCGTTCAAAACACTCGAAAAAAAATGATGTACCATAGTAGGAATAATAACCCCAATGGTTTTGGTTTCGTTTGTCCTAAGGTTTACAGCATTTACATTGGGTTTGTAATTCATAGAAGTTACCATTTCGAGAACTTTTGCTCGAGTGGTTGCACTAACATCAGTATATCCTTTTAATGCTTTTGAGACCGTAGTGACAGAAATTCCTAAGGCTGCTGCAATATCAATAAGTCTGGTATCATTCATAATAATAAATGTAATAAAACTAATTGATAATTACTTAAATTTATTCGTCGAAAACGTTTTCGGCAAAATCGAAAACGTTTTCGGCAAAAATTCGCCATTGACCTAATTAAATTGGCTATAGTTTTACCCCCACAATTAACTAACCAAATAACAAATATCATGAAACAGTTAAATTATCACCCAGTTGCATTATTTTTAATGCTGCTGGTATTTATTCTTCCAGCGATGGCTTTTTCACAGGGAAAAAGCACTATTTCTGGAAAAGTATTCGACGAAAACGGACAAACGATTCCAGGTGCAAATGTTGTTATTCTAGAAACTTCAAAAGCGGTGAGTACAGGCTTTGATGGTGGATATGAATTTTTAAATCTTTCTGCGGGAAGTTATACTATTCGTGTGTCAAACATTGGATACAAATCAACTCAAAAGAATGTTTCTGTTAAGGAAGACGAAAGCATAACGCTAGATTTACATATAGAATCTGAGTCACAAAGTTTGAAAGAAGTGGTTGTCACGGGTTCATCAAATCCAAGATCAAAATTAGAATCAAGTATTGCTATTACCACTATGGGAGCAAAAGCGATCGAGGACAGAGCTCCAATTAGTACAGCGGCTATTCTTCAAACTATTCCTGGCTTTGTTGTTGAAACATCGGGTGGAGAAGTGGGGAACAACCTTTTTGCAAGAGGAATTCCATCGGCTGGTGCGTATGAATATGTACAAATTCAGGAAGATGGTTTGGCCGTTTTTGAAGACGGTGCTTTGCAGTTTGCCAATGCTGATAATTGGTATAGACTTGATGAAACCGTTAGTAAAATGGAAGCCGTTCGAGGTGGCTCAGCATCTATTTTCGCATCGAATGCTCCAGGGGGAATTATCAATTTTATTTCAAAAACGGGACAAAATGATTTTCAAGGAAGAGCGAAACTTACCGTTGGGGATTATGGTTTATTCAGAACAGATCTTAATTTAAGCGGAGCATTGGTTCAAGATAAATTGTTCTTTAATGTTGGTGGATTTTACAGAGCAGATGATGGAATCAGAAAAACTGGTTTTACAGCAAACAAAGGCGGACAAGTAAAAATGAATTTGACTTATAAGTTTGATGATGGAGGTTATTTGAGATTAAACTATAAGAAACTAGATGACAGAAATACATTCTATTTGCCAATTCCATTAAAAAGCAACAATGGAAAAGTCGAAGGAATAGATGGATTTGATCCCAATTACGGCACTTTGACTTCTGCAAATTTCTCGCATTTAAGTGTGCCACAATACGGTGGAGGAACCTTTAATGCTGATTTAGAAGATGGTGTTCACCCCGTTGTTGATGCTATTGGAGCGGAACTCAAAAAGAAAATCTCGGAAAAAGTTACCTTGAAAAATGCATTTAGAAACACTAAAATAGATTTGAATTACAATGCT
The DNA here is from genome assembly GCF_048286775.1 of Flavobacterium glycogeni. Classification (NCBI taxonomy): domain Bacteria; kingdom Pseudomonadati; phylum Bacteroidota; class Flavobacteriia; order Flavobacteriales; family Flavobacteriaceae; genus Flavobacterium; species Flavobacterium glycogeni. Next base: position 15,254 of record NZ_JBLVPV010000002.1, read on the forward strand.
ATTTTCAGCACCGGTGGGCCTTGGTCACAAACAGCTTACGCAACAGATGTGCAAGGATTAGCTTCTGCAGATACTGGAAACTTGAGTTATACTTATGTAGACAACAATGCGGCATTAAATGCAAATTCATTGATTATGAGAGCGGATCATTGGTACATTCACAAACAAATGGAGAATTTTGCTAATAATTTGTCTTTTGGTTTCGATTTAAAACCTGTTAATCTTACCGTTGGCTACTATTATTCAAATTGGAAATCAAATCAATACTGGAACTGGAGTAACTATTTGGTAGATGTTACCGACAATCCAAGATTGGTAAATGTAAATAATACGGCAACTGGGATATCCCATACTTGGAATGGTATCGAAAGAATTACTTGGCTCGAAAGAGATGCACAAACCAAAGGGAAATTAAATGATGTTTATGTAGATGCCGAAATTCAGGCAACGGATAAATTGACATTTAATGTGGGTTTAAGATATGATAAAAACCAATATTCAGGATATAGGGACAATGCTCGTTTCTTTGCCGAAAATCTAGGTGTTTTAGATAATAATACTGCCGATGACGCCGTAACTACAATTCAAGGAAATCCTTATACGTATTGGAAATATGATGTAAGTGAGATCTCTTATACCGGAGCAGGAAATTATAAGTTTAATGATAATATGGCGTCTTATTTAAGATACAGCCACGGTTTTAGATCGCCAATTGAGGAATCCTTTTATGACAATGCAAGTGATTTGAGCAAGCTAGAAAATACTTTTGTCAATCAATTGGAATTGGGTTACAAATACGCAAATTCGTTTCTTTCTGTGAATGCCAATTTGTTTCACATGAATTTAAAGAATGTAGCTTTTACAGACATATTAGCTGACGGATCGTCTGAAAATAAATTTGCCGATGTAAATAATTTAGGACTAGAAGTTGAAACGAATGTAAAATATAAAATGGCGAGATTGAACTTTAACTTTACGGTTCAAAATCCAGAATATGATAATTTTACAGGTACAAATGCTGATGGAAGTACTTTTGATTACAACGGAAATGCTGCCCGTAGAATCCCTAAATTCTTCTGTGCCGTAAGACCGGAAGTTGATATTACGAAGAGATTAACCGCCTATGTTCAATATTCTTATTTTGACAAAAAATACACCAACCAAGATAATAAGCAAGTTTTGCCCGCTTTTAAAGAAGTTGGTGCGGGTCTAAATTACAAAGTAAATAATTTACGATTTGCCCTTGATGGTTCTAACTTGTTTAATGAAATTGGTTTAACCGAAGGGAATCCTAGACAGACAACATCATCTGCTAGCGATGTGTTTTTGGCAAGACCTATTTTAGGACGTGCTTTCAGATTCTCTGTAGCAATTAACTTTTAGTTTTTATATTAGTTAGCTCAGTCAAATGCTGTTATAAAAATAGCATTTGGTTTTTGTTACATTCGTCAGTAAATCAAAGATTATCATGAAAAAAATAGGAATAACAACAGCGCTATATCTCAATTACTTTGTATTTGCCATTTTGCTGAACAGCGTTGGAATTGTGATTTTAAAAGCGCAAAAAAATTATGGTGTAAATGAATTACAGGCCAGTATTCTGGAGGCTTTTAAGGATTTGCCCATTGCAATTGTTTCATTTTTAATCGCTTCTTTTTTACCGAGAATTGGTTATAAAAAAGCGATGCTTATTGGGTTGGGATTGGTAACTTTTGCCTGTATTGCCATGTTCTATGGTAACTCCTTTGATTATGCAAAACTGCTTTTTGCAACCGTTGGTGTATCTTTTGCATTGATAAAAGTGTCAGTCTATTCGCTAATTGGCACAATAACCGAAAATCAAAGGGAACACAATGCATTAATGAGCAGTGTCGAAGGAGTTTTTATGATAGGAATTGCATTGGCTTATTTTTTATTCCCGGCTTTCAATGATGATGTTAATCCAGATTCTTGGCTTAATGTATATTGGCTTTTGGCTTTGTTATCATTACTCTCGTTTGCCTTTTTGTTTTTTACAAAAATAGAAAAGCCAACAGAAATTTCAGGTGTGAATTTAGCAGATGATTTTTCACAAATGTTCAAATTAATGGCGAAATTATTGGTGGTTGTCTTTGTAGTCAGTGCCTTTTTATTTGTAATGATTGAGCAAGGAATCATGTCTTGGTTGCCAACATTCAATGATAAAGTGCTCCATTTATCCGAGAATAATAGTATAATGATGGCAAGTATTTTAGCGATTTCATTAGCAATAGGAAGGATTTTAGCTGGCGAAATCACCAAAAGAATAAACTGGATCTGGGTACTGAGTTTTTGTATTATATGTGCGATGTTGATCGTGATTTTCGTACTGCCAAAAACTGTTGGACTTGAAGTGAAAACAATCGATTCACTTTTTGATATACCATTAATTGGGTTTGCATTTCCACTTGTAGGATTGTTTATTGCGCCAATTTATCCGTTGCTCAATTCGGTTATATTGAGTTCTTTGCCAAAAAAACTGCATAGCTCAATGACTGGTTTAATTGTTGTTTTTTCAGCACTTGGAGGGACATTAGGCTCCAGAATCATTGGTTGGCTGTTCCAGAATCAAGGACCGGAAAATGCATTTTATTACACCTTAATTCCAATGTCATTACTATTGATTTCTTTTTTTATTTTAAAAAAAATAACTACTAAAAATGAAATTTAAACTAAACATAAATCAAACGCTTCAACGTTTATTAACTCAGGAAGATACGGATGGTGATAAAAAAATCACGATTGATGATCAAGGTCCAAAAGAGTTTTTATTGGAAGATGAAAACGGAAATTCGTCACAGATAGAAGGAACCTATCATCTTTCAAATTTATTGCAGGAATTGGCTTTGTCTAAAAAAAACAAAACTGAATTTGCCGAAATAGACATTTCTGAAATAATTGAAAGCCCTGTAAACAGAATTTCTAGAAAAATAAAAAAATTATATTGGCAAGGTCTCACCAGAACCATTGACGAGCAAGGAGTCCTGAAGATTATAGAAGACGAAAAAACAGAAAATCCAATTTCGTATTTATATGTTCCTGCAAAGGATATTCAAGCTTTTCAATACTTTAAGAATCTGGAAAAATCTATTGCAAAATTGAAAGTCGTTCAGTTGCCTGAAAATATTTCATCAGAATATGAGCTCACTTTAAACAAAAAACCAGGAATATTAGCTTTGGCGTTGCACCAAGAAGATAATCAAATAAAGGGGGTTCCGTTTGTTGTTCCAGGCGGACGATTCAATGAGATGTATGGTTGGGATAGTTATTTTATTGCAATGGGACTTTTATTAGATGATAAATCGGAACTCGCAATTGCAATTGCCGAAAATTTTAAATACCAGATTGACCATTACGGCAAAATTCTTAATGCGAATCGAAGTTATTATTTGACCCGAACACAACCACCGTTATACACCTCTTTGATTGTTGCTATCGTGAAAAAATCAAAGTCAGAAGTATCTTGGATTGCAAAACATCTTAACACCGCCATCAAAGAATATCAAACCGTTTGGATGGAAGAAGGAAAAAGGCTTACGCAAAATGGACTAAACCGATACAAGGCGGAAGGAATTGGCCTTCCGTTTGAAGTTGAGGTAGGGCATTTTGATGATGTTCTTGAAAAATACGCTTTGCTGTACAATTTGCCTTTACGTGATTTTGAAAAAAAATACCTCGAAAGAGAAATTGTTGACGCCAATCTTGATGCTTATTTTGTTCACGATCGTAGCATGCGAGAAAGCGGACATGACACCACCAATCGTTTGGTCAATGTTTGTGCCGATTTGAATACAATAGATTTGAATAGTTTGCTTTATAAGTACGAAACGGATATTGCCTTCTTGATTGAAAATGAGTTTGACAATCATTTTCAGTATGATAAAAACATAGTTTATTCCGGGGAATATTGGAATAAAAAAGCTGCTTTCAGAAAAGAAAAAATCAATGAATTGTGTTGGGATAAGAATAAAGGAATCTACTTTGATTATAATTTTATAACAGAAGAAGCACATCAATTTGAAGCAGCTACGACTTTTTATACGCTTTGGGCAAAATTATGCAGTGCGGAGCAAGCTGAAATTTTAGTGAAGACAGCATTGCCGAAATTCAAATTAAAAGGTGGAATTGCAGGAAGTACCAAAGAAGCGATTGCCGATATTGATGTCGATTCGCCGCAGCGCCAATGGGATTACCCTTTTGGATGGGCGCCGCATCAAATAATTTTATGGGAAGGATTATTAAATTATAATTATGTAGAGGAAGCTCAAGAAATGGTTTACCGCTGGTTGTGGCTCATTACAAGAAACGCCGTAGATTTTAACGGTACTATTCCTGAAAAATTTAATTTAGAAACGAGTTCTCATAAAATTTTAGCCGAATATGGTAATGTAGGCACAGCATTCGATTATATTACGGAAGAAGGTTTTGGTTGGATGAATGCCTCGTATCAATTTGGATTGAGCATTCTAAGAACAAACCTAAAACAAGAATTAGAAAAACTAACCGATCCAGAGGATTTGTTTTCGTAACGAACAAAAAACATATTTTCCATTAGATGATGGAACGGTTTTTAATATCCTTGGTTCCGAAGGATATGTGGCAGAAATCAACGTATAAAAATTCCATAAAAAAGCAGGAATCTCAATTTTAGAGATTCCTGCTTTTTTTATGATGAAAAACTATTGCTTTATATCAAATTATTGTTGTTGTACTTTAGGCTCTTCTGTTTTTTTCTTTTTATTAAACAATCCATTTAATAAATCTTTAGCCTTAGTTTTTACCTCTTCCTTAGTTGCGGGAGTTGCTGGAGTCGCCGTTTTTGTAGTATCTCCTGGTTTCTTGTTTTTATTAATGAAATCAGTCAAAGCAGAAGTTCCTTGTTTCACCAATCTGTCTTTTTGTTGGTTTACTAGTTGAGTGGTCAATTTAGTTACCGCACTGTTGATGTCAGTTGTTATTTTTGGATTCGTGAAATTCCCAACTAATATCGCATTTATCGGAATGCTTTGCAGTTTTGCAGCGTCAGCAGGAGATAATTTTGCTATTAACGCATTCGCTTCTGAACCCAAATATTTTGCGGGAACATCAAATTTTAGATTGTAATTCATGCTTTGGTCAAAACCATGCATTCCTCCAATGGTCGCTTTGATGTCTTTGTACTTGATATCAAATGGTTTTACATTTACTTTTCCATCTTTGAAAGTAACCGCAGCTTTCAAATCATTCAAATTGATTTTACTCACATCAATGAATTTCAAGTTAGAACCTAAAGCAGTCAGCAAAGTAGAATTACTCGAATTTACTGTCGTTGAAAGCAATTGACCTAATAAATCTCCGGTTAGCGTTTTCAAGTCAGGAGTTAGTTCTGTTGCATCAAGATTTCCGTTCAATTTGATGGTTGAATTTAATTTCCCGTTGATGATTCCGGCAATGGGCGCAATTTTTTTCAACATATCCAGTTGGGTGAAAGACTGTGCAATATCGACTTGATTTAATTTTAAATCCATATTAAAAACTGGCATTTTTCCTTTTGTGGAAACAGCTCCGTTTATACCAATTGTTCCACCGAAAATAGATGTTTTTACATTTTCTAAAGTGACTTTTTCGTCTTTCACGATTAGTTTTCCCGATACATCTTTCAGAGTCAAATTATCATATAAAACCGTAGTCGCTTTTGCGGTAAGCGTACAATTTAAGAAAGCAGGAATCTTCATTGCCTCTGCTTTTTTATCCCGAACCGTCGGGGTCGTTTTAGTCGCGGTTTTAGTGGTTTCGCCGGTTGTCATAAAATCATCAACGGCTAATTGTTTAGAATTCATGTTGAAGTTTCCTTTCAATTCTTGGTTTCTAAATATAAACCCGTAAAAATTCTCTAAAACTCCCGTTACACTTATATCGCTTTTTCCTGTAGTTGCATTCAGTTGTTTCAAATTGACTTGGCTGGGATTAAACTGGACTAAGGCAGTACTAATGTTCATTGTTTTGCCGTTTTCATCAACGTAGTTGAAACCGGACAAACTCATTGTTCCCGCGTTATTTATATTTTGATACTGACTTTTCTCTACAGATTGCATGTCAAATTTTGTAGTTACATCGGCCTTTAAAATCCCTGACAATGGCTTATCCAGTTTTATAGGATACGCTTTGGAAAGATTGGCTAAATTGATAGTTCCTTTTAAAGCGGCATCAACTATCGCATTTTGTGTTATGTTTTTGATGTTGGCTTTGGCATTAAAAGCGTCTTGATCTATTTTGAAAGAGAGCTTGTCCAAGTTGACATAAGTATCATTTAAAATCCCTGTTTCGTTTATAATTTTAGTGTCAATAACGATATTTTGAACCGATTTTGGTAAATTAGGATATTGAAACGAAGCGTTATTTGAAGCAATTTCAATATTGAATTTTGGCACCGTTGTATCAGAATACAAGCCTTTGGCAAAACCCACCACAGTAAAATCTCCAGTTGTTTTCACGTTGTCTAAACTTGCCGCATACGCTGCAGGAATAATTCCCAAGAAATTTTTGAAGGATGAAGTTGGGGTTTTAAATTTCAAATCATATTGTTGACCCGCTTCCACCATTTGAATAAATCCATCAAATTCCAGTGGTAATTGATTAATTAATGCTTTGTTTTCTTTGAAGGTGTATTTGCTTTTATCTAAATCGATTCCTAAAACGGCATCCAGAGTCAAGGCAACATTTTTCATGTAATTGACTTTGTCCATATCAAGTGACACTTTTGCAGTTGACTTGGTAACCAAATCTAATTTTTGAGCTGCAAAATCTCCAGTTCCTTCGTGGTTTAAACTGTCGATTACCATTTTTATTTTTGAACTTTCGTCAAAATAGCGGAACTTGAAATTCTCAATTTTATAATCTTGTATTTTTAATGACATTGGACTGCTTTTTCCATCGTCTTTGGTTTTTTCATCTTTCAAAGCAATGTCATAATTCCCGATTCCGTCTTTATTGAAAATGATATTGATTAATCCATTTTTAGAAGTGATTCCGTCAATAGATATTGCTTCATTTTTACCTTTAAAAAGTTCTTTGATAGACATTTTTAAATTCAATTCGCCTAGTGAAATCAAGGTGTCACCTTCAAAAGGAGCTTTGTTTATAATGACTAATTTTTCCAGCGTTACATTCGCATTTGGAAAATTTTTGAATAAGCTTAAATCCACTTCTGTAAAAGAGACTCTGGCATCTACTTTGGCATTGATAGCTTCAGAAATTTTGGCTTTTATTTGATCTTTAAATAGATAAGGCGCAGCAAATAAAGTTACCACGAGCAGGATAATCAGAATTCCAATGATTTTTAAAACTTTCTTTACCATAATTTAATTTCTTTAGATTCTATACGTGGAGCAAAAACAGCGCCTTGTATTCTTTACAAAAATAGTATTTTTAGGACAGAGTAATTTTTTTGGTGTTTTTTATAAACAATAATTTAACTTTATAGTATAAAAAAATCCGTTTAAGCAATTGATTAAACGGATTTTTCAGTGAGTTATAAAGTTCTTAATGAATATTAATTTCAAAAGGCATTAGGGCTTGAACTCCTTTTTGCGCTTGTAATTTTTTTATTTGTTGCATAATTCTATAGTTTTCTTCTCCTATTTCTTCTTTTATAAAGTCTTCTTTAGATTTTGCAAAAGGAAGATTAGCTAAAAGATCATTGAAGTTTTTATCGTATTCCGGATAATTTTGGGTGCTGTAGCTTTTTATTTTTGCCAAAGAAGCAGCTTTTGCAATAGCGTCATCTAAACCTCCAATTTTATCCACAAGTCCAATTTTCAATGCTTCTGAACCAGTCCAAACTCTTCCTTGTGCAATAGCATCAACTTGTGCAAATGTCATTTTTCGACCTTGTGCTACGTGTGTGACAAAAGTTTTGTAAATATGTTCAACTCCTTCTAACGTAACGGCTTTGAATTTTTCATCGATTGGAACAAAAGGACTATAATTTGCTGAGTTTTGATGCGTTTTAACTTGCTCTGTATAGATTCCTATTTTAGTGGCTAATGGAGTGAAATTAGGTAATATTCCAAAAACGCCAATAGAACCGGTGATTGTATTTTCTTCGGCAAAAATGGTATTGGCATTACAAGCAATATAATACCCGCCTGAAGCCGCATAATTCCCCATAGAAACGACTACTGGTTTTACTTTTTTAGTCAATTCAATCTCTCTCCAAATCAAATCTGATGTCAAAGCGCTTCCGCCAGGACTGTCGATGCGAAGTACAATTGCCTTTACATTTTTGTTTTTTCGAGCCTCTTGTAACGAGCGGCGCATAGAACCTTCTCCGATGACATTGACATCACCTTCGCCACCCCTGATTTCTCCTTGGGCATAAATAATGGCTATTTCATCTTTACTGTCGAAAGTTTGTGAAGTAGTGGCTACTTTTTGAGCATAATCACAAATAGACACTTTATTGTATTCTTCGTCATTGGGTACTTTAAGTGCTTTTCGGATGGCGTTGTGATACACGTCTTCATATGCAATAATGTCAACTAATTTCTGGGATTTTGCCATTTCTGGAGTTCGAGCAAGAAGTCCATTGGCAATTTCATTCAATTTAGCTACAGATATATTTCTGCTTTTAGAGATGTCAGTGGTAATAGAATTCCAAACAGAATTCAATAATGCCGTAATCTGTTCTCTATTGGCATCACTCATTTTATTCTCAAGAAAAGGTTCAACGGCACTTTTGTATTTTCCATGACGGATTACTTCCATTTTTATTCCTGATTTTTCTTGAAAATCTTTAAAGAACATGATTTCAGAAGATAATCCCTTGAAATCCATATCTCCCACAGGATTTAAGTAAATTGGGCTGGCAACAGAATTCAGATAATATTCTTTTTGTGAATACGAATTGGCATAAGCCATGACGAATTTACCTGATTTTTTAAAGCTTTCCAGAGCATCTCTTAATGCCTTACTTTGCGCCATACCTAATGACGAAGTATTGTTTAGGATAGAAATACCTTTAATGTCGGCATCCGTTTTTGCTTCTTCAATGGCATTGATAATGTCTGATAAACCTACTTTTTTGTTTTCTGAAAAAATAGTTACCCAAGGGTCTTTGTATTTTCCGGCATAGTCGTTTCTGATGTCTTCCAAATTCAATTCGATAACAGAATTATTTTTTACCGTAACGCCTTCAGATTCACCACCAAAAATGGCTCCAATGAGGATTATCCCAAAAAAGAACAACATGAAAAAAACAAAAATACCTATAATGGTCGCCAATACATTTCCTAAAAATCTCATAATTATATTTTTTTAATATGTCGTAAAAAACATTGAAATGTTACAAATAATTGTTTGTAATTTCTAAGTTTAATTATCAACACAGGATACAAATATATTGCTAATTCTAAAATTCTTTTAGTTAATTTGCACCTAATTATGAAATCACAGCATCAGGTCATTTTATCTATAGGCAGTAATCAAGGCAATCGTTTGGAAAATATCGAACGTTGCTTAGAATTGATACATCAAGAAATTGGGACTGTAATCAAAGTCTCCAAATTATATGAGACTCCAGCTTGGGGTTTTGAAAGTGATGCTTTTTATAATTGTGCTTTGGTTTTGCACACCTTTAACTCAGCTCACAAAATTCTGACTCAGGTTTTGAAAATCGAAAAGCGATTGGGTCGTTTGCGGAATAAAACACAAGAATATCAATCGCGCACGATTGATATTGATTTGATTGCTTTCGATTCAGAAATTATTGCTACCGAAAAACTTCAAATTCCGCATCCTTTGATGCAAAACAGGAATTTTGTTTTGTTGCCTATCCAAGATTTGAATTTAGATTGGGAACATCCCATTCTTCAAAAAAATATTGCGGAATTATTGGCATTGTCGCCAGATGAAAGTGTTTGTACAGTGGTTCAGAATTTAGTAAATCCTTTGCAGAATATCTCTTTAGAGCAGTTTAATTATGTCGCTTTCGAAGGGAATATCGGAGCGGGAAAAACCACTTTGGCTACGAAAATTTCTGAGGATTTTAATGCGAAAACGGTTCTGGAACGTTTTGCCGATAATCCTTTTTTGCCCAAATTTTATAAAGATCAAAACCGATATGCGTTTCCGCTCGAAATGTCATTTCTTGCTGATAGATACCAGCAATTATCCGATGATTTGGCGCAATTTGATTTATTTAAAGACTTTCTGGTTGCCGATTATCATATTTTTAAATCTTTGATCTTTGCCAAAATAACACTGGCCGAAGATGAATATCGTTTGTATCGCAATCTATTTGATATCATTTACAGAGAAATGCCAAAACCGGATTTGTACATTTATTTGTATCAAAATTCAGAGCGATTATTGCAAAATATTAAGAAACGCGGCAGAAGCTACGAACAAAAAATCCCGGCCGAATATTTGGATAAAATCAATAGCGGTTACTTGGATTATATTAAATCACAAACTGATTTGAATGTTCTGATTATTGATGTTTCTAATAGGGATTTCGTAAAAAATCAAGAAGATTATCTGTATGTTTTGGATGAAATTAAGAAGAAAATAGGATTTTTAGAATGTTAGATTTTTTATTCTGGAAAAATTAGAGAAAGTGGGTAAGAAATGTAGTGTACTGCTTACCTTATTTTTTCGTTTTCTCATAATCTAAGAAGTCTAAAGATCTAACAATCCAAAAATCTAATATTTAAATTGTTTAAATAAATCCCAAACCACAATCCCTGCGCTTACTGAAATATTTAAAGAATGTTTGGTTCCTAATTGTGGAATTTCGATGCAACCATCACACAAGGCAACCGCTTCCTGAGAAACGCCATGTACTTCGTTTCCAAATACCAAAGCATATTTTCTGCCCTTTTCAACTTTAAAATCTTGGAGAAAAACAGCACTTTCTACTTGTTCTATGGCAAGTGTGGTGGTGTTTTCTTTTTTTAATTTTTCAATAACGTCAAGAACATTTTCATTATGTTCCCAAGTAACAGTTTCAGTAGCTCCTAGTGCTGTTTTGTGAATTTCTTTGTTTGGAGGAATGGCAGTGATACCACACAAATATATTTTTTCAATCAAAAATGCGTCGGCTGTTCTAAATACGGAACCAATATTATGCAAACTGCGGATATCATCTAATACTAAAATCAGGGGTGTTTTTTCAGATTGTTTAAATGCTTCGATAGATTTTCGATCCAGTTCGCTGTTTTCTAGCTTTCTCATGTTTGTGTAAATTATTCAAAAAAAAAGCTTCCGAAGTTAATGGAAGCTTTTTTGTGTATTTAGTTAAAATTTAGCTTTTTGAAGGTTCAGCGGCTAAAACATTTCCTTTTATAGTAAGTGTTTTGTTAGGAACAACAGCATTAGTGGTCAATGTTATTGTTTTAGTAAAAGACTGACCTGCTCTTGAAGTGTCATATTTTACTCCAATAACTCCTTTTGCTCCCGGAGCAATTGGTTCTTTAGGATAAGTAGGAACGGTGCAACCACAAGATCCTTGAGCGTTAGTAATGATTAAAGGTTTGTTACCGTTATTTGTGAAAACAAATTCGCGTTTACCATCAGAGTTGTATGCAACAGTACCGTAGTCAATAGTTTCAGTTACAAAAACCATTCCTGCACCATTTACTTTTGCAATAGTAGCTTTAGTATTAGTAACTTTTAATTTTTTTGAAGTTTCTTGTGCATTAGAAGTAACTGCTCCTAAGACAACTAGCATAGCTAGAGTAATTATTTTTTTCATATCTATTTCGATTTAAAAGTATTTACAAATCTAAAGAAAAAATAGAAATTATGACTTAAATCTTTCTTAAAATAGTTTAATTTTTTGAACTCCTTATTTATTTGCTTTAAAATCTATAAATTCGCTGATATTTTTCATTTTTTAATACAAATACAATTGGCATCTAAAGATAAAGTAGTTAAGGAAACTCCGTTAATGAAGCAGTATAATGAGATAAAAAGAAAGTATCCGGATGCTTGCTTGTTGTTTCGCGTAGGGGATTTTTATGAGACATTTGGAGAAGACGCAGTTCGTGCTTCAAAAATATTAGGAATTGTCTTAACTAAGCGTGGAGCGGGCTCTGAGACTGAAACAGCGCTGGCTGGTTTTCCGCATCATTCCTTGAATACCTATTTACCAAAATTAGTCAAAGCGGGACTTCGTGTGGCAATTTGTGACCAGCTCGAGGATCCAAAAATGACCAAAACCATTGTGAAACGAGGTGTTACTGAATTGGTGACTCCTGGAGTTTCTATGAACGATGAGGTTTTGCAATCGAAGACCAATAATTTTTTGGCGTCCATTTTCTTTGCCAATAAATCAATAGGAATTTCCTTTTTGGATGTTTCTACAGGTGAGTTTTTAACGGCGCAAGGCAATGCAGAATATATTGACAAACTGTTGCAGAATTTTAATCCAAGTGAAGTTCTGATTCCCAAAAATAATAAAAATGATTTCCGGGAAATTTTCGGAGAGGATTACCATAGTTTTTACTTGGAAGATTGGATTTACAAAGAAGACTACGCATTCGAAACCTTAACCAAGCATTTTCAAACGGTTTCTTTGAAAGGATTTGGAATCGAAGAATTGAAAGAAGGAATTATTGCTTCGGGAGCCATTTTGTATTATTTATCCGAAACACAGCATAATAAAGTACAACATATAACGGCGATTCAGCGTATAGCCGAAGATGCTTACGTCTGGATGGACCGATTCACCATTCGCAATCTGGAGTTGTATCATAGTTATAATCCAAACGCGGTGACGCTACTGGATGTTATTGACAAAACGCTTTCGCCAATGGGTGGACGATTATTAAAACGTTGGTTGGCATTGCCATTAAAGGATAGTACTAAAATAAAAAGCCGTCATCAGGTGGTTTCGTATTTGAAAGAGGATCAAAATGTTTTGAAAAATATTCAGAATCAAATCAAGCAAATTTCTGATTTGGAACGTTTGATTTCGAAAATTGCAGCCGGAAAAGTTTCGCCTCGCGAAGTGGTTTATCTGAAAGAATCCTTGGATGCTATTATTCCAATAAAAACCTTGGCTTTAGAAAGTCCGCAAGAAGCAGTAAAAGTAATCGGTGACAGTTTGCACAGTTGCGAATTGTTGCGTGAAAAAATAAAAACCGTTTTAAATCAAGATGCGCCTGTGGCTATTGCCAAAGGAAATGCTATTGCCAAAGGAATCAATGCGGAATTAGATGATTTGCGGGCAATATCAACTTCCGGAAAGGAATTCTTGGAAGGAATTGAAAAACGGGAATCACAATTGACGGGGATTTCATCCTTGAAAATATCGTTTAATAATGTTTTTGGATATTACATCGAAGTTAGGAATATGCACAAGGATAAAGTTCCTGTGGAGTGGATTCGAAAACAAACTTTGGTTAATGCGGAGCGCTATATTACGGAGGAATTAAAAGAATACGAAACTAAAATACTCGGTGCCGAAGAGAAAATCCACAAAATAGAAGTAGAATTATTCGAGCAATTAGTGAGTTGGATTGCTACGTATATCAAGCCGGTTCAAATGAATGCTAATTTGGTGGCGCAACTGGATTGTTTGTGTTCTTTTACACAGTTGGCTATCGAAAATAAATACATCTGCCCTGAACTAGACGAAACATTCGAACTGGAAATCAAAAACGGAAGACATCCTGTTATCGAAAAACAATTGCCGGTCGGGATGCCTTATATTGCTAATGATGTTTTTTTGGATAGAGAAACGCAGCAATTGATTATGATTACGGGTCCGAATATGTCCGGAAAGTCAGCTATTTTGCGTCAAACCGCTTTGATTGTACTGTTGTGTCAAATGGGAAGTTTTGTGCCTGCAGACAGCGTGAGAATGGGAATTGTAGATAAAATATTCACCAGAGTAGGAGCGAGTGATAATATTTCGATGGGAGAATCTACTTTTATGGTCGAAATGAATGAAACAGCTTCTATCCTGAATAATATTTCCGATAGGAGTTTAGTGCTTTTAGATGAAATAGGAAGAGGAACAAGTACCTATGACGGGATTTCCATCGCATGGGCAATTGCAGAATTCTTGCACGAACATCCTTCAAAACCGAAGACATTGTTCGCAACCCATTATCATGAATTGAATGAAATGAGCGAATCATTGCCTAGAATTCAGAATTACAATGTGGCTGTCAAAGAATTGAAAGATACGGTGCTTTTTATTCGAAAATTAGTAAAAGGAGGAAGTGCACATAGTTTTGGAATACATGTGGCGAAGATGGCGGGAATGCCTCAAATTGTGATTTTGAAAGCGCAGAAACTTTTAAAGAAATTAGAAAAGAATCATTCCAGCGATGCGCTGAATGGAATTAAAGCTGCAAAAGACGAAATGCAAATGAGTTTCTTTAATCTGGATGATCCTTTATTGGAGGAAATCAAAGAAGAGATTTTGAATCTGGATATAAATACCATTACGCCTATGGAAGCGCTGATGAAACTCAATGAAATTAAAAGAATGTTGACCAGAAAATAATTTATTTTGTTTTAAAGTTTACGGTATCAGAACATTAACTTTAATCTGTGATTTTTTTATAAAAAAGGCTTGTATAATTCAATAAATGTCCTAAATTTGCATCCGCAATACAGAACAAGTATCGCGGTTCTTTCTAAGAATTGAAAATGCGAAAATAGCTCAGTTGGTAGAGCGCGACCTTGCCAAGGTCGAGGTCGCGGGTTCGAGCCCCGTTTTTCGCTCCAACACCACATAATGCTCGGATGGTGAAATTGGTAGACACGCTGGACTTAAAATCCAGTGAACAGCAATGTTCGTGCGGGTTCAAGTCCCGCTCTGAGTACTAAAAAAGCTTCAAACTATGTTTGGAGCTTTTTTTATTTATAGGAGTTTGTAGCTGAGAACAAAGAGATTTTTACAGAAGTGAATTCTAAGCTCCATGTTTAGAATCTGAAATCTAAAATCCGCAATCTAAAATCTGAAATTTCATGGGGGCTTTTGTAATTAGTAAAAGATATAACGACGAGTATAAATTTGTTTTCACTTCCAGAAAGGGGAAAGTTGTTTTTACAAGTTTAAGTTATGAACTCAAGTTTGAGTGCGAAGAAGATATTGAAAAGTTTAAAACAGCAATTGAAACCGCTGATTTTTTAAAGTTTAAGTCTTCCGGTGGGAAGTTCTATTTTAAATTGATGTTAGGAGGGAATCATTTTGCAACAAGTAGAAAATATACCACTTCGTTGCGTTTGCAAAAAGGAATCGATGAAATTGTGCGGTATGGATCAAATTCAGAGGTGTTGGATTTCTCTGGAAATGATTTTATTTTTTCGGATTAAAGGTTTTTGAATTAATTCGTAAATAAAAAAGAGAGTCGTGTAAATTAAATTTACACGACTCTCTTTTTTATTTGTACATCTCCTTCTTAAATGATTGGAAATGTCACAAATTAAAAAAGCCATCTCGCATAGCGGATGGCTTTAAAATTTTTTAGAATTTGAGTTCTAATTATTTTTTTGCAGCTTCAGTAGCAGTTGCAGCAGCTTCAGTAGCAGCAGCAGCAGCAGAGTCAACAACAACAGCAGCAGAATCAACTACAGCAGCAGCAGAATCAACTACAGCAGCAGCAGAATCAATTACAGTAGCAGCGTCCTCAGCAGGAGCGTCAGCTTTTTTACATGATACAACAGTCAATACAGCAACAGCAGCTAAACTTAAAAATACTTTTTTCATCTTAATTTAATATAAAAGGTTAATTATTAATTCGTGGCAAAGATATAAATTTTTTAATATGTAAAATATTTTTTTATTTTTTTTTTAAAAAATAATATTTTTTGTCAACGCCGAAACAAATTACAATTATTATGCCAATTAAGTCAAATAATTAATAAATGCTATATATCGTTGTTGAGTCCTTGGTTTTTACTTTAAGTTTTTCTTTTTTAAAGGTTTGCTTTTCTTTGGGTGAACCAGTTTTAGCTCACTTATCAAGTTTTTTGCACCCGCATATTTATCCATAATAAAAAGGACGTAGCGTATGTCAACCATAATGTTTCTACAAATACTCGGGTCATAATAGATATCACTCATGGTTCCTTCCCAAACCCTGTCAAAATTAAGTCCTATCAGGTTTCCGTTTGCGTCTATCGCCGGGCTTCCTGAATTACCTCCAGTAGTGTGATTTGTGCCAATAAAGTTAACAGGCATTTTGCCGTTTTCTCCATAGGATCCGTAATCTTTGGTTTTATATAGATCTATCAATTTGGATGGAACATCAAATTCATAATCTCCAGGGATGTATTTCTCCATTATCCCATCTAAATAGGTTATTGGTGTGTAAAGTGTAGCATCTTTAGGTTCGTATCCTTTTACTTTTCCATAAGTAATTCTTAATGTGCTATTGGCATCCGGAAAAATTCTGCTGTCTTTATTCAATTCCAATTGCGCTTTCATATACGTGCGTTGAAGTGCAGTAATCTTTAAATTGATTTCGTCATATTTTGGCGAAACTTCTTTCGAATATTTATCAGCCAATTCTTTTACCAGCAGGAAACCTGGGTCATTGTTTAAATTCGTTAAAACGGTTTGCGTATCGCCGGTTAATAATTCTTTCAGACCTGTATAATTTTTAAGTTTGGATTTGCTGTAAATTTCCGAAGCCAAATTTTTGGCATTTACATTCACTAAGCTTTGGGGTAAAAATTGTTTTGGAGATTTGGTAGCATACAATTCAATCAATTGCTCAAAAACTTTTTCATCAACAGTTGCATTAAAATCTTTGTAGAAAGCTTCCTGGCCAGTTAGTAAATTGTTTTTTCGGTCTGTAAAAGATTGCTCTCCTTTGGTTTTGTAAACTTGTTCCAGCTGATACAATTTGTAACCAACGCTTAGTAATTCCGTGTTGAGCTGTACAACTTCCGCAAAATAATCTCTGGCAGAGGCATATGGTGCTATTTCTGCGTAGTTTTTTTCAAAATCAGTCAAAAGTGTTCCGTATTCTTTTTCTTTACCCGCTTTTGTTATTTTCTGCTGAAAGACTTTTTCAGATTCTCTTTTAATAGCAACGGCATTTGATTTTTTTAATCCTTGGGTTTCGCCAATCCATTTTTTCCAATAATTAGCAATCTTGGCGTATTTAGAGGCATACTGAATTTTAATAGCATTGTCTTTTCTCATGAAACCATCAGCCACTTTCAGGGCTTTGTCTCTAATTTCGATTTTTGCAGGATTTAGTTCGTTTACAATTTGTTCAATAGCAACAGAAGGTAAATATTCATTTGTTTTTCCTGGATAACCAAAAACCAATGTAAAATCATCCTCGGCTACACCATCAAGTGAAATCGGCAGAAAGTGTTTAGGAGTGTAAGGAACATTGTCTTTCGAATACGCAGCCGGACGATTGTTTTTGTCAGCATAAATTCTAAACAATGAAAAATCTCCCGTATGACGCGGCCAAACCCAGTTATCAGTATCAGAACCAAATTTCCCTATTGAGGAAGGCGGAGCGCCAACCAAACGGACATCTGTAAAAGTTTCTGTTACAAAAAGCATGTATTGATTGCCTTCATAAAACGTACGGATTTTATTTTCCTGCCAATTTTCCTTTGGTAAAGAATTAGTAAGTGCCGTAATGTTTTCTTGAATTTTCTTTTGTTTTTCGGATTCACTGGTGAGAGAAGCAGTTCCTTCTAAAACCGATGTGGTTACATCTTCGATTTTTACAATAAAAGCGACGGTTAAGTTTTTATTAGGCAATTCGTCCTCCATTTTGTAAGCCCAAAATCCATCAGTCAGATAATCATGGTCTACTGTAGAGTGCGATTGAATTTGTGAAAATCCGCAATGGTGATTTGTTAAAATTAATCCTTTTGGAGAAATAACTTCCGAGGTACAACCACCATTAAAGTGTGGAACGGCATCTTTTAAACTCGATTGATTCACATCGTAAATCTCTTTGACAGACATTTTCATGCCTAAGTTTTTCATTTCTGTTTCATTCATTCCTTTCAAAAGCGAAGGAATCCACATACCGCCCTGCTGTGCTTGCGTCTGAATGACAAATAGTAATAAGAATAGTTTTAAAAATTTCATGGTATTAATTTAAATTGATTTTTTATTTAACAATATATTTCATTAATTTCCGATGGTGGAATATAAAATCGCTGGCAAGATACAATTTTTGAGCGTTTTCATTGTGATTTTCAACTTCTAGGTAGATTACTTTCAGGTTTAATTGCTGTGCTTTGGCTTGAATAAAAGCCACCGCCTTTTTGCCAATTCCTTTACCGCGAGCCGAATCGGAAAGATACAATTCGTCTAAAATGGCAATCCTGCCTCGGTATTCAAAGCTAAAACAGAATGTTAGGATTACATAACCGACCACGGTGTCATTAGTATAGATTAGCCAAGCTAAACCAAACTCAGGATTGTCGGTAAATTGCTGGAATAATGCTTTTGATTTTTCGATATCAATAGGGTAGCCGTCAATAGCGTAAAAATCGGACATCATGGCGGTAATGAGATTAATACTGTTTTTTTCTAGCTGTTTAAAGTGTATCATTTTTCTTTTTTTTATAGCGGTAAAGGTAAGTAATCCTGTTTTTGTTTGTAATAAAAAGCCGTAATAACCGCTCGTCATTTCAAAATTACCGTTCGTCATTTTTTGTAAGAATAAAAGATGGAGTCAGCATATATTTGCCTCATCAAAACAAACAAAAAACAAACTAACAAACAAAAAATAAAAACATGAAAAAAGAAAGTCTTAAAACAGGAAAATTAGTAGCGAATGCATTATTGGGTTTTATGGCAGGTTTTGCAGGGTACTATGGAGTTAAATTTTTAATCAGTTAAAATTGAAATAAAATTTAATCAAACAAATCATCAAACAAATCATCAAACAAATCATCAATCAAAATAAATTAATCAAATCATGAAAAAATTAAATTTTAGGAGAGTAGTTAAAAATGTAATACTAGTATTAGCATGTATCGTCTTTGGAATTTTTATATGTGGGGTAATAGAAGGTATAAAAGAGGTTCTATAATAATTAATAAATTAAGCCAAACAAATCATCAATCAAATCAATCAAATCATCAATTAATAATAATCAAATCATGAAAAGAAAACAAACATCAATACTGGCATTCAGTATTTTATTAACAGCAAATGTTTTTGCTCAGAGCAAGCCGTCAAAAGCACCATCGGTTCCGGTAACGGAAGATTATTTCGGAACCAAAATAGAAGATAAATATCGTAATCTTGAAGATCTCAAAAATGAGCAAACGCTTTCTTGGATGAAAGGGCAAGCGGATTACACGAATGCGGTTCTTAACGCAATTCCGGGGAAACAAAAACTAATCGACAAATTGGTGGAATTTGATGGGAGAGCATCATCTAAAATTGGCGCTGTACAGATATTAGAGGATGATACTTATTTTTATTTAAAACAAACGCCTCAAGACCAAACGGGTAAACTGTATACGAGAAAAGGTCTCACGGGTGTGGAAAAATTGCTTTTCGATCCTCGAAAATATGGCGATGGTTCAGAATTAAAATATTCCATTTCCTCTTTTTCAACCAATAAAAAAGGAAATTTATTAGCGCTGTGCATGGCGCCAAACGGGAAAGAAATGAACGAAATGGTTATCATAAATGTAGCTACTTCAGAAATTTTATCTGATAAAATAGACAAACTACGAGTGGGCGGTGCTTCTTGGTTAAAGGACGACAATTCTTTTGTTTACACCCAATCCTCTACAAATGATGTTCTTGACATGGCGGGACAAATGAATTTGACAACAAAAATTCATGCTATTGGAACAGCGGTTGCGACTGATAAAACACTTTTCACTAAAGAAATGTATCCGAAGCTAAATATTCTAGATGGGGAGATGGCTATTTTGGGATATGATAATGAAAGTGATATGTTGTTTTTGTTTCCTTCTTCTGTAAATGCTAATTTGAAGATGTATGCAGCAAAGGGTTCTGGAATTAATCAAGGTAAGCTTAATTGGGAATTATGGTGTGACAGAAAAGATCAAGTAAAAGGTTTTGGTGTCAATAAAAATGATTTGTATTTCCTCACCTCATTAAATGCGCCTAATTTTAAAGTGCTGAAAACCAATTTTCAGAAACCTAATTTTGCTACTGCAAAAGAAGTGATTTCGGAAAATAAAGAGATGAAGCTAGATGCTTTTACTGTAACAAAAGATGGGTTATTTTATACACGAAGCAAAAACGGAATAGAAAGTAAGTTGTTTTTTACGGACTTTGGCGGGAAAAATCAGAGAGAAATAATAACTCCCAAAAAAGCGGCAACAATTGTCACTACTGGTAAAGGGTATAAGTTTTCGGATCTTTGGGTGGGTATAGCAGGATGGACGATGGCGGGAGAACGTTACAAATATGATGTGAAAACCAACACATTTAAGCGAGAAGAATTGGCCTCAATAGTAGCCTATCCTGAATTTGAGAATTTGGAAGTACAGGAATTAATGGTAAAATCCCATGATGGTGTAGAGGTGCCTCTATCGCTCATTTATAAAAAAGGATTAAAAAAGGATAAAAACACGCCAGTCTTATTTTATGGATATGGTGCCTATGGATCATCTACAACACCCGGATTTAGAGCAAGCTTTTTACTTTGGGTTGAAAAAGGAGGGATATTAGCAGTAGCACACGTACGTGGTGGTGGAGAATTGGGTGAAAAATGGCATTTGGCCGGACAAAAAAATACCAAACCGAATACTTGGAAAGATGTTATTGCTTGTACGGAATACATGATTAATGAAGGTTATACCAACCCTACCAAAACCGCAATTTATAGCCGAAGTGCTGGAGGAATATTCGTAGGCAGAGCCATCACTGAAAGACCCGATTTGTATGCAGTAGCCATTCCTGGAGTGGGCGCCATGAATACTTTAAGGGCAGAAAATATGCCAAGCGGACCTGGAAACACCCCAGAATTTGGAACCGTTAAAATAGAGGAGGAATGCAAGGGGTTAATTGAAATGGATGCTTATTTACACTTGAAAGAAGGAGTTAAATATCCTGCAACATTAGCAACAGCGGGTTTTAATGACCCGAGAGTGATTGTTTGGCAACCTGCAAAATTTGCAGCAAAATTGCAAGATGTAAACACATCTAATAAACCTACGTTATTAAAAATTGATTACGAAGCAGGGCATGGCTCGGGAAATACGAAACAAAAATCTTTTGAAGATATTGCAGATATTTTGAGTTTTGCACTTTGGCAAGTAGGACATCCAGATTTTCAACCCAAAAACTAATTTTAAAAACTTTAACTTTGGCGAAGCATGCGCGCTTCGCCAAAGTTTTTAAATATTTATTCTAATTTTAAATTCGAAAAAATGGTGGATATTGTTGTATTATTGGTTTTTAAAATTGTTAAATGGATAATCTGTTTAACGGTTTAAAACACCTACAATTTAATAATCATAATGCGAATTATGGTATTTCCTTATGGCAATGCTATATTACAGTATAAAATAATCTTTACTTACTTATGAAACTATTTACTAATTATAAATATCATATTTTCAATTTATTAGGATGGATAGTTTACATGATTAGTACTTTAGCTCTGGGTAAGCTTTCTTATGGATTTGATGATAAAGCTATGAGTTCCTCTAAGATAATGAATTATTATTATTATTCATTAATTGAAAGTGTTTTGAGTGGTTCGTTAGGATACTTACTTTCATTTGTAATTCTTTATTTTGTAGAAAAATATTTTGAAATTGGTAATATCAAAAGAAAAGATTGGGTGTTACTCTTTCTTGTTTTTATCATTGTCCAAGGGTTATACTTTTCGCTACTTTGGCCGATGCTGGATTTTCCAGCACGCTATTATTTCGGCAAAGAAATGATTCTTACCTTTTTAATGAAATTGTCTAATTCACCTTTTTTTGCAGTTCCATTTTTGGTTTGGCTTTCCGTAATATTAGCAATAAAAGGGTATGAGTATTTGAATGTTGTTAAACTGAATCGATTAGAGCTAGAATCCACCCTTAAAGAATCGCAACTCAATGCTTTGAAAGGGCAAATTAATCCGCATTTTATGTTTAATAGCTTAAACAATATTCGCGGTTTGATTCTGGAAAATCCAGCTAAATCAAGGGAAATGATCACGCGATTGTCCGAGATGTTGCGGTATTCTTTGACCAAAAGCGAAATTAATACCATTGCTTTGGAGGAGGAAATTGAAATGGTGGAAAATTTTATCGCCATTTCCAAAATTCAGTTGGAAGACCGACTGCAATTTGTTGTTGAAATAGAAGAAGATACGCTACGGCTACAAATTCCGCCCATGATTATTCAAATGTTGGTGGAAAATGCGGTGAAACACGGTATTGCACAACTGAAAGAAGGTGGGGTGATACGCTTGAAAATCAAAAAAGAAAACACCAATTTATACATTGAGGTAAACAATACGGGGCAATTGTCTCAAGAAAAAAGCACGACTCAAGTGGGGCTCAAAAACATTCAGAGAAGGTTGCGTTTGCTTTATGGGGAAACCGCAACTTTTGCATTAAGCGAACTTGAAAACGAAGTGATTGCCAAAATAATAATTCCCATTTCTTAGAAACAGATGAAAAAAATAAAAGCCGTCATAGTAGAAGATTCCCGTTTGGCTCGAAATGAGCTAAAGGAATTAATTAAAAATCACCCGGAAATTGAAATCATTGGTGAAGCCGAAAATGTGGATTTGGGCTTCGAACTCATCAACGCCACCCAGCCCGACTTGCTTTTTCTGGACATCAACATGCCTGAAAAGGATGGTTTCGCCTTGCTTGAAATGCTCGACAATGTGCCTATTACGGTTTTTACGACCGCTTTCGATGAATATGCGATTAAGTCTTTTGAGTATAATGCTTTGGATTATCTGATGAAGCCTATCAATCCCAAAAGATTTGCCCTGGCTATCGATAAAGTGCAAAGTAATTTGGTAGAGAAAACCGAAAAGAATAGTAAAAAGCTAACGATGAGTAGTCAGATTTTCATCAGAGATGGCGAAAAATGCTGGCTGGTAAAAATCTCGGACATTTATCTGTTTGAAGTGGATGGCAATTACACCAAAGTGTTTTTTCAAAACGAAAAAGCAATCATCAACAAATCCTTGAACCAAATTGAGGAAAAGCTTCCCGAAGAATTTTTCTTTAGAGCCAACAGAAATCAAATTATGAATGTTGAATATGTCTCTAAAATCGACCCTTGGTTTAGCGGCAATCTTTTGGCGCATCTCCCCAAAGACCTGAAAGTGGAAATTTCCAGAAGACAGGCCAGTAATTTTAAGGAAAAATTGAGTTTATAGGCTGCAATCATGGCAGGAGACTGAAAAAGTAGACACAGATTCCACAAATTTTCACAAATTAATCTGTGAGAATTTGTGGAATCTGTGTCTTTTTTCTAAGGTTTTAATTCGTGTAAATTCGTGAATCCCGATAGCTATCGGGACGTGTTTGATTTTTTTTGTTTTTCGGTGTTAATTCGTGTTTAGATTCGACTCGTAATCATTTTGGTCGCCCCCTTATTCATTTGCACAAAAGTGCTGCAAATGTGCCCTTTTTCGTGTCGAATGTCCTCGTTCTGAATCAAATTCTCGAAAGCTTCATTCAATTCCTTTTGATTTGAAACGGAGACGCAGCCTTCCATATTGACCAAAGTCGTTGCTTCGGCAAAATGCGAAAAGTTGGAGCCAATAATAATCGGAACGCCAAAAGTGGCGGGTTCCAAAATGTTATGAACGCCCGGGTTGCCAAAACCGCCACCCACATAGGCAATGTCGGCATAACTGTAAATTTTGGTCAGAATGCCAACGGTGTCAATGATGAAAACGTCATAATCGTGTAGAGATGCGATTGATCGCGACTGCACCTCGGAAAATAAAACGGTTTTTTTCGAAATGCTGTTTTTCAGCTGCTGGATTTGTTCGTCTTTGATATTGTGAGGCGCAATGATAAATTTCAACTTGTGATTGGTCGAATTGATAAAATCGACGAGTAAACTCTCGTCTTTTGGCCATGAACTTCCCACGACAATAGTCAAGGTGTCATTTTTGAAATTGGTAATGAAATCCAACGAATTGTCTTTTTCCAAAATGGCAGCCACCCGGTCAAAACGGGTATCGCCCGAAACGACCACATTGCTCTTGCCGATTTGCAACAGCAAATTTTTGGAACTTTCGTTCTGCACGAAAAAATAGGTGAAAGTGTCCAGTGCTTTTCTGTAAAACCCTCCATGCCATTTAAAGAACATTTGACTTTTCCTGAAAATCCCAGAAATCAAATAGGTCGGGGTGTTTTGTTCTTTGAGTTCTCTCAAATAATTCGGCCAAAATTCATATTTGATGAAAAACGCCATTTCGGGATGGACTAGTTTTATGAATTCCTGCGCATTGTTTTTGGTGTCCAAGGGCAAATATACGGTTGCATCGGCAACGGCGTTGTTTTTCCTGACTTCGTAACCAGATGGCGAGAAGAAAGTCAAAACGATTTTATGGGAAGGGAATTTTTCCTTGATTTTTTCAATCACGGGCAAACCTTGTTCATATTCGCCAAGTGAAGCGGCATGAAACCAAATTGTCTTGTCGGAAGGTTTTATTTTTTGTTCCAAGGTTGCGAAAACCGTTTTTCGTCCGTCAACAAAGAGTTTCATTTTTGGGCTGAAAAGAGCTACGATTTTTAATAAAAAACCAGCAATTTGAACAATTAGATTATAGAGAAAAAGCATCATTGAAATTTTGGGGCTAAAATACGTTTTCTTTATGTTTATTTCTTCCGCAGCAATATTTAAATTTTGGTTGTCAGGAACCCATTTTTTATTTCATCGGAATAATATCTTTTTTTAATGTGGGTTTCATTGGTTTAAACTCATAAATAACTATTTTTGTTCTTCGTTTTAAGAAAGTGTCTGCTGTTTCTTGAAACCTTAAAATAACGTCACCCTGAGCTCAGTCGAAGGGCGAACTTTAAACAAAAATTTCAATGAAAAAAATCCAAATGGTTGACTTGAAAAGTCAATATGATAAAATTGCAACCGCAGTAAATACCTCTATTCAGGAAGTTCTGGACACAAATACTTACATTAATGGACCTCAAGTTCATCAATTTCAAAAATCATTGGAAGAGTATCTGGACGTAAAACACGTAATTCCTTGCGCTAATGGAACCGATGCCTTGCAAATTGCGATGATGGGATTGGATTTAAAGCCTGGAGATGAAGTAATCACTGCCGATTTTACTTTTGCAGCGACAGTGGAAGTAATTGCTTTACTGCAATTGACACCGGTTTTGGTAGATGTAGATATGCATAATATGAATATTTC
The DNA here is from genome assembly GCF_048286775.1 of Flavobacterium glycogeni. NCBI lineage: Bacteria > Pseudomonadati > Bacteroidota > Flavobacteriia > Flavobacteriales > Flavobacteriaceae > Flavobacterium > Flavobacterium glycogeni. Next base: position 40,588 of record NZ_JBLVPV010000002.1, read on the forward strand.
TATCGAAGGAATTAAAGGCGCCATTACGCCAAAAACCAAAGCAATTGTTCCGGTACATTTATTTGGTCGTGCTGCTAATATGGAAGCGATTATGGCTTTGGCCAAGGAGCATAATCTATATGTTATAGAAGACAATGCACAAGCGATTGGAGCTAATTGCAAGTTTTCTGATGGAACAAAAAAGAAAGCAGGGACAATTGGTCATGTGGGATCTACTTCATTTTTTCCTTCTAAAAATTTAGGATGTTATGGAGATGGTGGAGCGATTTTTACCAATGATGATGTTTTGGCGCATAAACTTCGCGGGATTGTAAATCACGGAATGTACGAGCGTTACCACCATGATGTAGTAGGGGTAAATTCACGATTAGATAGTATTCAAGCAGCAGTTTTGAATGCTAAATTAGCGTTGCTGGACCAATATAACAAAGCGCGTAGAGCAGCAGCGGCAAAATATAATGCTGCTTTTTCGGGTCATTCTAATATTACAATTCCAGAGTTTGATTTAAATGGAGACGATCACGTTTTTCATCAATATACTTTGCGAATCATTAATGCCAATAGAGATGGATTGATGCAGCATTTACTTGATAAAGGTATTCCGTGTGCCATTTATTACCCAATTCCATTGCATTCGCAAAAAGCATATTTGGATTCTAGATATAAAGAGGAGGACTTTCCGGTAACCAATCAATTGGTAAAAGAGGTGATTTCATTACCGATGCATACGGAACTTGATGATGAACAAATTAAATTCATAACCGACAGTGTTTTAGAGTTTTTGAAATAATATAGAGACGCGATTTATCGCGTCTTTTTTATGTGGTATAAATATAAAGGAGATGCGACAAATTGCGTCTGCATAAAAAAAAAATAATCATGAAAATATTAGTTACAGGAGGTTTAGGTTTTATTGGTTCGCATACTGTTGTTGAATTACAAAATGAGGGTTTTGAAGTATTAGTTGTGGATAATTTATCGAATACATCATTGAATGTGTTAGATGGAATTCAGAGTATTACCGGAAAAATTCCCGCTTTCGAAAAGTTGGATTTACGCGAAAAGGATAGCGTTCAGGATTTTTTCAAAAGGCATCATGATATTTCAGGTGTGATTCATTTTGCAGCTTCAAAAGCGGTGGGTGAAAGTGTCGAAAATCCTTTGTTGTATTATGAAAATAATATCAATGCATTGGTGTATATTTTGCAGGAATTACAGCAAAAACCGGAAGCAAATTTTATTTTCAGCTCGTCTTGTACCGTTTATGGTCAAGCTGAAACAATGCCAATTACCGAAAACGCACCAGTACAACAGCCAATTTCTCCTTACGGGAATACCAAAAAAATTGGAGAAGAAATCATCATCGATGTGGCTAAGGTAACCAATGTCAATGCGATTTTATTGCGTTATTTTAATCCAATTGGAGCGCATCCTTCTACTGAAATTGGAGAATTGCCTATTGGAGTTCCTCAAAATTTAGTGCCATTTATTACACAAACGGGTTTTGGATTGCGTAAAGAACTAGCCGTTTATGGAGATGATTACCCAACTCCAGACGGAACTGCGGTACGCGATTATATTCACGTAGTCGATTTGGCGAAAGCACATGTAATCGCTTTGCAGCGCTTATTGAATAAAAAAAATACCGCCAAAGTAGAAACATTCAATTTAGGTACAGGAACAGGAAGCTCCGTTTTAGAAGTCATCAATACTTTCGAAAAAGTAAGCGGTAAAAAATTACCATATAAAATTGTTGGTCGCAGAGAAGGCGATATTACTTCGGCTTACGCCAATACGGATAAAGCCAATACTGTTCTGGGATGGAAAGCACAATCGACGCTTGAAGAAGCAATGGCAAGCGCCTGGAAATGGGAACAGAAAATTAGAAAATAAAAAAAGGGCTGTCGTAGACAGCCCTTTTTTTTGAATTATTTTTTTGCCGCTTCTTTCAATTTTTCAGCGGCTTGATTCATTTTATCAGCCCCTTTTTTAAGAACTTCTCCTGCTTTAACCTTGGTAGAATCAGCTGCAGCATCAACTTTTACAGCTGCTGTATCTATAGCTTCTTCCATTTCATTACCAACGGCTTCTGTAGCCTCTTTTACTTCGTCTTTTGTTTCTTTTTTGCAAGAAGTCATTAAAGTTGCAATACATGCTAATCCTAAAAGTGCTTTTTTCATTTTTTTCATTTTAAAAAATTAAAATTGATTTTAACTCGTTTTATAAAGATAAAAAAAATCCTCACAAACAAGAGTTTGTGAGGATACTATTTTAAAGCAGTAATTGAATACTAATTATGCATTTGCAGTAACCGCTTCTTTATCAATTTTGCCAATCAATCCGGCCAATACTTTTCCAGGACCTACTTCAGTAAATAAAGTAGCTCCGTCTTTTATCATTTGTTGTACCGATTGCGTCCATTTTACAGGAGCTGTCAATTGAATGATTAGGTTTTTCTTAATTTCGTCAGCATCAGAAACTGCACTTGCCGTTACATTTTGATATACCGGACAAATAGGAGTAGAGAACGTAGTTGCCTCAATAGCGGCAGCCAGTTCTTCACGAGCCGGCTCCATCATTGGAGAGTGAAAAGCACCACCAACTGGCAATAATAAAGCGCGTTTTGCACCCGCAGCTTTCATTGCTTCACAGGCTTTTTCTACTGCAGTAGTTTCTCCTGAAATCACTAATTGTCCCGGGCAGTTATAATTTGCAGCCACTACGATTCCGTCAATAGAAGCGCAAACTTCTTCTACGATATTGTCTGCCAATCCTAAAACGGCTGCCATAGTAGATGGTTTTATTTCGCAGGCTTTTTGCATTGCCAAAGCTCTTTGTGAAACTAATTTTAATCCGTCTTCAAAAGACAAAGTGCCATTTGCTACTAAAGCAGAGAATTCACCTAAGGAATGTCCCGCAACCATTTCTGGTTTAAAATCCTCACCTAACGTTTTTGCCAAAATCACGGAATGCAAGAAAACGGCCGGTTGTGTAACTTTGGTTTCTTTCAATTCCTCAGCTGTACCTTCAAACATGATGTCTGTGATGCGGAAACCTAAGATCTCATTTGCTTTTTCGAATAATTCTTTTGCAAGAGCAGAATTTTCATATAAGTCTTTACCCATTCCTGTAAATTGTGCGCCTTGACCTGGAAATACGTATGCTTTCATGTGTTTATTTTAAAGATTGAAAAAAATTAAAGATTGAAAAATTAGTTTCAATCGGAATGCAAAAATACTATTTTTTGCGGTATTGTAAATAAGGTTCCTGTTTTCTTTAAAATTGACACTTTTTTTAGTGTAACATTTAGAAGTATTAAAGACTAATATTGAAATATATCAAAGACTGGATACCATGAAAAAAATCTTCTCAATTGTTTTTTTATTTCTTTTGGGTTTTTTACTTTTTTATATCAACCTGCCGGTAATTAATTATGGATTTACGGGTTTTACTATTATTGTGTTGTTATTAGTTATTCTTGGGGTTTTATTTTCTCTTGGGCTCACAGTTTCGCAGCAAACCAAACAAGTCAAGATTGTTTCCAGGCCAAACAAGGTTTTGTATGTTTTGGCAGGAGTACTTTTAGTGTATTGTATTGCGCTTCCTTTTCTGACCAGCCTAAAAATGTTTAGAAGTGATTCGTATCAAAAACTAATAGGCGAGGTTAAAAACGGACAAAAAATAACAAATCATATTGCCCCAATTTCTATTGATAAAATCCGTGTGGTCGATGAGGAGTTAGCGCATCTTCTGGGAGAGAAAATTTTAGGTTCCCAACCCGCCTTGGGAAGTCAAGTAGAATTAGGTGATTTTTGTATCCAAAAAGTGAATAACAACTTGTACTGGGTTGCGCCATTATTGCATTCGGGTTTTTTAAAATGGTTTAACAACCAAGAAGGAACTGCGGGATATGTTATGGTTTCTGCAACCAATGAACGCGATGTAAAACTAGTTCAGAATGTGGCAGGGAAAGACATTAAGATTAAGTACCAGCAAGGTGCTTATTTTCAAAGTGACATTCACAGACACGTTTATTTTAATGGAAATGCTACTGTTGGTCTGGCTGATTTTAGTTTTGAGATTGATGATGCGGGAAATCCGTTTTGGATTGTCACTAAATATGTGAAAAAAATTGGTTTCTCAGGAAAAGAAGCTACGGGCGTTATTGTGGTTGATGCGCAATCTGGAGCTATAAAAGAATATTCAATTGCTGAAACACCAAAATGGGTAGATCGAATTCAGCCTTTGGATTTTATAGAAGATCAATTGAATGATTGGGGTGAATATGTTCACGGGTATTGGAATTTTTCTAATGCGGATAAACTCCAAATCACTGAAGGATTAACATTGGTTTACGGAAAAGACAATAAATCCTATTGGTATACCGGATTGACTTCGGTTGGGAAAGAAGAATCTGCTGTAGGTTTTGTATTGGTGGATACAAGAACCAAAGAAACGACCTTTTATAAACAAGGTGGCGCAACAGAATTTGCTGCTCAAAGCTCCGCACAAGGGAAAGTTCAGGAGAAAGGGTATAAGGCATCTTTGCCTATTCCGTATAATATTAATAACATTCCCACGTATGTGATGACGCTTAAAGATGATGGTGGATTGGTTAAAATGTTTGCGATGGTTGCCATTTCAGATTATACGATTGTTGGCGTGGGTAATACGATGCGAGAAACCTTGACTTCGTTTAAAAACGTCTATAATATGGCGGATAATAAAATAAATCCGAATAGTGTTTCTAATAAAAAATCGCTGAAATCAGTTGTAACCCGAATCCAAAATGATGTAAAAAACGGGAATAGCTTTTATTATTTCAAGGTGAAAGATTATCCTAATATTTTCGTAGGTTCCTCTCAAATATCCAATCAATTACCGGTGACAATGGTGGGTGACAGTATAAAAATTTCTTTTGATGTAGACTTGGAAGAAGTCATTGATATTTCAAGTTTTGAGAATAGTAATCTGAAAACGAGTATGAAATCGAAGTAATTAAAAAGGGCTTAAAGAATTTTCTTTAAGCCCTTTTTTTTATTTTTTTGGCAGTAATTTGAATGAGGTGACTTTGAATTTATTGTCAACTACTTTGCCAACTACTTCCGCTTTTCTTATGGCAGAACAAAAACCATCATTGGCATGCGCATCACCATGAGAGTCGATAGAACTACCGTCAACGAAATATGATTTTCCATCAATGCGAACGGCTAATTCACAACCGTGTCCTTCCATCCCAAATTGGCATTGTCCGCATGAAGCTTCGACAATTTGAGGCTTTGGTTCTTCTTTTTTATCCTGAGCACTTGCAAGTGTGGCAGAGAATAAAATAGCTAAGTATAGTATCTTTTTCATAAAGGATTAAATTTTACTTTAGCTAAGATACTGGTTTTTTTTATATCGAATAATTTTTAAACATATAAATCCACAATAATCTGGAAAAGCGAATGTTGAAAGAAGACATTGCAATAATGACAACAGCAATGATTGGAATGATTCTCAAATCAAAAGTTTCCTTGAAGAAAAATTGGGCGATAAAATAGGTTGCAATGCCTTGTGCCACTGTCAAACCGTAATTGACATACATAGCACCAAAGAAATAGCCAGGTTCCTTCTCGAATTTAAACTGACAATGAGAACAATATTCATTCATTTTAGGAAATCCGATATTGAGAAAAATGTTTTTTTCTTTGAAAACTTTTCCTTCAAGGCAATGAGGACAGTCATTATTCAGGATGTGAGCAATAGCGTGTGACATTTTTATTATTTTTATCAAAGGTATTTCTTATCCACGTTATGGATGTTTTCTATATTCGCTAATTATAGCACAATAAAGACATTGAAGAGCCATGAAAAAGTATCCTATTTATAACATTCAGCGGTTTAACTGTAATTCAGTGAGTAGTGATTTGTACATTAATACCTTTAAAAATCACTTGATCAATCATAGTTTTATTGAAGAACCACACCGACACAATTCGTATGTTTTGGTCTTTTTTACCAAAGGCTCTGGAATACACGAAATCGATTTTGATGTGTTTACGATTCAGCCGGGAAGTATGTTTTTCTTGCAACCCGGACAAATGCACCACTGGGATTTATCCGATGATGTAGAAGGCTTTGTGATTTTCTATTCGCAGGAAATGTATAATCTTTATTTTGGTCAAAAAACTATTGGCGACTATCCGTTTTATTCTTCGGTGGACAATAAGCCTGAAATGGTTTTTGATGTAACCGAATCGAAAGCGATTCTCCCTTATTTTGAGAGTTTAATTTTAGAAACTCAGACAAATCAGCTGTTGAAGCAAGATAAAATCATGAATCTATTGGATATCATACACATTGAAATTGCCAGAAAATATAGTGAAACACATTTCCATGAAACGCATTCGTATAATGTGAAAATTAAAAATTTGGAATTGCTTTTAGAGCAAAATTTTAAGGCAGAAAAAGCACCTTCTTTCTATGCCTCACAACTTAACATTACGCTAAAACATTTGAACAGGATTTGCAATGAAATCCTGCAAAAAACCACGACCGAAGTAATCACAGACAGAATTATCCTCGAAGCCAAACGCATGCTGATGGATAAAAAGTTTACCGTCAATGAAATTGCAACGGAATTAGGCTATGATGATTATTCTTATTTCACACGATTGTTTAAAAAGCATAGTGGAATGACCCCGACGAACTTTCGTATTACTAAAAAGTGAGTTTGGAATGTGTCTGATGAATATTTAAATGGAGTAAAAAGTTAGCCACGAATTTCACTAATTCTCGCTAATTTCATTAAAATTATAATGAATTAATTCGTGGGATATTCGTGGAATTCGAGGCAAAAACATACAATTCATCTTGTTGTAAAAATGTAATTACGAATGCACGGTAATCAACCTTGCTGCATTTTTCGCTTTTTCTACCACTTCTTCAATAGGAGTTTCTAGAATGTCATTGACCAATGCTACACCCATTCTTCGGTACGGTCTTGAACTTGGTTTGCCAAAGATTCTGAAATCAGTTTTCGGTAAAGCCGCAATTTTTTCGATGCCGGAATAGGTTGGATTTGTTGTCCCGATAGCTATCGGGACTGCTGAAGCTAAAATTACGGCACTCGCTCCCGCTTTTTCTAATGTGATTTCGAAAATGGGTAAGCTTAAAATAGCTCTTAAATGCAATTCGAATTCATTAAAATTTTGTGTTCCGGCTAGAGTTACCATTCCAGTATCATGCGGACGAGGCGATAATTCCGAGAAATAAACGCCATCATCAGCTAAGAAAAATTCTACTCCAAAAAGTCCTGCGCCACCCAAAGCTTCGGTTACTTTTTCGGCCATGTCTTGCGCTTCGTATAAATCCTTATCGGAAATTCTGGCGGGTTGCCAGCTTTCCTGATAATCGCCACGTTCTTGGCGGTGGCCAATTGGCGCACAAAAAAGGGTTGGATTATTATTTTGAACAACAGTCAATAAAGTAATCTCTGAATTGAATTTGACAAAGGCTTCTACAATCACTTCCACGACATCGCCACGGGAACCTTCAACGGCATAATTCCACGCTTTTTCGATATCGGCTTCGGTTTTTATCGTCGATTGTCCTTTTCCGGATGAAGACATTAAGGGTTTCACGACACACGGCATTCCAACTGCTTCAACACCTTTTTGCAATTCCTCGGCAGTGGTGGCGTAGCGATAATTCGCAGTTTTTAAACCTAATTCTTTAGTCGCCAAATCCCGAATCGCTTTTCTATTCATGGTGAAGTTTGCCGCTTTCGCAGAAGGAACTACAGTTATTCTTTGCTTTTCGTAGTCATAAAAACGTTCGGTTCTGATGGCTTCGATTTCTGGAACAATGAAATCAGGTTTGTGTTTGGCAACGATGCTGTCTAAAGCGTCACCATCCAGCATATTGATAACTTCAAAATCATGGGCGACTTGCATGGCAGGAGCATTTTCGTAATTGTCAACCGCAATTACGATTTGCCCGATGCGTTGTGCGGCGATTGTAAATTCTTTTCCTAATTCGCCTGAGCCGAGAAGCAGTATTTTCATTTTTTTGAAGTTGAAGGATTTGATGTTTAAGGTTTAAAGTTGCTCACTTTTGTGGACAAGGTTAAAACCAAAAACAAAAATAGTGTTTTTTTTGAAGTAACCCCTTTAGAGTTTAAAACTCTAAAGGGGTTTGTTGTCGATGGAACTACAGTGTGGTTTTATCGCTTGTTTAGAAATGTAACCGATCTAGATTAACATTAACGAAATACTCTAATCTCATTTTTATATGTAAATAGTAGAACGTAATCGCAGATTTATATTCTGTATGCTGTTTTTGAGCAACGGAACCTGAAAAATAAAAAACTGTAACATATTTGAAAAACCTGAGACATATTGAAATAAAATAAAAAGCTGTATTTTAACATTTTAAAATAAAATATTATGAATAGTCGGAGAGATTGGTTAAAACAAACAAGTTTAGCATTTGTAAGTTTAGGAATTGTTCCATTGGAAAGTTTTGCTATTCCAAAAACAGAAAATTCTATTAACGAAGAAACTAATTTAAACCCGATTTATTTACGGTCAAATGAGAATCCATATGGTCCTTCGGCATTAGCAAGAGATGCAATGACGAAAAACATAAATAGCAGCAATCGTTATAATTGGGATTTAACATCGGAATTAATTTCAAAAATTGCTGAAAAGAATAATCTCGTTGCCGAAAATATAATATTGGGTGCTGGCTCAACAGAAATTTTAGATTTAGTTGTCCGATATTGTGCCATAAATAAAGGAAGTTTTATTTTAGCTGATCCAACTTTTAATTATTGGACAGAAACAGCAGAAAAATTAGGGTTTAAAAAAATCACAGTTCCATTAACAGAGGATAAACATCATGATTTATCAGCAATGTTGAAAGCAATTGAACCCGACACAAGAATGATTTATATTTGTAATCCAAACAATCCAACAGGGACAATTTGTGAAAGAGAAGCACTTGTGAATTTTATAAATGAAGCAACTAAAAAAGTAATCGTTTTAGTTGATGAAGCGTATATTGATTTTACGAACCAAAAATCACTTGTAAATTTAGTAAAAGAAAACAAAAACTTAATTATTGCTAAAACTTTTTCAAAAATGTATGGGTTGGCAGGAGCAAGAATTGGATACGGAATTGCAAATTCAGGGACTATTGAAAAAATTAGTCAGCTACAATCCTGGAGTAACGGAAGTGTAAGTGTAGCATCCGTTTCGGGTGCATTAGCGTCAATTAAAGACGATAAATTCGCATCGGAAACCTATTTACTAAACGAAAAAGCAAGAAAATATACAATAGAACAACTTGAACGGTTAAAGATACGATGCATTCCTTCTCATTCAAATTTTGTCTATTTTTCATTGGCTAATTATAATAAAGATTTTTTTGAGCGATTAGAAAAGAACAATATAATAGGTACAAAAATCTACGAAGAAAATGGAAAATGGTCAAGAATTACAATTGGAACTATGAAAGAAATGCAACAATTCATTAAAGCATTGGAGTAAATAAAAAAACGGCTTTTGCGTGAGTGATAGTAGTGGAAAGCCCACAGCAAGACGTAATGAAATGGAGTTTTGCGAGGACTTGCAGCGAATAGCACGACCCGGAGTTTTTACGGAGGGGCACGCCCATAAAAAAATAGTTTAAAGTATAAAGCGGTAAAACTTTAAACTTTAAACTATTTTAAACTTGAAATAAATTCTATATTATGCAGGAACCTCAGTTAATGCCACCGCTTCTTTTATTCTGCGTAATGCTTCTCTCAATAATTCTTCGCTTGTGGCATAAGAAAAACGGATACAATCCGGGTTACCAAAAGCGTCACCGGTTACGGTTGCTACATTGGCTTCTCCCAAAAGGTACATAGAGAAATCATTGGCATCTTTGATGAACGTTCCTTTCAATGTTTTTCCGAAGAAAGAAGAAACGTCTGGGAATACGTAAAAAGCACCTTCTGGTACGTTGATTTTTACTCCTGGAATGTCTTTCAATAATCCAACCACTAAATCTCTACGGCTTTGGAAAGCGTCAACCATGTGTTTCAATACGCTTGGATCAGCATCTACAGCGGTAATAGTCGCGCGTTGTGCAATACTGTTGGCACCGCTTGTTACTTGACCTTGGATTTTGATACAGGCTTTTGCAATGAATTCTGGTGCGCCAATATATCCGATTCTCCATCCTGTCATAGCGAAAGCTTTTGCTACTCCATTTACGGTAATTGTTCTTTCTAACATTCCCGGGATGGATGCGATGCTGCAAAAAGTCCCTGAGAAATTGATGTGCTCGTAAATTTCGTCAGCAACAATATATATGTTTGGATATTTCTCCAAAACTTTGGCTAAAGCCGTTAATTCTTCTCTGTTGTATACAGATCCACTTGGATTACAAGGAGAACTGAACCACATCATTTTTGTTTTTGGTGTGATTGCAGCTTCTAACTGTTCTGGTGTGATTTTGAAATCGGTATCTACAGAAGTTGGAACTTCTACAGGAACTCCACCTGATAATTTTACGATTTCGAAATAAGAAACCCAGTAAGGAGCGGGTAAAATTACTTCGTCACCGTCGTTTAGCATTACTTGAGCAATATTGTATAACGATTGTTTTGCTCCAGTTGAAACCACAATTTGAGACGGTTTGTAGTCTAAATTATTGTCTCTTTTGAATTTTCTACAGATAGCTTCTTTTAATTCTAAATATCCTTCTACTGGAGAATAGGTGCTGTAATTTTCGTCAATCGCTTTTTTAGCCGCTTCTTTGATGAAGTCCGGCGTATTGAAATCAGGTTCACCTAAGCTTAAACTGATGATGTCTTTTCCTTGTGATTTTAATTCTCTGGCCAAAGCTGCCATTGCTAATGTTTGAGATGTAGATAAATTGTTTATTCTATCTGATAATGGATTCATTTTTTAATAGGTTGTAGTTAGTTTATTAATTAGGTAGAGATGCACTGCAGTGCATCTTTACAGCGTGCATCTCTACACGTTGTGTCTTTGTATGATTATGTAAGTTCTGGTTTCATTCCCAAATCTTTCAAATGCTTGAAATGTGCAATAACGGCACTTCGCATCGTTTTATATTCATAATACGGCAAGTTGCATTCCTGCGCAGTTTCTTTTACAATTTTTGCAATTTTGCCATAATGTACGTGACTGATATTTGGGAAAATATGGTGCTCAATTTGGTGATTCAATCCGCCGGTGTACCAGTTTATGATTTTGTTTTTTGGAGCAAAATTTGTTGTGGTAAACAATTGGTGAATAGCCCAAGTATTATCCATTTCCCCTAATTCATTTGGAGATGGATTGGTCGTTTCTTCAACTACGTGTGCCAATTGGAACACAACACTTAGAATTAAACCAGCAGTGTAATGCATAACGAAGAAACCAATTAATACTTTCCACCATGTGATGCCAATAACGATTGGTAATACGATCCAGATAGAAACATAAATTACTTTCGTGATAATTAAAGTCGTCCAAAGTATTTTCGGGCTTTTCGCTTCACCGTAAGATAATTTTCTTTTCAAGTAGCTTCTCATCTGTTTGAAATCAGTTGTAATAGCCCAGTTGAACGTTAGTAATCCATATAGAAAAACGGAATAATATTGTTGAAAACGGTGAAAATTATACCATTTAGCATCTTTTGTAAAACGGATAACACGTCCGGCATCTAGATCTTCATCATGTCCGGGGATGTTTGTATAGGTATGGTGTAGCACATTGTGTTGCACTTGCCAGTTGTATACATTTCCCGCCAGAACATAAATAGTTCCACCCATGAATTTATTGACCCAATTTTTATTGGAATAAGAACCATGATTTCCATCGTGCATCACATTCATTCCTACTCCAGCCATTCCAATTCCCATAACTATTGTTAACAGAAGATGTGCCCAAAATGGCATACCAAGCGTTAGAATTAAAAAATAAGGCGCAAGAAAAACAGAAAACAGAATTATGGTTTTCAAATATAGTTTCCAGTTGCCTGTCTTTTGGATGTTGTTTTCTTTGAAGTAATTGTTAACCCGTGAGTTAAGTGTTCTGAAAAATTTTAGATTATCTTGCTTAGCAAATGTCGGAGCATTATTGTTCATATGTATTTAATAAAGTTCAAAGGTAATTATTATAAATTTTTGGATATACAAAATTGACATAAATATTTTAACTCTAAAGTATTACTTTTGTTAAAAAATTACAAGATGGACGAGATTCTTAAGTATTTTCCTAATTTAACTGATATTCAGAAAGAACAGTTCGAAAAATTGGATTTTTTATACCATGATTGGAATGAAAAAATCAATGTTATTTCGAGAAAAGATATTGATGCTTTGTATACCAAACATATTTTGCATTCGTTGGGAATAGCCAAAATTATAAAATTTGAACCGGGAACTTATGTTCTGGATGTTGGAACTGGCGGAGGATTTCCTGGAATTCCATTAGCAATTCTTTTTCCGGAAACGCGTTTTTATTTGATTGATGTTATTGCCAAGAAAATAAAAGTGGTTCAGGCTGTTGCCGAAGGATTGGAATTGAAAAATGTAAAAGCCGAGCAAATGCGTGCTGAAAATGTAAAAGGAGATTTCGATTTTATCGTGAGTCGCGCCGTGACGAATATGTCTGATTTTGTTTCGTGGATAAAAGACAAAATCAAGAAACAAAACAAACACGAATTAAAAAACGGAATTCTCTATCTAAAAGGAGGCGATTTGACCGAAGAACTAAAGGATTTTCCAAAAGCCACTGAATACAATTTAGCTGATTTTTTCGAAGATGAATTCTTTGAGACTAAGAAAGTGGTACATGTGCCGTTGAAGTTTACGGTTTAAGGCATGTAATATTACGCTTAGAATTGTATTGGCGGCATTAAATTTCGCCTGTATATTTATATTGATTTTTTGGTTCAATTGATAAACAGGAAAATAATTACTTTTAAAAAATAAAGCTTTAATGACAAATAAATTAAGACTGTTTTGCTGGTTACTATTACTATTTGTAGCGGCAAACGGAAACGCACAAAAATCGGATTTAGGGAATTGGTTTATTTATTCCGGTAATCAAAAAATAAATAATAGATGGAATTGGCATAATGAAGTACAATATCGAAACTTTAATTTTGCAGGAGATCTGGAACAATTACTGGTGAGAACCGGTTTAGGGTATAATTTATCCGAAAACAATAATAATGTATTGCTGGGATATGCATACATTCACTCAGAACCTTATATTGTGGGAACGGATGATAAATTGCAAACGAATGAACACAGAATTTTTGAGCAATTTATTACAAAACAACAATTTGGGCGAATTAATATTCAGCATAGGTATCGTTTTGAACAACGATTTGTTCAAGATGATTTTAAAATGCGTTTGCGTTATTCGCTCTCATTAAATATTCCAATCAATAAAAAAATGATGGAGCAAAATGCTGTTTACGCTTCCATGTACAATGAAATTTTTGTCAATACTGAACAGAATCATTACGATCGTGATCGTATTTATGGAGGTATTGGATATTGTGTGAATAAATATGTTAGAGTTGAGGCAGGTGTCATGTCACAGCTTTTGCCGACTAATAATAGAACGCAATTTCAAATTATGATTTTTAATAATCTGCCTTTTTGATTTTCTAAATAAACGGAAATAGAATTTTTGTATGGCGAATTTAAATCGGATTATATTTTTAATTTATAGTGTTTTTATAAAACAAAACCCCACAAGACTTCAAAGCAATTTGAGATCTTGTGTTTTTTTTATTTATGATCTCTCAAATAATTCAACCAAGTTTCTTTGTAACTACTTCCGATTGGGATTTCTACCGAGTTAATTTCCACTTCGTTTTTGGAGTAAGCGGTTAGTTTCTTTGTTTGAATAATAAAGGAACGATGAATTCGTACAAAATTAGAATTTAATAGTTTTTCGAAAGCGGAAATGTTCTGCTTAAGATGGTGTGATTTTCCGTTTTCGAGATGAATGGTAATGTAATCTTTGAGACTTTCGATATAAAAAATTTCTTCAAAAATAATTTTGATATTCCTATTTCCGCTTGACACAAAAATATGATTCTCGTTATCCGTTTTTTCAAGAGTTTTCGGAGTTTGCAATTGCTTGAATTTTTCTATTGAGACAAAAAACCGATCAAAAGTGATGGGTTTCAAGAGGTAATCAATCACATTAAGTTCATAACCTTCTAGCGCATATTCTCGGTACGCAGTTGTGAAAATTACTTTTGGCGGATTCTTTAGTTTTTTTAAGAAATCATTTCCTTTGAGTAATGGCATTTCGATATCCAAAAACAGCAGATCTATCGTATTGGATTCTAAGAAAGTGTATGCTTTCAAGGCATTTTCAAAAGAAGCAACCAATTCAAAATTATCGAAATGGGATAAATGTGACGCAATTAATTCTCTTGCCAAGGGTTCGTCGTCAACGATGATGCATTTGTATTTCATGTTAAATTTTAAACCGTTAGCGTTAGTTTTACTAAAAACTTTTTTTGATTTTCCACAATTTCCAAATGATGGTTTTTGGGATATAATAAATCCAGTTGTTTTCGGACGTTTTCGAGTCCGATTTGTGATTTGTCTGATCTTCTTGCAGTTTCGTTTTGAGGTTTTGTATTTTCGATACTAAAAATAATTTGCTGTTTTTTGGTTTGCAAATTCATGCGAATTACTGCTTTTTCGGTTTCATTGATTACCCCGTGTTTAAAAGCGTTTTCTACAAAAGTTAACAGAATCAGTGGTGAAATTTTACTATTTTCCTGAATGTCTTTGGTGAATAAAATGTTCAATCTGTTTTCACCATACCGTAGTTTTTCCAATGAAATATAATTTTCTAGTAGACCAATTTCTTTTTCTATTGATACAAAATCATCATTGCAACGATACAAGACGAAGTCTAATATTTCTGATAATTTGGCAATTACTTCTGGTGCTTTATCGTCTTTTTTGAGTGTCAAAGCGTATAGATTATTCAAAGTGTTAAACAAAAAATGCGGATTCAATTGGTTTTTCAACACTTTGAGCTCCATTGATTTTTTCTCTTCTTCGATCTTAGCAAGACGCTGTTGGTTTTTGTAAAAACGAATTAATCCCATAATTGCTGCTGGAAAAAACAACCAGTTTACTTTAGTAAATAGATACCTAAAATTGGTTAGCCTTTGAGGTATTGTGTCTTTACATTCATCCCAACCGGCATAATATTTAGGATATTTAAGTTCAAGGTGTAAAGATCTGAGGGCAACATCCATTGCATAAACGATATACAACCAAGTTACAAAAATGACAAAAAAAAGGAAGTGTTTCTTTTGGATTAGAAATTTAGGAATCAGAACGTAAATCAAAACATAGGCTCCAATGGCTTGAATAATAGTTTCCGAAAGAAAGATATAAACGAGATCCCCGTAATCTTTATATTCAAAACTTTTTGTGACAAGGTACATCATCAAAAAGCTCGTCCAAAATAAGCAATGGCTTAAAATTCTTTTTGTATCTATTTGTTGGAATGTATTCATGTTGTGTTTTAAGAATGGCAAGTTACTAAATTATCAAAGCTTACTTCATTCTATGAGACAAACAACGGTTTTTAGCTTCTGAAAATGGTATTCCAGCCCACGAATGTATTACTATTCCAAAATGTATTCTTCGTACGCTAAAACTGACTTTTTAATTGCAGGCTAAAATAGTGACGATGGGACTGTGCTATTTTAGCCAAAGAAAAACTAAACTATCTACACATGAAAGTAATTTCCTTTTTTATTGCCCTACAAACTTTTGACACTCCAAAAGATGAATGGATTGACTATATGCACATTGTAAAAACTAACGGAGAATGGAAAATCATTAATATTCTTTGGCAGAATAATAATTTCTCGGCACATCAAAACGGTTAAAATTCTCCATCTATACAAGTTTAAAAATAATAAATAACATTTAAGTAAAAACCTCATTTAAAAACAAAGAACATGAACAAACACATTATCAACTTGACATTACGACTTTTATTAGGACTGAATCTTTTATTCGTTGCTATTGCACATTTAAATTTGTGGAAATTCTATACCGAAGATCCGGCAAAAATAACCTCTTGGATAACCAAAGCTACGGTTTTGGGTAATGCAATTGCAATAGGCTTTTTAGTAGTTTCTATATTTTTAGTAGTGGGTTATAAGACAATCTGGGCAACAATAGGAGCGTTAATTTTGTTGCTAATAAATCATTTGTCGTTATTATTCATTAAACCTTTTGCCAACCCATTTTACAATACCTTCCATCATACGGTACCATTTATGGCTTTTGGAATAGTACTTTTATATGTATTATTGAGTGAAAGCAAATTCTCATTAGATGCAGTCGCAAGGAATAAAGAAGCTTCCTTGAGTGCAGGAACTAAAGATGAGATTGTGTTTTTTGTGGCACGAATTTTCGTTGGCGGAATCTTTCTTTCCCAAGGGATTTTCAATGTTTTCGGGAAACTATCCTTATTAGAATTTGCAGACCTGGTTTATGTACAACCGCTCAAAGCGTCATTCATTCCTAATTTTTTATTGTTATTTATGGGTGTTTTAAATCCTTTGATACAATTGATAACAGGCGCATTACTTGTTTCAGGACTTAAGATTAAATGGGCTATTTATCTGATGACTTTCTTTATGATAAGCATCGCCTTCGGCCGCTTACTTTCGGATCCCTTTACGACTTCGGGCGATGATAGTATGTATATTTTAAATAATTTGGCATTTGCTATTCTTTTGCTTTGGTTAGAAAACGGGAAAGAAAAGTATTGTCTTGACACACTTTTAAGGAAATAAAAACTGTGACCAATAGTTTTTTTTCATCCTGCTCTTCGCAAACAAGAAAATGGAAGAATGACAATCACAAAGAATAAACATGCCTTACAAGAACATTTTTAGTCACGAATTATCATTAATCTCTTTTATTAATTGCGAATCAAATTACATTAATTATGCAATTCGCTCAATCATAATTATTTGTCAGTTTGCTTCGCTCGTGTCAGGGTTAAAAACCGAAATAACGCATTTACTTTGGGCGATTACATAAGCCCCTTAAAAATCAATAAGCATCTATATATGAAACTAAAATACATTATTGCCCTATTAATACTTTCCAATACAACACTTTTTGCCCAGTTTAAAATTACAGGGAAAGCAACTACTAAAGAGAATAATCCTGTCGCTTTTGCTGAAGTTCTTCTAATTTCCCAAGACGCTAAAACAAGTAAAAGCGAACTTACAAACGATAAGGGAAACTTTGTTTTAGAAGCGAAACAAGGAGAATATACATTGGAAATTAGACAAGTAAGCGAACTCTTGTTTACAAAAAATATAACGTTAACGGCCGCTTTAGATTTGGGTGTCATAACAATTGATAGCGCAATTCAGTTAGAATCGGTTGTAGTTGGAGGGAAAAAGAAACTGATCGAAAGAAAAATAGATCGTTTGGTTTTTAATGTCGAAAATTCGATTAATGCCACAGGAGGTGATGCTTTGGAAGCACTTAGAATTACACCAGGAGTAAAAGTGCAGAATGACAATATAACTATTATCGGTAAAAGCAATCTATCTGTTATGATCGATGATAAAATTATCCAACTTTCGGAAGAGGACTTGGCTAATTATTTGAAATCAATTCCATCCGATAATATTAAAAGTATTGAGGTAATTACAACGCCACCCGCCAAATATGAAGCTGATGGCAAAAGTGGTTTGGTGAATATCAAATTAAAAAAAGCAAAAAAAGATTCTTGGAACGCCTTGGTAGGATCTACTTATCTTCAAAGATTTTACAGTCAGGGTGCTGTAATGGGCAATTTTAATTACAATAAAAACAAATTAGGGATTACTTCGTCTTTCAATTATTTGACAGGCAAAAGATATAATATTCAAGATGATTATACTTATTTTCCGTCGGAAACATGGCACACCAATTCCTCGTATAAAGGGAAGAATACCAGAATATATGGCAAACTTGGTGTTGATTATCAAATAACTTCAAAATGGACTCTGGGAGGTCAAATTTTATTTAATAGTTCTAAACCTTTATACACAGATAGCCCTTTTACATCCATTTATGATAATGCCACTGGTAAAACCACTAGCTATTTAAAGTCGAATGGAGGAGTAGCGGCGCTAAAATCTGCTATTAGTTCGTTAAACTTTTACAATGAATTCAAAATAGATTCTCTGGGAAAAAAAATTACTTTAAATCTGGATTATTTTAATTATGACACAAAACAGAGTAGGACTTATAATGGCATTTCGGTTGTTGAAAACCCTTATTCACAACAATATTTTGCGGGAATGAATAACAATAAGCAAGGCATAACCAATTTATCGGGGAAATTGGATATTGATTACCCTATAAAATGGGTAACCTTGAGTTTTGGAGGTAAAGTTTCAAATTCAAATTCAAATAATAACATTTCGGCCTTCAATAGCGGCCTAGTCGATACACCAGTTTTAGAATTGCCTTTAGCGCAAAGCGAATTTGAATATACCGAAAACATACAAGCGGTTTATTTTTCGGGGAATAAAAAAATAAATGACCACTGGGATTCCCAATTTGGATTAAGAATGGAAACTACCCAAACCAAGATTTTTGCCGGAAGCTTAAACCAACCAATTAATAAGGATTATATTAAATTTTTTCCAACCGCTTATTTGACTTACAATGCAAATGATAATTCGACTTTTAGCTTTAGTTATAGCAAAAGAATTGAAAGGCCACAATTTAGTGATTTGAATCCTAATGTTCATTTTTGGAACCCTTTTCAATCTTTTACAGGCAATCCGTTTCTACAACCTGCATTTATAGACAATACAGAGTTAACCTATACTTATAAAAAATTGGAAAGTAAGCTCTATTTTAGCTATGAGGACAATTTAATTTCGGGGGTTTCAATAGCTGATCCTGATTCAAATAACATTCTGCGTACAAGCAAGAATCATATAGATACACAGCGTTACGGAATTTCGGAGAATTATGTTTTTGATAGATTCAAATGGTGGACGAGCAATAATGCGGTCGATTTCAATTATGCCATTTCTAAATCAAGTTTAACTTTTACACAAAGAGAGCAAAAAGGATTCAATTCTAGGCTATCCACCAATAATGATTTTAATCTTAATACCAATAAAACAGTGCTTTTTAATGTAAGTTATTGGTATAGTTTCCCAGGCATAGACGGTATTTTTCACAATAGAGAAATGAGTTCCTTTTCTCTGGCATTTCAATATCTTTTATGGAATAAAGATTTAAAAATTTCTTTAAGAGGGACTGATATATTTAAAACTGAAAAAATAAATAGTAGTTCTACCGTTAATGGGGTTTATCAAGAAGGGGAATATTACTATGACAATCAATCTTTTCAGCTTTCTGTTTCTTATAAATTTGGCAATAAAAAGAGTGACACCAAACAAAGAGTAACGGGGAATGAAGAAGAAAGAAGCAGGACGGGGAATTAATAGTTTATACGGAACCATTAATTCAAATTTAATTTATATTTGTTAAAAAAAAACAATAACATGAAAAATAGTATCTTTTTTTTTATTTGCTTAATGGGGTTTACAGTAAGCAGCGCGCAACATCAGTTAGTTATAAAATGGGAAACAGAACCCAATTTAAAAGTGCCTGAATCAGTATTATTGGATGATAAAAATAAGATCCTATATGTCTCCAATATCGATGGAGCTCCATGGGCTAAAGATGGTAAAGGCTCAATAGGTAAAATAGGACTTGATGGGAAAATCATAGTGACAGACTGGATTACGGGTTTAAATGCTCCCAAAGGAATGGGCTTGTATAAAAACAAATTATATGTGGCAGATGTTGACAAAGTGATTGTGATAGACCTGTCAAAAGCGGTAATCATCCAAAATATTCCCATAATTGGTGCCATAGCTTTGAACGATATCACCATTGATAAAAAAGGGGTGGTTTATGTTTCGGATTCTAAAACAAAAAAAATACACCAACTTATAGACGGAAAAGTTTCTTTACTGCTTGAAAATCTGAAATGGCCAAACGGTTTATTGATGCATAAAAAAGATTTTTATGTGTTGGATAATGGAAGCCTGTACCAAATGGATAAATCCAAAAAACTAACGCTGATTGCCGATGGCATGGAAGGCGGAACAGATGGTGTTGTAAATGTAGAAGTTGCGGATTTTATTGTTTCTTGTTGGGATGGAGTTATTTGGTATGTGAAAGGTGATGGTTCTAAAGAGTTGTTATTAGACACTAAGGAACAAAAAATCAACACAGCGGATATTGCTTACGATGCAAAAAACAAAATAGTATATGTGCCTACTTTTTGGAAAAATTCTGTAATCGCTTATCAATTGAGTTTCAAAACCCCTGGTAATCCTGCAAAATTGTAGCTTTAAATTGGGGCCAATTGTTTAGTGGGTTTGACCAATGAAACAAAATAATTGGCAACTGGACAATCCTTGTGAAACCATTATTTACAAAGGCAAATTGCTTGTGGTAAACTATGATACTTTTAAAGGCCCGAAGAATACAGAAATAGATAATTTTCATACGATTTCTAGTTTCAAGTTGTAAATTTGAAATTAAAGCTAAAATCTAAGAAAAAGACTAACTTTGATTTTTACAAAATTAACAGACCGTGTGCATTTAAGGTCTTGAATCCGCAGACCTGAACAAGAATACATTTAAAAAGGACATCACAATGAAAACATTTTTGAATTTTATAATTATTTTTCTGGCTGTATTAAATTCCTCAGCACAGCAGACAAACACTACCAAATTAGAAGATTTAAAAAGCACTTATGACATACAAGACAGTGTGATGATTAAAACACGAGACGGTACCTTTATATCGGCAATGGTAGTGCAAAAAAAAGGAATCACTGCTCCAAAACCCGTACTGCTTCAATATACAATTTATGTAAGAGACAAAGGAAGAGACGTTAAAACATTAAAAGAAGCAGCAGACAAGGATTATGTAGGCGTTATTGCATATACTAGAGGTAAGCGATTTAGTCCAAACGAAATATTTCCTTATGAGAATGATGCCAACGATGCTTATGATGTCATTGACTGGATTAGCAAGCAAAAATGGTGCAACGGAAGCGTAGGGATGTTTGGCGGTAGTTACAATGGATTTACACAATGGGCGGCCTGTAAAAAAATGCATCCTGCACTTAAAACAATTGTGCCATATGTAGCAGCGGGGCCTGGTATGGGCTGGCCATCAGAAAATAACGTTTTTGTAAATCCCAATTACGAATGGTCGTTTTATGTTGGGAACAACAAATATTTAGACACCATTGCAGGGAACGACAGGCAACGTTTTAGGAAAATGCAAAACAAATGGTGGGAAACAGGTGCGGCCTATAAAAAAATGGACAGTATTGACGGTACGCCTAATAAGTTGTTTCAGCGATGGATAAGCCATCCTTCATTTGACGAATATTGGCAGAAAATGGCACCTTACGGAAAAGAATTTGCACAAATAAACATTCCTGTTTTATCTATTGATGGCTATTATAACGACTCGCAAAACTCAGGTTTATATTATGTGAGAGAGCATTATAAATATAACCCTAAAGCGAATCATTACCTTATTATTGGACCCTATAATCATTTGGGCGCTCAACGGGAAGGCGATGCTGTGTTGAACGGCTATAAAGTGGATTCGAATGCATTAATCAACACCAAAAAAATAACATACCAATGGTTTGATTTTATTTTAAAAAATGGACCGAAACCAGAAATACTGAAAGACAAAATTAACTATCAGGTAATGGGTGCAAATGAGTGGCGAAGTGCTCCTTCGCTTGACAAAATGGCCAATGGCTTCTTGAAGATGTATTTGACCGATAATAAATCAGGAAATTTTTATGCTTTAAATGATAAAAAGCCAATTCAGAAAAATTTTTTGTATCAAGAAGTTAATTTTGCAGACAGAGAAACGCAGAATAATGATTACTACCCAGATCCCATTATTAGAAAAGAAATTGACACCAGCAATGGATTTATTTTCATAAGTGAGCCGTTGAAAGAACCGATAGTAATTAATGGTTCCTTTTTAGGGGAAATAAAAGCGAGTATCAACAAAAAAGATATGGATATTGGTGTTACCTTATATGAAGTAATGCCAAATGGAGAATATTTTCATTTGTCTTATTTTATAGGCCGTGCCAGTTATGCCAAAGACATTACCAAAAGAAATTTATTGAAACCAAATGAAATCGAATCAATCCCTTTTTCAAATACGCATTTGGTCAGTAAGCAATTAAGTAAAGGTAGCCGTTTGCTTGTAGCAATCAATGTCAATAAGAACCCATTTTCTCAATTAAATTACGGAACAGGAAAAGAGGTGAGCAATGAAACCATTCAAGATGCCAAAGAACCATTAAAAGTAAAATGGTATAATGACAGTTTTGTAAAAATTCCAATTTGGAAAAAGTAGACAGATAAAAAATGTCAGTTTTGCAAGTTTATAATTTAAGATAAAATTTAAAGATTTTTTGTATTTTTAAAGTCAGTGATCAATCGAAATTTGGTATACCAGAATTATAACAACAATAATAAAATTAACGAATCAATTATGACAAAGACAAAACTGATGCTTCTTTTATTTCTAATCAGTACTCTAACTTTTGGGCAAACCAAAACTGATGACGATTCAATTAAAGCTGTTATTGAAAACGCTTATATAGGCGGAATACATAATGGCGGATCAATTGAGGAAATAAGAAAAGGTTTTCATCCGACATTTAAAATGCTAAGTTTGGAGAATAATGACATTTCGCCACTTTCATTAGAGGATTGGATACTAAGAATAGAAAACGGACGAAAACAAAATACTGGAAACCCAATAACAAAGGCAGAATGTGAATATTTAAGCATTACTACCTCAGGAAATGCTGCGACAGTGGTTCTGAACTTATTTAAAAACAAAAAGAAAATTTTTACGGACCATATAATACTCTATAAATTTTCCGAAGGTTGGAGAATTGTTTCAAAAGCATATTATAGAATGCCTCGATAACAAAGAATTAATAAATCACTAATCGTCAAATAAATCCTAACTAAAATCTATTTATGAAATCGACATAATTCAATCCTGAAGCTTCGGGACGCAAACAATAATGAAGAATGACGATACTATATTCCTATAAAAAACAAATATTATCTACATATGAAATTAATTTCCATTTTTATTGTATTCCTAGTTGTTGGCACTTTGAAAGTTCAAGGTCAGACAGCCCAGGACACGCTTGATATCAAGAGAGTGGCGCTTGCTTATATTGAGTCTCAACATAATCCAAATCCCAAGCAAATGGAAGATGCTTTACATCCTCGAATAGTAAAGAGGTCGGTCTTCAAAAGCAAAAAGACAAAAAAAGATTATATTTCTGAATTTTCAGCCGAAAACTTGGTTATTCTTGCAGAAACCTATAATGCCAATGGTGATAAGTTTCCGAAAAACCCAAAGAAAGAAATTAAATTACTTGATGTGTCTCCATTGACAGCATCTGTTAAGCTAATTGCTGACGAATGGTTTGACTATATGCACTTAGCGAAGACTAATGGAGAGTGGAAAATTATTAACGTTCTTTGGCAGTATAATAATGTATCAGAACATCAATAGCATTAAAAAACAAACCCCGCAAGGCTTCAAAGTTATTTGAATTCTTGTGGGGTTTTAAATCATAAATCACAAATCGTTTATCTGCAATCTTAAATCTTTATTATCCTAAAAATGGATATCTGTAGTTCTCTGGAGTAACAAATGTTTCTTTGATAGTTCTTGGAGAAACCCAACGCAATAAGTTCAATACAGAACCTGCTTTGTCATTAGTTCCTGAACCTCTTGCTCCACCAAATGGTTGTTGTCCTACAACTGCTCCTGTTGGTTTATCGTTGATGTAGAAATTACCTGCGGCATTTTCTAAAACTTTCATGGCGTATTCAATCGCATAACGGTCTTGGCTCAAGACAGCTCCTGTCAATGCGTACTCAGAAGTTGAATCCACTAATACAAGTGTTTCTTCCCATTTAGCATCTTCGTATACGTAAATAGTCAATACTGGTCCGAATAATTCGGTTTCCATTGTGCTGTATTTTGGATTTGTAGTTACGATAACGGTAGGTTCTATAAAATAACCAACAGACTTGTCGTAATTTCCTCCTGCAATAATTTCAGCATCAGCATCTTTTTTAGCTTGATCAATAAAACCGGCTAATTTGTCAAATGAACCTTCTGAAATTACAGAAGAAACGAAATTATTTGTGTCTTCTGGAGATCCCATTTTCATGGAAGCTAAATCAGCTACTAATAATTTTTTTACTTCTGGCCATATTGATTGTGGTACATACGCTCTTGAAGCAGCTGAACATTTTTGTCCTTGGTATTCGAAAGCTCCTCTGGAAAGTGCCGTAGCAACTTGAGCAGGAATAGCGGATGAATGTGCCACAACAAAATCTTTACCTCCAGTTTCTCCTACGATTCTTGGATATGTTTTGTAGTTGCTGATGTTTTGTCCAATTTTTCCCCAAATGTCATTGAAAACACGAGTTGAACCTGTAAAATGGATTCCTGCGAAATCACGACTTCCTAATAACGTTTCAGAAATCATGGCAGAGTCTCCATAAACTACATTGATTACACCATCCGGTAATCCTGCTTGTTTGAATACTTCTACGATTACATTAGCAGAATAAATTTGTGTAGCGCTTGGTTTCCAAACAACAACATTCCCCATCAATGCTGGAGCGGCTGGTAAATTACCGGCAATGGCTGTAAAGTTAAACGGAGTGATTGCATAAATAAATCCTTCAAGTGGTCTGTGCTCTAATCTGTTCCAAACACCTTCTGATGAAGTTGGTTGTTCGGCATAAATTTGAGTCATGAATTGTACGTTATAACGTAAAAAGTCTATAAATTCACATGCTGCATCAATTTCAGCTTGATGTACTGTTTTTGCCTGAGCAATCATAGTTGCTGCATTTATTTTTGCACGGTAAGGTCCGGCAAGCAATTCAGCAGCTTTTAAAAATATTGACGCTCTGTGTTCCCAAGCTAAATTAGCCCATTTCTTTTTAGCTTCCAAAGCAGTCGAAATGGCTTTTTCTATATGTTCTTTATTTGCTTCGTGATACTGTCCCACAACATGTTTGTGGTCGAAAGGGGGATTTATTGATTTCGTGTTTCCTGTACGGATTTCTTCTCCTCCAATGTACAAAGGAACATCTATTGTTTCACTGTACATTTTCTTGAAAGTGGCTAGAACTTCTTCTCTTTCCGGACTTCCTGGAGCGTATGACTTAACGGTTTCGTTAAACGCTTTTGGGACGTTGTAAATTCCTTTTGGCATATTAATAGATTTTAATTAGAATCAAAAATTGAGCTGTAAAGGTAACAATAATTCATCAATCAGAGAATCTGATTGAAAGTTAAAATTCTAATAAAACAGTTGAAGTTTAATTCAAAGCAAACGGAGCACATAACCTGAAAGTAGGTACAATGACTTTGAAGTTCTTTGTAGAGGTGAAGTTAATCATATTGAAATATCCTTTCATCGCGCCATAAGGGGAAGAAAGCAAACAGCCAGAACTGTACGTGTGAAATTCACCAGGTTTTAAAACTGGTTTTTTTCCAATAACACCTTCTCCGTCAACTGTTTCTATGGTGTTTAAAGAATCAAAAATTTCCCAATGACGAGAAATCAATTGAACAGAATCCTTACTGTGGTTTTCAATTGTGATTACATAACTAAAGGCAAAGTGAATCTTATAGTTTTTGAAGTAAGTTCCTTCAAAACTAGTCAAAACTGAAATTTTTATACCTCTTGTTATTTGAGAAACCATATTAAATGGGATGAATATGTGTTTATTATTGACAAATTTACAAAAAATTGATCTCGTTTTGTCAAATTTTTGAAAAGTTTTTTTAGTTGGTGATATTTAATGAATTTGCTATTCCTTTCCCGACAACTCTGTCGTATCGATCCGTATTCTCTCTGTAATAAACTAGTATTGTGTAATCATTTTCCGTTTGATAAAAATTCCCGTCAATTGCATTTTCATAGTCAACAACTCCTTTGTCGTCAGCAACAATGTATTGATAGTTTGTAAATCCCTGTTTGACTAAAATAGCTTTTTCATAAACTCCTTTTTGGGAATTATAATCCATTTTGTATTCGGGAGTCAGATTGTAATTATTGAATATTCCGCCGACATAAATATTTTTTTTCAGTCTAAATGTGGGAGCAGAAAGGCTGAAATAAACCCATGCATAATCCGCTTCGATTTCTGGATTTGTGGCATTTATGTTATTAACAACAAAATCGCCATTAACATCTTGGGTAAACGAGTAAGGGAAATTTGTTCTTGCAGCATTGGTGTATAAATAAGAACCGTAAATAGCGGTGTTAGAATCTATACGTGATACATTATTACTTGCGGATCGTATGTCTTTGTTTTCAAAAAACAAAAACTCATTTCCTGCCCAAAACTGTGTTTCAGGATCATATTTGTAAATCAGGTCATTCCCAATGGTGTATTGTGGAACCACATTTTTTAGGGCAGTGTTAAATTGTCCGTTTTGAAGCAGAACGACTTTAACGTTTTTCATAGGATTTTGAAATGTAATTACGCTTGATTTTATAGAGAACTCTAAATTGTGTTTCAGTTCTATGTTACTTACTGTTCGTGCTCTTTTCACCTGCGTTGGAACCGTAACAAGATCTTCACATAAAATGAATTTTCTGGAAAACACGACTTCTTTATTTTCATCTAAAACTTTAATGATATAATTTCCGCTGATTCGCAACTGCTGTGTAAACTGATTGGGAATTGATAATTTGTAATGCGAATAGATTTGTAATGTATTGAATGAATTCGTGTAATCTTGAATTCTTTGATTGTCAAAGCCTTGTAAATATTCGTTTTTTGGAATTCCGGTAGGAATCCAGTTGTAATCGCAATGGATTATTTCGTAATAATAATTGGCTTCATTGCCAAAAAGGTCATCAAACTGTAATTGGAATCCTTCTCCTAATTTAAAAATTGGAATCATATTTCGATCACTTTGTAAAAAAGAAATCGTTTTGATGTTGTAGGGCGGAGCAACTTCTCTTTCTACTTGTGCAGCAACAGGATTTACTGAAAATACAAAAAGAAAAAAGGTGACTATTTTGAAAAAAGATTTTATCATTTTGTAGCGCTTAAGATTTTGTAAATATAAGGAATACTCTTCGTTTTTATCCAATAATGTAATTTTAGACAGCAAATATGTTTTGTATGTAATTTCTGTTAATTAAAATACAATATTTTTAAATGTTAAGAGTTATCTTATTATTTTTGCTTCAAATATATCTAACCCTATGAAAAAAATCAACAATTTAGTATTCGGAATCATGCTGTTTCCATTGGCTGCTTTTGCACAGCAAATGGATTATTCAAAAGCAATTCCATTCGATCCAAGTGTAAAAACAGGGAAGCTTGAAAACGGCTTAACCTATTACATCAAGAAAAATGCCAAACCAGAAAAAAAAGTAGACCTTAGGCTGGTGGTGAATGCGGGTTCTATCCTTGAGGAGGATGATCAACAAGGATTGGCTCACTTTATGGAACACATGTGTTTTAATGGAACCAAACGTTTTCCTAAAAATCAATTAGTCGATTATCTGCAAAGTATTGGTGTAAAGTTTGGGCAACATTTGAATGCGTATACCAGTTTTGATGAAACGGTTTACTTTTTACCAATTCCATCTGACAGTCCTGAAAAATTAGAAAAAGGATTTCAAATTATAGAGGATTGGGCTTTTAATACGGTTTTGACACCGGAAGAAATTGATAAAGAAAGAGGCGTAGTTTTAGAAGAATACAGATTGGGTTTAGGTGCTCAAAAAAGAATGTTGGGGCGCTACATTTCTAAAATGATGCATGAATCACATTATGCGAAGCGTTTGCCAATTGGTCAAAAAGAAATTTTAGAAAAATTCAAACACCAATCGTTAATTAATTTCTACAAGGATTGGTATCGTCCAAATTTGATGAGCGTAATTGTTGTTGGTGATATTGACGTAGCAGAAATGGAGAAAAAAATCATTTCTCATTTTTCAAGTTATAAAAATCCAGCGAAAGAAAAACCTAGAAAATTTTATGATGTTCCTAATCACAAGGAAACTTTTGTAGCTGTTGAAAGTGATAAAGAAGCTTCAAATGCTCAAGTTCAGTTGGTTTATAAAGATTATGGAGCTCCAAAACCAATCGTGAATATTGGAGATTTTAAAAATTACATTGTTGAGGGATTATTCTCTACGCTTTTAAATACGAGATTGGATGAACTGACCAATTCAGCCACACCTCCATTTACCTATGGATATTCTTATTATGGCGGCACTTGGGCCAGAAATAAAAAAGCATATCAGTCTGTGGCTATGTCTCAAGAAGATAAGCAATTAAGTGCTTTGAAAGTATTGGTAACTGAAAATGAAAGAGCTAAGAAATTTGGATTTACTCAAGGTGAGTTAGATCGTTCAAAATCAGAATTTCTGGCTTCTATTGAAAAGGCATACAACGACAGAGATAAAACGAATTCAGTGAATTTTGTTGGAGAATACCAAGCTAATTTCTTGGAAAAAGAGCCAGTTCCCGGAATCGAATGGACGTATCAAACGATGAAACAATTGATGCCTTTGATTGATTTGAAAGATGTTAACGGTTTGATTAAAGATTATGTAAAAGAAGACAATCGTGTCATTATTCTTACTGGTCCTGAAAAAGAAGGGTTGAAAAAAGTTACAGAACAAGAAGTTCTGGATGCATTGAAAATCAATACAGATGATATTAAGCCTTATGAAGATGCTGCTGTTGCTACAAGTTTATTAAGAAACGAAGTTAAACCTGGTACTATTGTTAAGCGTGAAAGCAATGCTGAAATTGGAACAAAAACGTTAGTGTTATCTAATGGCGTTAAGGTGACCTATAAGAATACTGATTTCAAAAATGATGAGGTTCTTTTTGAGGCAGTGAGTCTTGGAGGATCTAATTTATATTCTAATGAGGATATGAAAAAAGTTCAATTCGCAAATGGAGCTTTGGCGGAAGCCGGATTCTCAGGACTAAAATTGAATGATATCAATAAATTCATGACGGGTAAAATAGCTAGAGTAAATCCATATATAGGTGGAACTACTGAAGGTTTAAGAGGAAATGCTACTCCTAAGGATTTAGAATATCTTTTCCAAATGACGTATGCTTATTTTACTGATTTGAACTATGATCCTGAAGCTTTTGAAGGCTTTAAACAAAAACAGTCTAGTTTCTTTAAGAATATGGCTTCGCAACCACAAAACTATTTTCAACAAGAGTTTTATACTTATTTAAACAAAGAAAATCCAAGATTCAACGGAGTTATGCCAACGGATAAATCTTGGGCTGAAACAGATTACAAGTTAGCGTACAATAAGTACAAAGAGCGTTTTGCCAATGCAGCTGATTTTGAGTTTTATTTCGTTGGAAATATTGATGATAAAACTATGGAAGCGTATGCTATTAAATATTTAGCGTCTTTGCCTGCTACTGATAAGAAAGAGAAAACAGTAGATTTAGGATATAGATTGCTAAAAGGAGATTTGAAAAAAGTGGTTAATAAAGGAGCTGATCCTAAAAGTAACGTAACTATTATGTATTATGGAGATGCAAAATATTCTGCTAAAGATGCAATGACTATTCAAGCACTTGGAGAAGTTTTGACCATAAAATTAATCGAACAATTACGTGAAAACGAAAGTGGAGTTTACGGTGTATCTGCTAGAGGAAGCATGAATAAAGTTCCAAATGGATCGTACAGTTTTACCATCAGTTTCCCATGCGGACCTGATAATGCCGAAAAATTGACAGCTTCTGCTTTGAAAGAACTTCAAAACATTATTGATAATGGGCCAGATGAAAAAGATGTGGCTAAATTTAAAGAAGGTGAATTAGCTGATTTCAGAAAAGATAGCAAAGAAAATAAATACTGGTTGTCTAATTTCACCAGATCTTATATCAATGGAAATAGTGCTGAAGAAGTCTTGAAATTTGAAGAATCTGTAAACGCAGTAACGGCGAAGGATATTCAGGATATTGCAAAAAAATATCTTACAAAAGATAAAGTAATTGGAATGTTGATGCCGGAAAAAAAATAAACCAACTCATTTATAAACTAAAAACCTGCTAAAATTAACTTTAGCAGGTTTTTTTTATGGTGTAAATTATTTAAAACAAACCGGAATAATTTCCCCTTTGGCCAAACAATATTTTTCTACTAATTCGGGTGCAATTTTATTAGTGTAATCTTCTTCAATTACTTTAAAACCAATACTTCTCAATTTATCAAAATAATCACGACCATAAATACGAACATGATCGTACTGTCCGAAGATTTTGGCGCGTTCTTTTTGATCCGTAATGGTATCATCAGCAAAAGTTGTTGCTCTGGATAAATCCTGTGGAATTTGTAAGATAGCCATTCCGCCCGGTTTTAAAACCCGATATAATTCCTGCATGGCTTTCGTGTCATCCGGAATATGTTCCAGAACGTGATTGCAAAGAATGACATCATATTGATTGTCTTCAAAAGGCAAATTACAAATATCAGCCTTTACATCCGCTAATGGCGAAAATAAATCGGTTGTGGTGTACTCCAGATTTTTCTGATTTCGAAACAATTTATAAAAGGCTTGTTCTGGTGCAAAATGCAATACTTTCTTTTTTGCTGCCGATGTAAAAAAATCAGTTTCTTCATTCAAATACAACCATAATAAACGATGTCTTTCCAGGGAAAGTGTACTTGGTGAAAGCACATTATTTCGTTGTGTTCCATATCCATAAGGCAGAAACATTTTGAAGCTTTTCCCATCAATTGGATCAGTGAATGTAGTTCCTTTTAGTGCTAATGCTAGAACTGGTCGTGCCACATAACTTAAACGGATAAGTATAGGACGCGGAATAGTATTGAGTATAAGTTTAAATAGTTTTTTCATTACAGCACTAAAGGTGTTTGTCTAAACTCATCTTCTTCATTACTCACAATTCCCAGAGCTTTATAAACATAAGCAAAAGTGGATAAAATCTCTGGTTTTCCATCGATAATAGCTACGTCATGCTCAAAATGGGCACTTGGTTTTCCGTCAGCAGTCGTTATTGTCCAACCGTCTTTGTGTTGTTTTATGTTTCGGGTTCCCAAATTAATCATGGGTTCAATAGCCACAACCATTCCCTCTACAAAAAGTTTTCCTCTCCCTTTTTTACCATAATTAGGCATTTCGGGATCTTCGTGCATTTTTTGCCCTAAACCATGTCCTACCAATTCACGAACCACACCATAACCATGTGCTTCAGTATATCGTTGAATTGCATTTCCCACGTCTTCCACGCGATTTCCAACTCTTAATTCGCGGATACCTGCGTACAAAGATTCTTTGGTTACCTGCAATAATTTTTTAGTTTCCGGAGCGACTTCGCCAATTTCAAAAGAATACGCATGATCGCCATGGTATCCGTTTTTGTATGCGCCACAATCTACAGAGATTACATCACCGCTTTTTAAAGGCGTATTATTTGGAATACCATGAACCACTTGAGCGTTTGGACTCATGCAAAGTGAATTTGGGAAACCATATAATCCAAGAAAACTGGGTACGGCTCCATGATCACGAATGAATGCTTCGGCTAATTTGTCCAGATATAAAGTGGTGACTCCTTCTTTGATTTCAGAAGCAATCATTCCTAATGTTTTTGATACGATCAACGCACTTTCGCGCATTAATTCTATTTCTTCACGTGATTTTACAATAATCATAATTCTTGTTTTTCAGTTTGCAAAAGTACAATTTTATAAGAACTTTTAAAATCAAATGAGGTATAATAAAAAAGCCGTCCCAATTGGAACAGCTTTCATTATGAATTATTTGAGTTGTAGTCCTGTCGTAATTTTTATAATAAGGAATGACAAGTCATCACAGCAGGTTTTTCAACTCCCATTAATTCCAAGATAGTTGGAGCGATATCACCAAGAACTCCATCATGAATGGTTCTTAGATCTTTGTCTACTAATATAATTGGAACTGGATTTGTTGTGTGGGCCGTATTAGGGCTTCCATCAGGATTAATCATCGTTTCGCAATTTCCGTGATCTGCAATTACAATCGTAGTATAATTATGGGCTAATGCTGCTGTGATTACTTTTTCGACACATTTGTCAACCGCTTCACAAGCTTTTATCGCAGCACTCATAATTCCGGTATGACCTACCATATCGCCATTGGCAAAATTAAGACATACAAAATCCACTTCTTCTTTCTCCAATTCAGGAACCAGAGCATCTGTCAATTCAAAGGCACTCATTTCCGGTTGTAAATCATAAGTGGCTACTTTTGGAGAGTTTTTCAAGATACGACTTTCACCAGCAAAAGGTAATTCTCTGCCGCCGGAAAAGAAGAAAGTCACGTGAGGATATTTCTCTGTTTCGGCAATACGAATTTGCTTTTTATGTGCTTTTTCTAAAATTTCACCAAGGGTTTCAGTAATGTTATCTTTGTTATAAACGACTTTTACATTTTGGTAGGTTTCGTCATAATTGGTAAGCGTGACATAATACAAATTCAATTTGTGCATGTTTTGCTCATGACAATCCATTTGAGTCAATACTTCCGTTAATTCTCTTCCTCTGTCCGTTCTGAAATTAAAGAAAATAACAACATCATCTTCTTCAATTGTGGCTAATGGTTTGTCATATTCATCGACCATAACCGTTGGATGAATAAATTCATCAGTTACATTAACTTCATAACTTTCTTCGATGGAAGCTACTGCATTTGTTGAATGTGTTCCAATTCCGTTTACCAATAAATCGTAAGCGAGTTTCACTCTTTCCCAGCGTCTGTCACGATCCATTGCATAATAACGTCCCACAACCGAAGCCAGTTTTACGGTAGTATTAGCAATATAATCTTGTAAATCCTGAATGTAATGTTTACCGGATTTTGGATCCACGTCACGACCGTCTGTGAAAGCGTGAACGAAAACTTTTTGTAATCCGTGTTGTTGTGTAGCGTCAATCAAGCCACGTAAATGAGAAGTATGAGAGTGTACACCACCATCTGAAACCAGACCTAAAAAATGTACTTTTTTATTGTTTATTCTGGCATAGGTAAAGGCATTAACTAAAACTTGCTCTTTTGCTAAAGTGTCATGTGCAACGGCAAGGTTAATTTTGGCTAAATCCTGATATACAATTCTACCGGCGCCAAGATTCATGTGTCCTACTTCGCTGTTTCCCATTTGTCCTTCTGGTAAACCTACATTTAAACCATCAGTTCGAAGTTGAGCGCTTGGATAATTTCTATAAAGACTGTTTATAAAGGGAATATTGGCATTATCGATAGCTGATACTTTCGGGTCAGGAGATTTTCCCCAACCGTCCAAAATCATAAGAATTACTTTTTTGTTCATTATACTATATTTTAAACAAAGATAAAGTATTTCTAAAAATGTTCGAATGAATGGAAATCACTATTATACATTCGGAGGCTAACAATAACAAATAATGATTATTTTGTTGTGGAACGTTGTCTTTTTTAAAATTAATGCATTTAGAATTTATTCTTAACTTGATTGTAATCTATAAAGTAACGCACACTTATCGAGAAAACATGACTCAATGCATCGTTATTCAGTAGATTAGTGACATTGTCCGTAAACTCTTTATTGATGTTTCTTTCGAAGGCACCAGCATTATTTCGATATAAAACAGAAACTTGACTTCCGGGCGCAAACCACCAAGAATAAGACAAATCAGCATTCCAAGAGTAAAAACTCGAGTTTTTATTGGCAGTATATCCTGCAAAATCAGCAAGTCTTCCGTTTTGTTGTAATGATAACGTGTTTTTATTTTCGGCATACGACCAATATTGGCGCAACGAAATATTAAACGTCATTTGACTGTTCAGTGAATACTTTCCCGAAAGTGTATTCGAATAGGTAATTACATTTCTATTGGCGAAAATTATAGTGTTTGGCGTAGCCGAATTCATGTCGTCATTAATGCTGTCTACATACCCTTTATTGTTGTTTTGTCTGAAAAAATTGAAGTTGTAATTCATCGATAATTTGTCATTAAAACGATATCTTGGACCAACAGAAAAGCCATAGGAATTTCTTCCTGATTCATCAAAAAAAGCATAAGAAGGATTTATATCAATGGCAAACCTATTGTTGTAATTGGTCGAAATATATAAAAACCCTCCAAGTTTAGTAGGTCTTATTACATATCTGTCGGCCGTTCTTGGTTCATAATAATCATATGTTTCCAATGCATTGGCATCAATCCCGATTCCGAAAAAGTGATTTTTTTTGTTTTTAGAGTTGATCTCAAAATTCACATTACTGGATTGAATTTTACCGGTTTCTTTTTGAAATTGTGAATAGACATTAAGATAAGCATTAAAACTGTTGAAATATTTAGTTGGATTAAGGATTCTATAACTGGTATTGCCATATAAACTGTAATAATTAGTTTCAAAATTGATTCCTAAATCATTATTGTCGAAATCTTTAGTGGCTATGTTAGCACCAAAACCATATCGGTATTTCCCGCTGGTTTCAGAGAAATTTAATTGGGAATTAATCCCTTTTTTATCTTCAATAGCATTGATATAACTGTATTTGAAATCTCCTGAAAGGCTGTAAGTATTTTTCTTGGTGTTCAAATCCCAAACTAATGCCGTAACATTTCCATCCCTAAAACTTCCGTTTCGAGTTACATTCGTATTTACAAACGCAATTGAGGAATTTTTGCGAAAGCGCTGGTCCAGTACTAAAACATTGTAATTTGCTAGTGGTTCAACTATTTCTTTTCGGACTTCTTGTGTGTCGTTATTTCGAATAGTTGCTGAAGTTTTTTCGGTCACTGCATTCAATATTCCTATTCCCAACCCATTCTTGGTTCTTCCGGATATTTTTAAAGCATTGATAAGATTTACACTTGCCGGATTGTCTATGATTTCTTCATTAGCAGCAGCGGTAGGATAATGGATTGGGTTTCCTCCAATTCGTCTCGAATAAACCAAATTTCCTTTGCTGAACAAATCGGTTCCCTCTGTGAAAAAAGGTCTGTTTTCGTTAAATTGTTGTTCGAATGGTCCTAAATTCAGAATTTGATCATCGTATTTTGTTTGTCCAAAATCAGGAATAAGAATCATATCCAGCGTAAAAGCATCGTTTATTCCATACTTTAAATCCAATCCGCCTTTGAGTGTTCCGTATGTTTTTTGTTGCGCATTCGCATTGACATAAAAGGAAGAATAGGGCAAAAGGAAGAGTCGGGTAGGTGGTTTTATGTTTTCAATTCCTTCGAGAACTCCAGTCTGTTGGGTGAAAGTCCCTAGTTTCGAATCAATAAAATTCCAAGTGTATTTATGACGATCCCGTCTGATTTCCCTGAAAAAATTAAGCCCCCAAGTTTGTTTGTTTTCATTGGAAAAACGTAGTGCAGCGTATGGAATTCTCATTTCTACAACCCAGCCTTTATCAGTAATTACGGCTTTGCTTTTCCAAACGGCATCCCAGGAATAATCCTCGCCATTGGTGTCAGTGGTAATGCAATCTGCCTGTCCATCTGCAGCATTGACAAAAAATTGAAAATCCTGTTGTCCATCATTAAAACCATTTATAAAAACGCCAAAAAGATCAGAAGTACCAAAATTATCCCGTTGGGTAATTTCTCTTAAAATTTTATCGGGATTTTCATCATACATAATGGCTCCAATATATATGGCGTCATTATCGTATAAAACTTTTACTTCTGTTTTCTTGTTTTCTGGAATCGTTTTGCCGTTGTCTGGATCAAACATGATAAAATCATTGGCTATTGAAGCGGTCTGCCATGTGTTTTCGTCTAATTTTCCGTCAATTTCAATTTTTTCCGAAATGAATTTCGTTTGTAAGATTTTTTTTTGGCTGTAGCCAAAAGCATATAGTAATAGAAAACAAAGCAATAAATGATTTTTCATGAAACTGTTGATTGATTGATGCAAAAATTAGAAAAACCAAAACAGCTTCAAAAGGAGAAATCACCAATCCACTGAATAGTTTGAATGAATAGACTCCCTTTTCAATCGAATGTTACAGTTTGATTTGAAAAAATTAAAATTTATTTTTCACTGTATTGTAATCAATAAAATAGCGAATGCTTATAGAAAGTACATTGGTAAGATCGCTGTTAAAAATATTTTTAAGATTTTTTGATAGATCTTTTTCAACCACGTCAGCTCTTTCTAAGCCATAATTACGATACAAAATAGAGATTTCGCTTCCTGGAGCAAACCACCAAGAATACGATAAATCAAAGTTCCAAGAATTGAAATTCCTGTCCTTGTTTTGTGCGTAAGTACTGTTTGGAGTTAAATAACCGTTGTTTTGTAAGGTGAAGAATTCATGATTTTTTGAGTATGACCAATAATAACGCGCCGTTAAGTTAATAGTCATTTTATTGTTCAACGAATATTTTCCGGTAAGATCATTTTGAAGTATTTCTCGATTACGTTCGGCAAAAATTATCCCAGTTTCATTAGAATCAACCCAGCCTCGATAATTACTTTGGTTGATGTAATCCATTGCGAATGCGATAGAAAGTCTATCGTTGAATCGGTATTTTGGACCTAAATAAAGACCGTAATTGCCTCTGTCATCCTCATTGTATTTTGTGAATGAAGGTTGAATAATTATCGAAAAAGCATTGTTTTCATTTGATGTGAAATTTATAGCAGTAAAAACTTTTTCAGGAATAAAGACATATCTTCCATATTCACGAGGTTCATAAAAATCGAAAGTTTTAAAAGGTGTGGCTTCTAAGACAAATTCGAAATAATTATTCTTTAATGTTGTTGCTTTTATTTCAGTCCCAATAGCGCCAGTTTGCAGTTTTCCGGTGGTGTTTTCGATTTCCAAATTGACAAATTGGTTCACTTTGAATGTGTTGAAGACCTTTGTTGGGTTAACGATTCTGTAACTACCACTGGCATAGGCGTTATGGTAATTAGTGTAGAAAATTATTCCTAAATCATTTACATCATAATTTTTGGAGATGTATTTTCCAGAAAGCAGGTATCGGTATTTTCCACTGGTTTTTCTGAAATTCAATTCTGCTTTATAGCCATCGTAATCTTCAATGGTATTGATAGTACTGTATTTAAAATCTCCGTATAAGTTATACGTATTTTTTTTTGTGTTTAAATCGAATAGTAATCCAGAAACATTCGCATCTCTAAAACTTCCATTTCTGGTGGTATTTGCATTAACAAATGTAACGGATGAGTTTTGGTTGAAACGCTGATCTAAAACTAACATGTTATAATTGGCTAGTGGTTCAATGACCTCTTTTCTAACTTCGCCAGTGTCATTGTTTAAAATAGTAGCTTTTGTCTTTTCAGTCACGGCATTCAGAAATCCAATACCCAACCCTTTTTCAGTACGACCAGATATTTTCACTGCATTCAGTAAATCTACCGTACTTGGATAATTGGTAATTTCTTCATTTTCAGCAGTTGCAGGCTCAGTGCTTGGAGCGCCGCCAATTCTTCGGGAATAGAATAGATTTCCTTTGCTGAACAAATCAGTTCCTTCGGTAAAAAAGGGTCTATTTTCTTCCAACTGTTGTTCGAAAGGCTCTAAATTCAAAATAGCATTGTCAAATTTTGTTTGCCCAAAATCAGGCACCAAAATAGCATCTAATGTAAAGGAATCGTTTATGCCGTATTTTATATCCAACCCGGCTTTTAAAGTAGTGTCAGAACCAATATCACTTTGTTGATAGTAAGCAGATGAATAGGGAATCAGGAAAAGGCGGGTAGGCGTTTCTATGCTTTCAATTCCTTCAAGAATTCCCGCTTGCGGAATTACAGCGCCAATTTTAGTATCAATCCTATTCCAAGTATATTTTTGTACATCGCGCTTGATTTCACGCATGAAGTTTAAACCCCAAGTTTGTTTATCGGCTTTTGAAAATCGTAAAGCGGCATAAGGAATTTTCATCTCCACAACCCAACCAAATTCAGTGAGTGTTACTTCGCTGTCCCAGATGGTATCCCAAGTAAAATCTTCAGAATCTTCAATTGCTAAACAATCCATTTGGACTCCCGCGGCACTTACAAAAAACCGAAAATCTTGTTGGCCATCATTGAAACCATTGATAGAAACGGAAAAATGATCAGAAACTCCAAAAACATCTCGATTTGTTATTTCTTTCTGAATTTTTTCCGGTTCATTGTCATAAAGCAATGCCGATATGTAAATGGCATTGTTGTTATACAGTACTTTTACTTCTGTTTTTTTATCATTGCTTATAGGTTTTCCATTATCAGGTTCAAACATTATAAAATCGGAAGCAACTGAAGCTGCTTCCCAAACTTTCTCGTTTATCTTCCCATCAATTGTTATGTTTTCTGTGATGGATTTTGCTTGAAGCGTTTTTTTTTGGCTATAAACAGTGTAACTAAAGAATATTAAAAAAAAAATAGCTGTAGAATGTAATTTTGACATAAATTGGGATTGATTCTAAACAAAAATAACAAAATTAACATAGAAATTGTGTTATTTATGATTTTTCACTCAATATTTCATCAAGTTTTTCGTTCTAAAGGAACTAAAATTATGTTAAAAATGTTTTGATCGATATTTTTTGACGTACGTTTGCAATCCCGAATTAATTTATAACTTAAAGATAATCAATGATTTATAGTCTATTCCCTACTATTTTGTTTATGCTGTTTTCTTTCTCTACGAGCAAAACAAGCTTTCCTGAGCCAAATGATGTTAAACCAGTAGTTTATGCCAAAACGGTAGAATCTAGTGTTGACACTAAAATTGAAATAGCATACAGCAATTTACATTCTGATAAATTTGCTTTGCCTAAATTAGAAAGC
Organism: Flavobacterium glycogeni; assembly: GCF_048286775.1. NCBI lineage: Bacteria > Pseudomonadati > Bacteroidota > Flavobacteriia > Flavobacteriales > Flavobacteriaceae > Flavobacterium > Flavobacterium glycogeni. The sequence continues at coordinate 79,585 of NZ_JBLVPV010000002.1, forward strand.
TTCGCTGAAGCTTTAAAAGGGTATTATTCATTGAAAGAAAAAGGATTAATTAAGAAAGATATTTTAACCTTAATTGATTTTAGCTTGTCTTCGAATACCAAAAGACTTTGGGTAATTGATCTAGTTACCGGAAATGTGTTGTTTCATTCTCTTGTTGCGCATGGAAGAAATACAGGAAATGAATTTGCTTCTAATTTTTCAAATTCAGCTGAATCGTATAAAAGCAGTTTGGGTTTTTATGCCACAGGTGAAATTTATAATGGCAAACATGGAATGTCACTTAAATTAGATGGTTTAGAAAAAGGAGTTAATGACAATGCAAGAGCAAGAGGTGTGGTGATGCATGCAGCTGATTATGTTTCTAATTCATTTATAAAAAACAATCACAGGCTGGGAAGAAGTCAAGGCTGCCCTGCTGTGCCGGTAGAATTGTCTAAAGAAATTATCAGTACAATAAAAAACAAATCATGTTTCTTTATTTACCATCCATCAAGAGTTTCTAAATTTGGAGCAGAATCAATTTCTTAATTTAGTGTATAAATCAGCATCTAGATTGTAAATATCATCTCTAAAAATCAGTTTGTTGTTTTCGCTCCAAGCGGTCCAATATAATAAGTGGAAAGAAACTTCTTTTTTGATTTTTACAAATTTTGTTTTTTCGTTTTGTAGGATTTCTGTAATTTTATCCAGATTCCAATTGACAGTATCGTCCAGTAAATATTCGGTTAATTCTAATGGATCATCTACTCTGACGCAACCCGAACTCAACGAACGATCTATTTTGTCAAAATAGTCCCTGTGATTGGTATCGTGTAAATAAACAGAAAAGCGGTTCGGGAAAATAATTTTAACCATTCCCAACGAATTAAAAGTTCCCGGACTTTGAACATAACGATAGGTTTTGGCCTGTGACAATTGCCATTCGTAAGGACTTACTATTATTCCATTATTGTCATATACTTTAATGTTTGATTCGGTCAAATAGTTTTGATCTTTTAAAATCGCCGGAATCACATCTTCTCTCAATATAGTTGGAGGAACTGTCCAGGTTGGATTAAAAACCACTTGAGTTAATTTGGAACTAAGAATTGGTGTTTTTCTTTTAGCTCTTCCCACAATTACTCTGTGCGTTCTCAGCGTGTCTCTATCTTTGACTAACGTCAATCTGTAGTCCGGAATATTAATGATCACATATTCTTTTCCCATTTCTTTTGGATACCATTTCCAACGCTCAAGATTTACGATAATTTGTTGCATTCGTTGTTTTTTGGAAAAATTGAGTGAAGCTATTGTTCCTGTTCCAATTATTCCATCCACCGCTAAGCCATGACGTTTTTGAAATTTTTCTATGGCAAGTATCGTTTCTTCGTCGTAAATAGATGTTAAGCTATCTTTATATTGTAGCTCTTTCCAGTAAGTCAATCTTTTTTTAATGTCAATTATCGAAGGATTGGTGTCGTTTGGAGAAATTATTTGCGAGATTTTTAATGCTTTAAAATTATCTTTAGGAAAAGTATTAATCAATCTCAGTGCTTTTTTTAATCTTTTGTAAGCAATATGATTGGGTTTCAATTGCTCTATTTTATCTGCTAAGGAGTCACTGTCCAGTAAATGTGTCAAGGTCTCATTTATGTCAATGTGGTTTTCTTTTAAATCCCAGTTTTTGTAGAGTTTTCTGGGATTCAGTGTTCCGTTAGTCAAATGTAAAATGTATTTTTGAAAACTCGAGGTCAGTAAAATGTCATATTTAGCTAAATCAGAATCGTTTAGTGTTGCTGATTTTTTTTCAAAATCACTTAAAGTTTTTACTTTGTAATCTTCTGGATTTAGTCCTTCCTCGTCAGATTTAAGGAGTTCCTCCAGAATTATTTTTCTGTTTTCCTCAGATTGCCAAATTGTTCTGTAATTAGTAGATTTATAAAAAGCGGAAAGTGTTTTGTTGTTAAAAGAAGTTAGTAGGGTAGAGTCAATTCTAATAGATTTATCTTCGGGTAGAACAGGAGGATTTGAAATTTCTTTTTTCAATATCACCTCGCTTTTTAGTTCTGCCTTTTTGCAACTAGTAGTTACACAGAGTAGTAGTATTAGAAATAACGCGTTCATCATTCATTTTTTTTAAACATGACAATGTGTTCTCCGACTCCTTTTATTTCAAAAGGCAATCCTTTGACTTGGTATCCCATTTTTTCATAAAAGCCAACAGCTTCTTTTCGGGCATTGAACCAAATTAAATTTGAATTTTGATTCATGCAATATTTCTCAGAATTGAGAATGAGTTGTTCACCAAAACCTTTTTTTTGATGCTCTTTTAAAACTGCCATTCCTCGAATTTGAAACTGCTTTTCTGCAGCAAATAAGTCGTTTTTTTCTTCGAATAATGAAATGACACCTGCCAGATTTTCGTTTTCATACAATCCAAAATGAAAGGTGGTTTCTAAAATGTCTCCATCAAAATGACAACTTTCAATTGGTTTTTCAGCCCGAAGTACGGGATGTCTTACTGGAAATGTTTCTAAAGCGGTAATTTTTTTGATATTTTGCATCATTATTTTTAAATGTTTTTTAAGTGTAATAAAGGTATAATAATTTCATAATAAATTCTTTATGATTTTTATATGCTTTATAAAAAAAGGTTCTGGGGGTAAGTTTGAGACTTTTTAAGAAAAAAACTTGCATTGAAGCAAACTTATTAATTATATTTGCACCGTTGTTAATGCGAAAGTAGCTCAGTTGGTAGAGCTCCAGCCTTCCAAGCTGGTTGTCGCGAGTTCGAGCCTCGTCTTTCGCTCTAAATTTCAAATTTTAGTTTGAAATTTTATTTTACTGTTATAATGCGAAAGTAGCTCAGTTGGTAGAGCTCCAGCCTTCCAAGCTGGTTGTCGCGAGTTCGAGCCTCGTCTTTCGCTCTTCAAAGTCGAAACGTAATTGTTTCGGCTTTTTTTGTATCATTTATTTTAGGATTACTTTATAAAACTTAAATCACTTCCAGCCTCTAATTCTTCGGGTGCTTGATTTTGTCTAAACAGTCGTGCTGTCAAATCACCTTTCAAAGTAATTGTATCGCCTTTTACGTCCAGCCAGCTGCCTTCTCTTAATCCTAAAACGGGTACAGAATTATAAGCGTGGAACTCTTTTATTCTGGTTTCACGAGTTTCTCCCATGTGTTTGGAATTAGTATCGGGATCTAAGTAATGCGGATTTAAATTGAAAGGAATTAATCCCAGAGTTTTAAAACTTGGAGGATAAACAATCGGCATGTCGTTTGTCGTTTGCATCGTCAATCCGCAAATGTTGCTTCCTGCACTTGTTCCTAAATACGGAGTTCCATTTTTTACAACATCAGAGAGTATTTCTATGCTGTTGTTTTTGTATAATTGTGACACTAAAACAAATGTGCTTCCTCCGCCGGTAAAAATTCCTTCTGCATTTTTTATAGCCAGTGCGGCATCTTCAAGCTCATGTATTCCGATTACTTTTTTATTTATTTTGGCGAAAGCCAAGCTTACCATTGCAGTATATTCTTCATGAGAAATCCCGCCGGGTCTAGCGTAAGGGATAAAAAGAATGGTGTTGCAATTTTGAAAATGCAATTGCAATTCAGGTAATAAATAGTCTAGGTAATTCTGGTTGGCAAGAGTAGAAGTACTTGCGATTAGTATGTTTTTCATTTTTGGTGCATAATTTGTGCTAAAGGTATTAAATCAGTCTTTTTGATTTCATATTTTTAATTAACATTTTTTTACCAACTCATTAGTAATTAATTTGGAGCGCATTAAGATACTTTTACGAGGTGTCAATAACGGATTAAAAAGGGATGATTAGAATTGTGTACTTATATTTAGCTTTTGTAGCAACGAATGTTGTAGCACAAGAAACTTCTCGAATAAAATTGAAAGGAAAAGTGACTTCTGACGTTTCTGTTTTAGAAGGGATTTATGTGATAAATTTAAAAAGTGAGCAAGCATTAGTTACTGATAAAGAGGGGAATTTTTCTATTATGGCTAAAGTTGGGGACACATTACTGTTCACTGAAGGGCAGTTTAAAGAGGTTAGAATTGGCTTGACCCAAAAGGATTTTGAACAAGAAATAATTGAGGTAAAAATGATGCCCATAGTAAATCAATTACGAGAAGTTATTGTAAGAAACGGTATGAATGCGGTTTCAATGGGGATAATTCCAAAGGGACAAAAAATATACACTCCGGCAGAACGAAAGTTATATACTGCCAGTAATCTTAATGCCACTGCTAATGCGGGCACTATGATGGGCGGTTCAATCTCGGCTGATCCATTATTAAATTGGATTTCAGGAAGAACTAAAATGCTTAAAAAAGAAGTTGAAGTCGAAAAGAAAGAATCGTATTTGAGGCAATTAGAGAATATGTTTACCGTCGATTATTTTGTGAGTAAATTAAAAATACCATCTGAATATGTCAAAGGATTTGAATATTATATTGTAGAAAACGAAAGGTTTGTGACCGTTTTAAAATCTAAAAATGTGACAATGAGTACTTTCTTGATTGGAGAATTAGCCACTAAATACAAAGAGATAATCGCCAGTGAAAATTAAAAGTACCCTACAGTTTATTGTCTTTTTGTTCGTGCAAGTTGCCTTTGGTCAAATGGACAACGGAAAGGAACTTCGAGGAAAAATTATCGCTGATTCTGTTGCGGTTGATTGCATTACGATTGAGAATGTAACAACGGATAAAACTGCTTTTTCGGATGTGAATGGTTTCTTTACTATAGCTGTAAAAGAAGGCGATGTTTTGGTATTTACTGCAGTTCATTTAGAAGGTCTCCGCAGGAAAATTAACAAGCAGGATCTGCAGGACGTTATTACAGTAATGATGCTTCCCAAAAGTATTATTTTGAATGAAGTAATAGTGAATGAATCTTCCATTACTGCAGAGAGTTTAGGAATTATACCTTACGGTCAAAAAAAATATACGCCAGCAGAGAGAAAATTATACACCGCAACCTCTGGTGGAGGTATCGATGGATTGCTGAATGCAATTTCAGGTCGTAAAGCTATGCTTAAAAAAGAGATTGTAATTGAGAAAAAAGAACAATTATTAGCTAGAATCGAAGTTCTTTTTGAAGATGAATATTACATCGAAACCTTGAAAATTCCCACAGATTACATTAAAGATTTTCAATATTACTGTATTGATGATACTGGTTTTGCGAATGCATTACGATCTAAAAACAAGACAATGGTCATGTTTCTAATTGTAAAACTTGCCGAAAATTATAATAAAATTATTGCGGGTGAAAATAAATAGAATTCTATCGGTAGTTTTATTTTTAATATACCAAATGTCTTTTGGTCAAACTGTTGGTGAAAAGATACTTCATGGTAAAATTAGAGCCGATTCGGCTTATATAAGTGGAATAAATGTCTTAAATTTAGTAAATGAAAAAACAACCGTTACAAATAGGGATGGAGAATTTTTTATTTTGGCAAAAGCCAATGATGTGCTGGTTTTTACAGCGGTGAATCTGGAGATTCACAGGAAGTTAATCGAGGAAGAGGATTTGATTTTGGAGGTGTTAAACATAAAAATGATTTCGAAAGTAACGGAGTTGAAAGAAGTGGTAGTTAATCAACATCCGGAAATCAATGCACGGGATTTAGGAATAATTCCTAAAAACCAAAAGTCCTACACTGCTGCTGAGAGAGGAAAGTATTCCCAGCCAAAAGGACCTTTGGATGCGCTTAAAATAATGATTACAGGGAAAAATCCAGCACTTGATAAAGCATTGAAGGTGGAAAGAAGTAGAGCATTATTGAATAAATTAGAAACACTTTTTTCCGATGAGTATTATAATGAAACTTTAAAAATTCCTAGTGATTACATCAAAGGATTTCAATACTATTGTATTGAAGACAATAATTTTGTTGCAGCATTGAAATCTAAAAATAAGTGGAGGGTAATGTTTTTAATGTTTAAAATGTCTAATATTTATACAAAAACAATCCAAGATGAAAACTAAAATAAGAATTCTTTGTTTGCTTTTCTTTTGCCAATTTTCTTTTGGTCAAAATGAAAACAGAAAGTCATTGCACGGTCAGTTTATAAATGAATCCGCTTTGGTGGACAACGGATATGTTTTTAATTTGAATTCAAAAACGAGAACCTTTATAAGTGACCAAGGGTTTTTTGATATTTTGGCGAAAGCCAAAGATACATTGCTGGTCTCAAGCGCTTCTTTTAAGTCTAAAAAAATTGTGATTCAGGAGAAAGATTTTTCAAAACCGTTGTTTGTAGTCAATTTAGAAACGCAAACTACGCTGTTGAAGGAAGTTATTGTGAAGCGCAAAGCGGAGATAAAACCAATAACTGGTGGTTCACAGGGTATTGTCGACATGCAATTTTTTGATGATGCGAAATCTTCACCTGTGAATAGAACGATGCCTTCGGACGGAACCATAGAAAATGGAATGGATTTTGTTAGGATATTCAAGATGGTTTCTAAAGTATTCAAGAATGATTCGGCAAAAAGAACCGATTTGAATCCTGATGTGGATTTTTCTGATGTGGTTTCTAAAGGGATTGATGCTTATTTCTTTACAAATACATTAGGGTTGAAAAACGATGAAATTGGGCTTTTTCTGGATTATTGCGAGAATGATCCAAAATCGAAAAGCCTTTTGAAACAAGAAGATGAATTTTTACTAATTGATTTTTTAATCACCAAGAACGAAGAGTTTAAAAGAATTGCTACTTTTGGAAAATGAAAAAAACAGTCTTAATTACTTTTTTTGGGTTATTATTTTTAACGTTGACTTCTTTTAGTGTGCATAAATTTTATGTGGCATTATACCAAGTAAATTACGCTCCCCAAAAGAAAATGCTTCAAATCACCGCCCGTATTTTTGTTGATGATTTGAATAATGCCGTTGGGAAAAAGTATGCTAAAAAAATCAATTTGGGTTCTGAAAAAGAAACAGCCGAAGATTTGGTTTTATTGAAAAAATATTTCAGCGAAAAATTCTCCATAAAAATAAATGGACAATCGAAATCCATGACTCTTTTAAGCAAAGAAATGGATGGGGATGTACTCATCTGTTACTTAAGTATAAAGGAAATTCCTAAAATTAATTCACTCGAAATTTACAACACAGTTATCATAGAAGGAAATTCAGAACAGCAAAATATTATGCATTTTAATGTGGCTGGAATAAAAAATACATTACTATTTACAGAATCCACGTCCAAGGGAATGTTAAAATATGAATAAATTTAAAAACATCTGTTTTAAATTATTATTTTCACGCACTGAATAACCAGATTTTTACCTATGAAAAAATTTACATTATTATTACTTCTTCCGGCAATTTTGTTTGCTCAAGAAAAAACGGCACCTGTTACGCCAAAACAACCAGGAAAGTACGATACCAATAAGTTTAGCCAAATGTATGATTTGTTAGCAACGCCTAACATGTTTCGTACTGCTTCTGGAGCTCCGGGTCCTGCTTATTATCAACAACAGGCTGACTACAAGATAAATGTAGAGCTTGATGACAAAAAATCTAAACTAACGGGGTCGGAAACGGTTACTTATTATAACAATTCTCAAGACACTTTAGAATATTTATGGGTTCAGTTAGATCAAAATCAAGCTGCGAAAACTTCGCAAACGCCATTGGCGGAAAGCCAAAGAATGGAGCAGGTTTTTCCTGCTGGAAACTTCGCAAACAAGTTTTTAAAACCAGAATTAGAGCGTGGATTCAACATTGAGTTCGTGAAAGATGTAAAAGGAAATCCTTTGTCATATTCGATCAATCAAACCATGATGCGTATTAATTTAGTAACTCCAATGAAACCTGGTGAAAAATTTACTTTTTCTATCAATTGGTGGTATAATATTAATAATTACAGACAAGATGGTGGTCGTTCAGGTTATGAATTATTCGAAAAAGAAGGTAATAAATTATATGTAATTGCCCAATTCTATCCTAGAATGGCAGTTTATAATGATGTTGAAGGATGGCAGAATATGCAATTTTGGGGAACGGGAGAATTTACGTTGCCTTTTGGAAATTTTGATGTAAATATCACTGTGCCGGCAGATCACGTTATGGAAGCTACCGGTGAATTGATGAATAGAAGCGAAGTCTTTACTGCAGAGCAAGTAAAAAGATACGAACTGGCTCAAAAATCATTTGATAAACCAGTTGTAATTGTTACTCAAGCGGAAGCGGAAGCAAGTGAAAAAGGTTTTTCAGAAAAGAAAAAAACATGGAAATTCAGTGCTAAAAACGTAAGGGATTTTGGTATTGCTACTTCAAGAAAGTTTATTCTGGATGCAATGGCAGTTAAATTAAATGAGAAAACGGTAATGGCAGTTTCAGTCTATCCTAAAGAAGCAAATCCGCTTTGGGGAGAAACTTCTACAAGAACTGTGGCACATACTTTAAAAAGTTATTCATCTCACACATTTGATTATCCTTATCCAAAAGCAGTTTCTGTATCAGCGGAAGATCAAGGAATGGAATACCCAATGATTTGCTGGAATTATGGTCGTCCTGACGAAAAAGGAGTGACAAGTGAACGTACTAAAAACGGAATGATTGGCGTAATAATACATGAAGTAGGGCACAATTTTTTCCCTATGATTGTAAATTCTGACGAACGTCAATGGTCTTGGATGGACGAAGGTCTTAATACATTTATGGAGTATATGGCCGAACAAGAAATGGGGACAAATTTCCCTTCAAGTCGTGGACCGGCAAGTAAAATTGTTCCGTACATGAGCGGAGATCAAAAATTCTTGGAACCTATTATGTCTAACTCTGAAACGATCGTTCAATTTGGTGCTAATGCTTATGGTAAGCCGGCAACAGGTTTGAATATTCTTAGAGAAACAATTATGGGAAGAGAATTATTTGACCATGCTTTCAAAGTATATGCAAACAGATGGAAATTCAAGCATCCTACACCAGAAGACTTTTTTAGAACTATGGAAGATGCATCAGCAGTTGATTTAGATTGGTTTTTCAGAGGATGGTTTTACTCTACTGATTTTGTTGATATCGGAGTGAAAGAAGTAAAACAATATTATGTGTCTGAGACTGCAACTGCAGCATTAAAAGACGCTGTAGTAAGAAGAGGGCGTTTTGGTCAAGAAAAAGGACCTTTCGTTTATTTAGTTCCTGGAACAAGTGAAGAATTGTCATCAAAAGATAAGAAAGCATTAGCAATTGAAGATGTAAATTTACTATCTGAGTATATAAACCAAAATTTTTCTGCAGATGAAAAATCAAAATTGAAATCTCCTAAGTATTTCTATGAAGTAGAGTTTAACAAACCAGGAGGAATGTTAATGCCAATTATCGTTGAATTGACATACGAAGATGATACGAAAGAAACCTTCAAATATCCAGCTCAAATTTGGAGAAAAAACAATGATACGGCTAAGAAAGTTTACGCAACTGAAAAAGCAATCAAGAAGATTCAGATAGATCCAAAATTAGAAACTGCTGATATTGACGTAACCAATAACGCTTGGCCTAAAGAAGAAGTGAAGTCTAAATTTGATTAAATAAAGACAGGAAATGAAAAAAGACTCTGAAAAGAGTCTTTTTTTTATGAAAAAATTAAAAGTCAAAGATTCAAAATTAGGTATCTTTGCAACAATAAAAAATAAGAAATATGTTTGGCATAGGAGGAGGCGAATTAATTTTTATCATGTTTATAGTGCTCATGCTTTTTGGGTCGGATAAAGTACCGGAAATAGCCCGTACGATGGGTAAAGCAATGGCACAATTAAAACATGCTACGAATGACATAAAAAGTGAGATTCAAAAAGGAGCGGAAGCTAATGGATTAGATACACAAACATTAACCGATTTAAGAGGAAATATTACATCGGAAATCAATAAAGCGAAGGAAAATCTATTGGGAGATACGTCTCAAATTAGCGATATAACCGGAAATATCACCTCAGAAATCAATAAAGCCAAAGACAGTTTACTGGGCGAAACAACCACTCAAATCGATAAAACTAAAGAAATTATAGAAGATGTTACAGGACCTATAAAACGTCAGATGTAATGTTAGAAAAATTATTGTCTTTAGATACGGAATTGTTTGTTTATTTGAATGGGTTAGGGTCTAGTGATTATGATGGACTTTGGTTATTTATTACCAGACAAAGCAACTGGACTCCTCTTTTTTTACTCCTTTTATATGTTATTTATAAAAAATTAGGAGTTAAACAAACCTTGTATTTATTGCTGTTTGTAGCAGCTTTAATCACAATTACAGATCAAACAACAAACTTGTTCAAGAACGGATTTCAAAGATTACGCCCTTGTAATAATTCTGAAATCAATTCCTTTATACGCATAGTTCAAGAACGTAAATCATTCAGTTTTTTCTCAGGACACGCCGCAAATTCTATGGCAGTTGTAACATTTTTGTATTTTAATTTTAAGGACAAAATCAAATTTTTTGGCTTCCTGTTCTTATGGCCGCTCATCTTCGCTTTCAGTAGAATCTATCTGGGATTGCATTATCCATTGGATATTCTTACAGGCTATTTCTTCGGATTTACTTTTGGATTTTTGATGTTCAAAGGCTACAAAATAGCACAACAAAAGTATTTTCCTATGTCATTGCAAGGAGGAACGACGTAGTAAACAGGAGTTTTTTTCCGCTTCCCGATAGCTATCGGGAAGCTGTATCTTTTCCTTGTCCTTCTTCCTTCTCAGTCAGAATTACAAGAAAAAGGATGTCGCTTTTATCAGGGCTAGGGCATTTGTTTTCAATAGAAATATCCTAAACTAAAGAACCCGACTTACCGTTAATCCATCACGAATGGGCAACAAAACCGTTTCTACTCTGGGATCATTCTTTAATAACTGATTGTATTCCAGTAATACTTTTGTGCTCAAATCATTGGGTTGTAACGGTTCCAGAACTTTCCCGCTCCACAACACATTGTCCGATAAAATAATCCCGCCTTTATTCATTTTTGGAACAATCAATTCAAAATAGTTGAGGTAGTTTTCTTTATCGGCATCGATAAAAACCAAATCAAATTTTATATCCAGCGTTGGAATGATGTCAATTGCTTCTCCTAAATGTTGTACAATTTGCTTTCCCCAAGGTGATTTGTCAAAATGTTTGCGTTGAAAATCAATCAACTCTTCTTTGATGTCAATCGTGTGCAATTGTCCGGTTTCCTGCATGCCTTCGCACAAGCACAACGCCGAATAACCCGTATAAGTGCCAATTTCCAGAATATTTACCGGCCGAATCAGTTTAGACAACATACTTAAAACCCGACCTTGAAAATGCCCGCTCAACATTCGCGGCAGCAGAATTTTTTGATACGTTTCTTTATTCAAAGCCGCCAGTAAAGCCGGTTCTTTTTCTGAATGTTGCTCGATATAATCTTCTAATTCTTGGGAAATGAAATGCATTATTTTAATTTAAAATTACTTAAATCTTGGTAGTTGTTCCAAAATCGTAACAAGTAGATGGTTTCGTTTTGAATGGAATAATAGATGGTAATTTGCTTTATAATTACCATTTTGTAAACATTGATATAATCGGATTTTGTAAAAACCACGTTCTCTCTTGCTAATAAATTAAGAGAATAATCGACTTCATAAATGAAATTTAAGGCTTCTTTTTCAGACCAATGTTCTTCCAGATATTCAATATTTTGCCAATGATCATTTTTGGAAGCTAAAGTCCATTCAATTTTCATTCTTGAAATATTTTGGATACCTTTTTTTGGTTTCTTCCATTACTAATTCGTGCGAAATAGTTTGCTTGTTCGCCACTTGAATAAGTGCTTCGTCTATCGCTTTTTTTTCTGGTAATGCCATCGAATTTAGGGTAGTATTATCAGATGTATCTTCATTCAAATAATTATCAAAAACCGAAGAAACGATACGTAATAAACGTTCGTCGGCATTTTCTATTTGCATTTGAATTTTCTGTTTTAATTCTGGAAGTCCCATGTCTGTTCATTTTACAGAAACAAAGTTACAAAATATAATTTTGAGGGTTAGAAAAATTCAATATAATTCAAAATTGTAATTAACTTTGCACAATGATGGAGAAAAAAGACATACGATCCTTATCAAAAGAACTATTGCGAGATTTTTTCGTCGCAAATGGCGATAAAGCCTTTCGTGGGAATCAAGTCTATGAATGGTTGTGGAGCAAAGGCGCGCATAGTTTTGAGGATATGACTAATGTTTCTAAGGGAACACGTACGATGCTGGAAACGCATTTTGTTATCAATCACATCAAAGTGGATACGATGCAGCGCAGTGAAGACGGAACCGTGAAAAATGCTGTTCGTTTGCATGATGGTTTGGTGGTGGAGTCGGTTTTGATACCTACTAATACAAGAACTACAGCTTGTGTTTCGAGTCAAGTGGGTTGTAGTTTAGATTGCAGCTTTTGCGCTACAGCGCGATTAAAAAGAATGCGAAATCTGGAACCGGCTGAAATCTATGATCAGGTAATTGCCATCGATAAAGAAAGCCGTTTGTATTACAATCATCCGTTATCAAATATTGTTTTCATGGGAATGGGAGAGCCGCTTATGAATTACAACAATGTGTTGAAGGCAATTGAAATGATTACGTCTCCGGAAGGTTTAGGAATGTCGCCTAAACGTATTATGGTTTCGACTTCGGGAGTTCCTAAAATGATTAAGAAATTAGCAGATGATGACGTGAAATTCAAATTAGCAGTTTCGCTACACTCGGCAATCGATGAAATTCGTTCTAGAATTATGCCGTTTAGTGCTAATTTTCCTTTGGCAGATTTGCGCGAATCATTGGAATATTGGTACCGAAAAACTAAAAGTAAGATCTCCTACGAATATGTCGTTTGGAAAGATATCAATGATAATAAAGCTTCAATAGATGCTTTGGTGAAGTTCTGTAAATATGTTCCTTGCAAAGTGAATTTGATTGAATACAATCCAATCGATGATGGTGAGTTTCAACAAGCTTCCGAAGAATCAATTAATGCGTATATAAAAGCACTGGAAGCTAGTGGAATTGTGGTAAAAGTACGAAGAAGCCGCGGAAAAGACATTGATGCTGCTTGCGGGCAACTGGCCAATAAAGAAGCATAAAAAAAGGAGTTCAGTTTTGAACTCCTTTTTAATTTTGAACCTCTTTGTTGAGGTTGCTAAAGTCTTTTAATGACCTAGATGAATTTCAGTTGCTGTACCTCCATCTATGGATAGCGTGGCTAGATTGTCGCAAGCTCCCGTTCCATAGTCAATTGTTGCAGAGTGTGTGTTTTTTGTAAGTTTTAACATTCCTGACACCGGAAAAGGTAAAGGAGGTTGTGATAAACTACAAACGGCTTTATGAACCAATGGTGTTGCTGCTTCTATTAAAGAGGTAAAAACAGATCCATTTGGATGTGTTGTCGTAAATGTTCCGTAAGTAGAATACACATCATCCGTTGGGCTTGTACGGGTAGAAAATCCAGCAGTCATTTCTCTTATTCGGTCTCCATTACGGATGTAAACTCCAGCCGTTGTGGTGAGTTTCATTTCAGTCATGGTGAAAGTAGTTTTCGGGTGTAATGTAGAGGGTACTGCAGTTGCACTTCCAAGCATTTCTCTTTTCCATGTGGATGTTCCTTCTAGTTTACGGTCATTTACATAAAATCCATCAAAAGTGACAGTCATGTATTTCGGGAAAGTGGTTCCGGTAGTGCGGGTCAATATAATTTTTCCTTTTAGGGAATGTCCTCTAAATAAACAAGCTGAAGTTGCAGTTCCAAAAGTAATGGTCAATTTTCTAACTTCAGCTGTTGAGCCTAAATCGCTAACAATTGCACATTCAGGTTTTATTGAATAGTAATCTCCAATAGTTTTGCCGGTTGTAGATCCTTCTTTTGCTTCGTATTGATCATCAGCAATAAGGGATACATCGTCTATGACATCATCCATATCCTGATTAGCGCCAACATCGTTACTGGTTACACTTGTTTCTGTTGTAGCAGGTTCTGAGTCTTTTGAACAACTTGTAAATGCAAGAATGCTCAAAATCATTCCAAATAATAAAATCTTTTTTTTCATAATTAATAGGTTTTAGGTTTTTATTTTAATAAAAAAATCATAAAAAGGTATAATTGGGGCTCAATTAAGTTATAAAAATACAAAAAAATCAATTCGAAAAACTGGCAGTCTATAATTTTTGGTCTGTGTCTAAGTAATTTTTAGTTTGATAAAAGTGCAATAATGAAATCAATTTGTAAATTCCGACTGTAGTTGTTATCGGTTTAGCAAATTAAACGGAATTGAATTCCATAATTGATCGCAATAGAAATCGCACAAAATAAATATACTTACAGGAAATAGACTATGTTTTTTATTTAAAATAGTATATTTGAAACCTAAATGAATGTAACTTCACAAATAAAACAGCCTATTTTCAACGAAATGGAACTTTTTGAAAAAAAGTTCTATGAATCGATGACTTCAAAAGTGGCTTTGTTAAATAGAATCACGTATTACATCGTCAACAGAAAGGGAAAGCAAATGCGTCCGATGTTCGTTTTTCTGACTGCCAAAATGGTTTCGGGAGATGTTGTAAATGAAAGAACGTATCGTGGAGCTTGTGTTATCGAACTGATTCATACCGCGACATTAGTTCATGATGATGTAGTGGATGATAGCAATCGTAGAAGAGGTTTTTTCTCCATCAATGCGCTTTGGAAAAATAAAATTGCGGTACTTGTAGGTGATTATTTATTGTCCAAAGGATTGTTGCTTTCTATTGATAATGGAGATTTTGATTTGCTTCGAATTATTTCTGTCGCTGTACGCGAAATGAGTGAAGGCGAATTACTTCAAATTGAAAAAGCACGAAGACTCGACATCACAGAAGATATTTACTATGAAATCATTCGAAAAAAGACAGCGACACTTATTGCTGCCTGTTGTGCTCTTGGTGCAAGATCTGTTATAGAAGATGAAGTTCAGGTAGAAAACATGCGTAAATTTGGAGAACTCATTGGGATGGCTTTCCAAATAAAAGATGATTTATTCGATTATACCGAAGATGCCATTGGTAAACCTACCGGAATTGACATCAAAGAACAAAAAATGACTCTGCCTCTCATTCACGTCTTGAATACGTGTACTTCAAAAGAGAAAACATGGCTTATCAATTCCATTAAAAACCATAATAAAGATAAAAAACGCGTCAAAGAAGTTATTGCTTTTGTGAAAAACAGTAACGGATTGCTTTATGCAGAACAAAAAATGGTAGAATTTCAGCAAGAAGCCCTTTTGCTTTTAGATAATTATCCTGATTCTGAGTTCAAAGATGCGCTGATTTTGATGGTAAATTATGTGATTGAAAGAAAAAAATAATTTTTTTTTAGAATAATTTTCCCACGTTAACTATTGATTTTATTGACTCTTTTTGGTTTTCAATTTGTAAAATCAAAAAAATATTTATGTAAGATGCAACCTTTTTGCAATCCAACTCGTCTATGCTAATAGAAGTCTGATTCAATATCAAAAATCAATTGCAATAGCAATGAAAAATATTGAAATTGAAATTGAATTTTGAAATTGCCATTGCCATTGATTTTTGAAATTGCCATTGAAATTATTTATGAAAGTAATCAACTTACATCAGGAGGAAAATGAATTAATCCAGTTAGCTGTCGAAAACAATCGGCAGGCGCAACAGCAGATTTATACCCAGTTTTCACCAAAAATGTTAAGCGTTTGCCGCCAATATATAAAAGACATTCATCAGGCCGAAGATATTATGATTACTGCTTTTATGAAAGTGTTTACGAATCTGAAGAGTTTTCAGCACAAAGGAAGTTTTGAAGGTTGGATTAGAAGAATCATGGTCAACGAATGTATTTCTTTTATCCGAGTTGAAAAAAAGCTAAAATATAGTGAAGATGAAACCTATTTTGAAGAAAGTTTCAATAACATCGAAAGCCAATTTTCAATAGCCGACATTCAGTTTTTGATAGACAGTTTGCCGGATGGCTATAAAATGGTTTTTAATTTATATGCTATCGAGGGTTATAAGCATCAGGAAATTGCCAGTATGTTAGGGATTAATGAAGGAACATCTAAGTCGCAATTGTCTCATGCCAGAAAAATGCTGCAAGGACAGATTAGTAAATTAAAAAATTACAGTTATGGAACCGAATAAATTAGAAACACAGTTCAAAGAGCAATTGAATTCTCGGGAGATCAAACCATCAGAAATGGCTTGGAGCAAATTGGATGCGATGCTTACGGTTGCTGAAAAACCAAAAGCTAAATTTCCTTGGTTGTTTATAGCTGCCAGTTTTGTCGGATTTCTATTGATAGGAACAGTTTATTTCAGTCAAAAAGGAAATACAATTGAAAATCAGGAAAATGAGGTTGTTATTCAGAATTCAGTTACTCCAAAAACGACTGTAGTTCCTGACATTAGTATAAAACTAAAAACGGAGGATGAAAAAGGCTTGGTTGCTAATGCTGTTCCAAAATCAACTTCGGGAACTAACAAAACTCCAGTTTTAAAAGAAAAACCGATAGTCGTTAATAATAATTCAAATCAAAATCAAGTAGCAGAAGTTTCAATCAGTAATCAAAAAACAGAACAAAAATTAATCAAATCACAAATCAGCGGTGTTACAGTTGACGAACTGTTAGCAGTTGCTGGAAATCCTTCGAAAAAAGAAAATCAATCGAATCAAAAACTAGTTGTACATGTAAATGCCAATAACTTGCTTTCAGAAGTGGATGGAGAATTAGAACTTTCCTTTCGAGAAAAAGTAATCAATAAAGTAAGCAAGAATTACCAAACGGTAAAAGTTGCGTTGACCAATCGTAACTTAGAATAAAAATCATCAATCACCTTTAAAATCAAATCACCATGAGAAATTTTACAATTTACTTAGTAGTACTGTTATGTCTTTTTGCAAGTAAAATGCTTGGACAGGAAACATTTGAACAGCGAGCAAAAACTATTGCTTCAAAAATTGAAACCATTACAAAAGAAGAAAAAGCGGCCCTGAAAATAGAAGTCGAGGCGGTTAATAATCAATTAATCAACGGTACGATCACAAGAGAAGAAGCGGAGCGTAAAAAGAAATTATTGGCCGAAGCCAAAGCAATCAATATTGAATCAAGAGTGGCTTTGGAACAAGAAGCATTGAAAAACTTAGTTCAGGAAAAAGTGGACGGGAAAATTAAGGAGCAAGATGCTTTGAAAAAACGCAAATTTGAATTGAATTGGGATTGGGAAAAAGATTCAAAAAGGAATGATTCTATTCGTTCAACAAAAGGAGAGCAAAGAACAACAAGTCAGGTGGTTTTTGCAGCAGGATTAATTAATGTGGTGACTAATAATAGTATCGAAAAATCAGATTTTATGTATTTGGGTTCTCATTTCTACGAATTAGGCGTTTCTTACAATAGCAGAATTGTAAAAAACAATAATTTACTTCATGCTAAATACGGCTTATCAGTAATATATAATAATCTTCGTCCTACTGATAATCGTAGTTTTGTAGTCAATGGTGACCAAACTAATTTGGTGGTTAATCCTATAGATTTAAAAGATTCTCGATTCAGAAATGTATATTTAGTGGTGCCAGCTCATTTAGAATTTGACTTTTCAGGTAAAAAGATGAAAGCGGATAAGTCATTTTTTAGAACTCATCAAAGTGTCCGTTTTGGAATAGGAGGTTATGCAGGAATCAATTTGAAATCAAAGCAAATTATCAAGTATGATGACAATGATTTAAAAGCTACGGAAAAAACCAAAGGGGATTTTAATACCAGTAATTTTATCTATGGTTTGAGTTCTTATATAGGCTACAAGTCCACGAGTTTATATGTGAAATATGATTTGAATCCTTTGTTTAAAGACAATGCAGTGAAACAAAATAACGTTTCCTTAGGAGTGCGTTTCGATTTTAATTAAAGTTTAGTTGAGTTAGTTTTTGTACTTTTTTAAGAACCCTTTCAGAGTTTCAAACGCTGAAAGGGTTTATATCTTTAAAAACTTTGTAACTTTGACCTTTTGCAACTTTGACCCTATAATAATTTGATTTCAAAAGCCACTATAGATACTGTTTTCGAAACTTCTCGTGTAGAGGAAGTCATTGGTGATTTCGTACAATTAAAACGTGCGGGAAGCAACTTCAAAGGGCTAAGCCCGTTTTCTGAAGAGCGTTCTCCATCATTTATGGTTTCGCCAGCTAAGGGAATTTGGAAAGATTTTAGTTCTGGAAAAGGAGGGAATTCTGTCGCTTTCTTGATGGAACACGAAAAATTCACGTATCCGGAAGCCATTCGCTATTTAGCCAAAAAATACAATATCGAAATTGAAGAAACCGAGCAGACGGATGAAGAGAAATCCAATACTGATGTTCGAGAAAGTATGTATTTGGTTTCGGAATTTGCAAAAACCTATTTCCATAATACACTTTTAAATTCGGAAGAAGGAAAAGCAATTGGCTATTCTTATTTTAAAGAACGCGGTTTTACCAATGAAACCATAAAGAAATTTGGTTTGGGTTATTCCCCGGAAGCTTGGGATGCTTTTACCAAAGAAGCATTAGGGAAAGGATATAAATTAGAATTTCTGGAAAGTACGGGTTTAACAATTGCAAGAGAAGACAGGCCATTTGACCGTTTCAAAAGTCGTGTGATGTTCCCAATACAAAGTATGTCAGGAAGAGTACTCGGTTTTGGAGGAAGGATTCTTACCAATGATAAAAAGGCGGCAAAATACCTGAACTCACCAGAGAGTGAAATTTATCATAAAAGCAAAGTTTTGTATGGTATTTTTCAAGCCAAACAATCCATTGCAAAATTAAATAATTGTTATTTGGTCGAAGGATATACAGATGTAATTCAGTTCAACCAATCCGGAATTGAAAATGTTGTTGCTTCCTCAGGGACAGCTTTGACGCCAGATCAAATCCGATTGGTAAATAGATTGACAAAGAATATTACGGTTCTTTTTGATGGAGATGCTGCCGGTTTACGCGCTTCAATTCGAGGAATCGATTTGATTCTTGAAGAGGGAATGAATGTGAAGGTATGTACATTTCCTGATGGAGAAGATCCAGATAGTTTTGCCAAGAAAACGTCTTATGATGATTTAGTTTTATACCTCGAAAATAATGCGAAAGATTTCATTCAGTTTAAAGCATCGCTTTTGATGAATGAAGCCAAGAATGATCCTATAAAAAAAGCGGATTTAATTCGAGATATGGTAGTCAGTATTTCTAAAATTCCAGATAGGATTCAACGCGAAATTTATATTCAGGAATGTTCCAGAATTATGGATATTTCGGAACAAGTGCTTGTCAGTACCTTAGCGCAATTAGTTCAAAAAGATGTTGTTGAAGTTGGGAAAAAACAAAAAAAAGAGCAATTGCAGAATGCTTTTGACTATGTTAAAAATGAAGATACAGTTGAGGCGGATAAAGTGGATTCTCTGTATCGATTTGAACGTAAAATAATTGAAATCCTATTGCTTTATGGTAATAAAACAGAAAGATTTGAAGAAGTTCTATTAAAGTCAAATAGTGATGGAGAAATTATAGACGTTACTGAAGTTAAAGAATTAAAAGTTTTTCAGAAAATATATTTGAGTTTGCAAGATGATGAAGTAGAATTTGCAAGTCCTATATTTAGAGAGATTTATAAAAATTTAATAGATTATTATTTGCAAAATGAGGATTCTGGGCTTGAAAAATATATAAATCATTTTCAGTCAGGTATTCCAGATGAGGTAACTAATATTATAATGGAGGATGAGAAAAATGTATTGCATAATTGGGTAGGTCAAAATATTTTTCCTAAAACCAAAGATGAAATGTTAAATCAGGATGTTTCAGATACATTGCTTACTTTAAGATGGTTTTTACTGAGTGAAATTATAGAAGAGTTAAAAAATTCAGTCTCTAATGAACCAGATTCGGATAATATGGAGTCGCTATCTTTAGTGATGAATTATATCGAGTTGAGAGGAAAATTTTCAAAAAAATTAGGAAGAGTTGTGGTACGCTATCATTAAAGGAGCATGATTTTTTCACTCCACAATAATTAAAAAAGCTCTGTGTCATCTGAAGCAAATTCAGATAATACAGAGCTTTTGTTTATGGTGATGGATTACAATGTATTAATCCATTCTTTTTTAAGAAAAATAGAGCGTTCTGTTGTGGTATTCTTAAACGATCTCTAAAGTTTTTGCTTTGTTTACCAAGTCTACTAAATTGGTAACATTTAGTTTTGTTAGTAATCGTAATTTGTACGTACTAATTGTTTTTTCATTGAGTTTCAGAATTTCAGCAATCTCATGATTTTTCTTCCCATCACTTAGATAACGTAAAACTTCTACTTCTCGATTGGAAAGCTTACGATATAAGCGCTCGCTCTTACTTTGTTTTGCAATTAATGCTAGATTTTTCTTTACAGTCTCATTCATGATTATCTTGCCTTGGTGGACTTTGATAATCGATTGGCCTAAAGTTTCTAACTTTTCTTTTTTGTGGATAAACCCAGAAACTCCCGCTTTAATAGCATTGGGTGCATAAATTTGTTCTGAAAGACCACTGAAGATAATAATTTTAGTTTTTGGAAAATTTTTCAAGATTGCTTTAACCTCAAAAATACTGGAAAGACCTTCCAGCTCCAAATCTAAAATTAATACATCAATTTCTTTAGTTAAAAGTATATCCCGTACCATCAAGAAATTACCTACATTGGCAACTATTGATATCTCTGCATTATCTTTAAAGTAAGATTTTACTCCAAAATGCACAACAGGATAATTATCGGCTATACATACTTTAATCATGATTTTAAATTTTTAGAATTAATTGTTATTGGAACTGTAAAATTAATAAATAAATTCTGTAATTAATTGTAAATCAATATAAAATGTGACTTCTTTATTTTTTTGGGATAAAACACACAGGAATTGCTGTCATTTTATGTTGATTGATCGTATTTAATCTCTTATAAATTTCGAAAACAACTTTTTCTCTTCCTGAAAAAGCATTCGAAGATTGTCCGGCTTCATCTTGGGTCATTGCCCATTCCAGCTCATCATAACTGGCTCCTAATTGATCTTCATCTGTTCTTTCGTCACCAAATAATCCATCAGTAGGGGATGCATTTAAAATAGAAGCCGGTACTTTTAAGTAACTGCCTAAAAGAAAGACTTCAGACTTCATCAAATCAGCAATAGGACTCAAATCCACTCCGCCATCACCATATTTTGTATAGAAACCCACTCCAAAATCTTCTACTTTGTTTCCAGTTCCTGCCACTAATAAGCAATGAATGCCGGCAAAGTAATAAAGTGTTGTCATTCTTAACCGTGCTCGGGTATTGGCAAGTGATAAATGAACTTTATCGGAATCTGAAATATCGGGTACAGCTTTCTTGAAAGTTTCAAAAACGGAGCTTAAATCAGCTTCAATACTGGATACATTAGGAAATCTTTTTTTTAATTGTTCGATATGTTCCCGTCCACGGGTTACGTGACTTTGTGCCTGATGGATGGGCATTTCAACGCATAAAACTTTTAATCCTGTTTGTGCACATAATGTTGAGGTAACTGCCGAATCTACTCCTCCGGAAACCCCAATTACAAAACCATTCACTTTTGCATTTTCGGCATATTTTTTTAACCAATTTACAATATGGGTATTCACTTTTTCAACCTGTAATGTACTTTTTTTAGTCATAATAGTTTACATTTTAAAAATCAGGAATGTATATTTGCAAAATCAATTTATTGCGCATTCGTTTCCTTAGATTCTTTGGACACAAATTTAATTAATATATATGAAAAAATATCTGTTTCTTGTAGTCTTTTGTCTCTTTATTTTATCCTGTGACAAGAAAAATAAAGTTGAAAGTGCCGTGACAGCAATTCCTTTAGAAGTAAAAGTGGAACGCTTTGACAAAATATTTTTTGAAACTCCACCGCAGGATTTAGAAAAAGTAAAAAAAGAATTTCCGTTTTTTTTTCCTCCGGGAAATGATAATAGTGTTTGGTTGCATAAAATGCAGGATCCGATGTGGAGAGAATTGTACACGGAAGTTCAAAAAAAGTATGCTGATTTTCAACCTGTAAAAATAGAACTGGAGTCACTTTTTAAACACATCAAATATTATTTTCCTAAGACAAAAACACCCAAAGTAATCACTATAATCTCTGAAATGGACTATAAGAATAAAGCCATTTATGCGGATAGTTTGGTTGTTATTTCACTTGAATTGTATTTAGGAAAGGATCATAAGTTTTATCAGTTTCCAAATTATTTGAAACAAAATTTTGAGGAAAGACAAATCGGTCCAGATGTAGTTTCAAGTTTTTCAGAACGTCAAATTCCGCCTGTTTTGGACAAAAACTTACTTAGTCAAATGATTTATTATGGAAAGCAATTGTATTTAAAAGACTTACTTTTGCCGGATTATACCGATGCCGAAAAAATGGGTTATACTCCAGAACAGATAACATGGTGTCAAGAAAATGAAAGTTATATGTGGCGTTATTTTATTGAAAAAGAAATGCTTTACAGTAATGATCAAAAGTTAATTTCCCGGTTTATAAATCCGGCACCATTTTCTAAATTTTATTTAGAAATTGATAATGAATCACCAGGGCAGGTTGGTGCCTGGATAGGATGGCAAATGGTACGCTCTTATATGAAAAATAATGAAGTGCCTTTGGTAGATTTATTAAAAACCAATGCAAAAGAAATATTTGTGAAATCAAAATACAAACCCAAGAAGTAATGTCGAATAAAAATACATCAGAAATTAAGTTTCTAATTGAATTAGATGAAAACCGTGTTCCGGAAAAATTAATGTGGTCTGCCAAAGACGGTGGAGTAGAACAAGAAGAGGCAAAAGCAATTATGTTGTCTATCTGGGACAGCAAGGCAAAAGAAAGTATGCGAATTGATTTATGGACTAAAGATATGCCGGTTGATGAAATGAAAATTTTCTTTCACCAGACTTTAGTGGCGATGTCCGAAACATTCAAACGCGCTACAGATGACGAGAAAATGGCAGATACCATGAAAGATTTCTGCGATTATTTTGCCGAAAAACTGGAGTTGACGAAATGATTATAAAAAAAAGAGCTGTTTGTCTAAATGGCTCTTTTTTTGTTTGTGATGGATTTCTTTTTTAAATCTTTTAATATTTTTTTTAAGGAAACAATCATTAATCTATTTGAACTTTTGTGAAAAGAAATGTTGTCAATTAATTTATCTGACTTTTTAGTTTCCCATACTGATTTTTGTTTTGTTGCACTGGCTGTTCCAATCGCTCTTTGTGAATAGATAATTTCTTGTGAATTTAAATCGTATATTTCTAAACTCACTTCGCTTTGATTAGAGCCTTTTGAATTTTCATCTTCATATAAGCCGATAGTGCCTATTTCGTCTTTATTTTTCTTAGAAGAGATATTGATAAAATAATCAA
This sequence comes from Flavobacterium glycogeni, assembly GCF_048286775.1. Lineage (NCBI taxonomy): Bacteria > Pseudomonadati > Bacteroidota > Flavobacteriia > Flavobacteriales > Flavobacteriaceae > Flavobacterium > Flavobacterium glycogeni. The sequence goes on from NZ_JBLVPV010000002.1 coordinate 103,063, forward strand.
AACCAGTTCCGATTTTTAGTTCTTTAAGTTTTTGTTTATTTGGGTTTAATGGTATTTGATAAGGTATTAATAAGCCGCTGACGTTTTCTCTGTAAAAATAACGATCATTTAAATTATCTTTAAAGAAAATAGTAGCTTCATTGGTTAGTTTTTCGACATTATAACCAGGGCAGTCTATTTGGTTAAGCAGCCATTTTCCATTTGTGAAATCAACACCTGTTTTATAATCGATATTAGTTAAAAGGTAAGTGCTGGTTTTGCAAGAAGCAAAAAAAACTACAATTATGGCTAAATTAAGAATTGAGACAATATTTTTTTTTGTCATGTTTTTTTTGCTGCTTAAAAATGTTTCTAAAACTGACTGTTGTTTTTGAAAACTTCTTGATTCACTTCGTCAATATAAGAAAGTAATTCTTCTTTTCCGGTAGATTCTGTTGCGGAAGTAACAAAATAATGAGGCATTTCGGCCCAATTGTTAGCAAACATTTTCTTCTTGTATGCCGCAATATGAGAATCGATTTTTACTTTACTGATTTTATCTGCTTTGGTGAAAACTATACAAAAAGGAATCTCACTTTCGCCCATATAGGACATGAATTCAATATCTATGGTTTGCGCTTCATGACGAATGTCAATCAAAACAAAAGCACAAACTAATTGCTCTCTTGTTTCAAAATAATCAGTAATAAATTCTTGAAAAATAGATTTTGTTTTTTTAGAAACTTTAGCATAACCGTAACCTGGTAAATCGACAAGAAACCAATTGTTGTTAATCAAAAAATGATTAATCAATTGTGTTTTTCCCGGTCTTCCTGATGTTTTAGCTAATTTTTTTTGATTCGTTAGCATGTTAATCAAAGAGGATTTCCCAACATTTGATCGGCCAATAAAAGCATATTCCGGCAAAAAGTCTTTGGGACATTTGGCCACATCAGAGTTGCTGATAACAAATTCGGCGGTATTAATTTTCATTTTTTCTAGGTGTAAAATTCTCCTTGTTAGGATTAATGCAATGATAAATGGGTATGGGTTAACCAGTCTTCTAACAAACGATTAAATTCATCAGGATGCTCCATCATGGCAGCATGACCGCATTTATCTATCCAATATAAGGTTGAATTAGGTAATAATTTATTAAATTCTTCTGCAACATCCGGAGGTGTAACTTTGTCGTTTTTTCCCCAAATGATACAAGTTTGAACATGCATTTTTGGCAAATCTTTTGCCATATTATGACGAATGGCACTTTTGGCAATTGTCAGTGTTTTTATCAATTTTATTCTGTCGTTTACAGATTCGTAAACTTCATCAATAAGTTCTTTGGTGGCTACTTTTGGATCATAAAATACATCTTCAGCTTTTTTCTTGATGTATTCATAATCACCTCTTTTAGGATAACTGTCACCCATTGCGCTTTCGTAAAGTCCAGAACTTCCGGTTATTACAAGCCCGGCTACTTTTTCAGGATACATTTTAGTGTGGTACAAAGCAATATGACCACCTAATGAATTTCCTAAAAGAATTACCCTGTCTAACCCTTTGAATGTGATGAAATCTTTAACGTATTTTGCAAAACTTTTTACATTCGTTTTTAAAATGTTTTGAGTGTATATCGGTAAATCTGGGATTATTATTTTATATCCTTTTGTAGAGAAGTAACTTGCAACAGCGTCAAAGTTGCTAAGTCCACCCATAAGTCCGTGTAAAATGACAATTGGAGTTCCTTCGCCAGCTTCATAATAGCTGTATCTACCTTCTTTTTTATAGTGTTTTTCCATTTTTTTTGAATGCGGATTTTCAATTTTGACAAATATAGGATTTAATAAATAAAAATGAATTTTTACAACAATTTTTAATTGTAAAATTATACATGTTGCTATAAAAACAGGCTTCTCTTTTTGATGTATTTGAGCTTCAGATTTTATTTATTTTGAACCTGTTCTTACCATTTTAAATTGAAATTTCATTGTTTTTCACCTCCTTTTTTTTATAATATTACCTTTCTTACAAATAAAATAAAAAGATGCTAACGTTCTGACTGTCCAAAAATTAAGGGTTTTTGTTCGAAAGGGGTTAAACTTATTAACAAAGTGGGATATAGTGGTAAATTGTGGTAATATTTTTTATATTTTTGCTCAACATCATTTAAAACTTTTTGCTTGGATACAATTATAGGAACATATGAATGTAAAGTCGATGCTAAAGGAAGGTTGCTGTTGCCAGCGCCTTTAAAAAAGCAATTGGCTACTTCACTTCAAAACGGTTTTGTTTTGAAGCGTTCCGTTTTTCAACCTTGTTTGGAATTATATCCTATGCAGGAGTGGAATTTGATGATGCAAAAAATCAATAAACTGAATCGATTTGTAAAGAAAAACAATGATTTTATCCGCAGGTTTACTGCTGGGGTTAAAGTTGTTGAAATTGATGCTTTAGGTAGATTATTGGTTCCTAAAGATTTAGTGATGTTTGCGAGTATTGCTAAAGAGGTGGTATTCTCGTCAGCAGTGAATATTGTTGAGATTTGGGATAAAGATTTATACGAAAAATCAATAAATGGTGAAGATGTTGATTTTGCAGATTTGGCAGAAGAAGTAATGGGGAATTTAAATGACGACGACAATGGAATATCATAATCCGGTTTTGCTTCAAGCATCAGTAGATGGTTTAAATATTAAGCCAGATGGCATTTATGTAGATGTGACTTTTGGTGGTGGTGGACATTCAAAAGAAATTTTGAAAAGACTCGGGCCAAACGGAAAGTTGTTTGCTTTCGATCAGGATGAAGATGCTTTGGCGAATGCCCTGCCTGATGAAAGATTTACGCTTATTAATGAGAATTTCCGTTTTATAAAACGGTTTTTGCGTTTTTATGGGGTGAAAAGTATTGATGGAATCTTAGCAGATTTAGGGGTTTCGTCACATCAATTTGATGTTCCGGAAAGAGGTTTTTCTACTCGCTTTGATGCAGGATTAGATATGAGAATGAGTCAGAAAAATGATTTGAATGCCTATCGGGTTGTCAATGAATATGATGATGCGAATTTAAGAAGGGTGTTTTTGGATTATGGTGAATTGAAAAATGCACCTGCTTTGGCAAGAACAATTATAGAAGCCAGAGAGGAGCAGCCAATCAAAACAACCGATGAATTGAAAGAGGTTTTGGCGAGATATTTACCGGAAAGAGTTAGGAATAAAATATTGGCTCAAATCTATCAGGCTATCCGAATTGAAGTGAATCAGGAAATGGATGTTTTGAAAGAGTTTTTGGAACAATCCTTAGAAATATTGAATCCGGGTGGAAGATTAAGTGTGATATCGTATCACTCATTAGAAGATCGATTGGTGAAAAGATTTATGAAAAACGGAATGTTTGAAGGGGAGCCTGAACGTGACTTTTTTGGTAATTTTTCAGTACCATTTAAAACTGTTGGGAAATTAATTGTTCCCGATAATGCTGAAATAAAAGAAAATAATAGAGCAAGAAGTGCCAAATTAAGAATAGCAGAGAAGCTGGAGGTTAAAGGTTAGGAGTGTGTTTAACGTATAACTCATAACCAATAACTCAAACCCATAAAGAAAGACGAAATGAAAAACGGAGTTTACAGCCTATTGAAAGCACGGTTTCTTATAAATGATGATGCGGTAAAAAACTGGCGGTTTATTGTTTTTGTAATTCTCTTGGCGATTGTTATGATTGCTAATACTCAACGATTTGAACAAAAAGTATTTCAGATTGCCGAGTTGACAAACCAAGTTAAAGAGTTGCGTTCGGAATTTGTGGACAGACGCTCAGAATTAATGAAATTAAAAATGGAATCGACTGTTTCTGAAAAAATGATAGAAAAAGAAATTTTCCCGTCAACAGTTCCTCCAATAAAAATAAAGGTTAAAAAAGAAGAAGAAAAAAGCTTTTTCAAAAAAATATGGCAGTAGAAGATAAATACATATCGTACAGAATTTATCTGGTTGCATTCGCTATCTTTTTGATGGCCATTGCGATTGCTGTAAAGTTGACAAATATTCAGTGGGTAGAAGGGGATTATTATAGAAAATTAGCCAAGGAAAGAACCGTTAAGAATTTTGTGATTCCAGCTAATAAAGGAAATATTTATTCTGCCGATGGGAGCCTTTTGGCTACTTCTATTCCTAATTATGAAATACGTTTTGACGCTGTAGCTCCAAAGGCCGAAGCATTTGAAAAAAATGTTAAGTCATTGTCAGATTCGTTGGCATCAGTTTTAGGAAAACCATCTAATTTTTTTGAAAACGAATTAAGAAAAGCCAGAGCTAATAAAAACAGGTATTATTTAGTTGCTCGTAAATTAAGTTATACCCAGTATTCTAAAATAAAAAGTTTTCCGTTGTTCAATTTGGGAGCTTACAAGGGCGGAATTATAATTGAACAAGAAACAGTAAGAGAACATCCAATAGGGAAAATTGCCGAGCGTACTGTTGGTTACGAGAGAACTTCGCATGGCGGAGCACTTGATGGAAAAGGAATTGAATGGGCTTTTAGAAAATACTTGAATGGTAAAGACGGTAAAATTTTAAAACAAAAAATCGCAAAAGGGCAGTGGAAACCCATTCGCGATATCAATGAAGTTGACCCTCAGGACGGCTATGACGTAATATCAACAATAGATGTTTATGTTCAGGATATAGCACATCACGCGTTATTGAAACAGTTGGAATTGTATGAGGCGGATCATGGTTGTGTGGTGGTTATGGAAACGAAAACGGGCCATGTAAAGGCAATTTCTAATTTAGGAAGAGCGAACGACGGAACCTATTATGAAACCACAAACTATGCAGTTGCTGAATCACACGAGCCGGGTTCTACTTATAAATTAGCGGATTTAATGGCACTTCTTGAAGATAAAAAAGCGGATACCAGTACTGTTTATGACAGTAAAGGTGGAGTTGTGGTTTATTCAGGAAAAAAAGTAAACGATTCACATACAGGAGGCTACGGAAAAATTTCTCTGGCAAGAGGTTTTGAACTTTCGTCTAATACGGTTTTGGTTCAGGCAGTTTATAATGCGTATAAAAATGAGCCTTCAAAATTTGTAAATCATCTTAATAATTTCGGATTAAATAAAACTTTAGGACTTTCGATTAAAGGGGAAGGAGTGCCCTATATTCCGCAGCCAAGTGATAAAAATTGGTCAAATATTTCACTGCCCTGGATGGCCTTTGGATATGGGGTTCATATTACGCCATTGCAAACATTAGCTTTTTATAACGCGGTTGCCAATGATGGTGAAATGGTAAAGCCTCAGTTTGTTTCTGAAATTAAAGAATGGAACAGAACCATCAAAAAATATGAGAAAGAAGTTTTGAATCCAAGAATTTGCTCTCCAGAAACGATTTTGAAATTACAAGCAGTTCTGGCAAATGTTGTAAAAAAGGGAACGGGTTCAAAACTCTATTCGAAAGATTTTTCTATGGCAGGGAAAACAGGTACAGCTCAAGTTAATTATGGAAAAAGTGGTAGAGCCGGGATGTATTATGCTTCTTCATTTGTAGGATATTTTCCAGTGGATAAACCTATGTATTCTTGCATAGTTGTGGTTCATAGACCTAATACAGCGCTTAATAATTTTTATGGTGCAGACGTGGCAGGTCCCGTTTTTAAAAGGATTGCGCAAAAGATTTTTACAGATGCACCTTCAACAAATGAAATTAAAAATCTAGATAGAAAAATACAAAAACAGGAGAGTAATTATGATTCTTATTTTGTTAAATCAGAAAAGAAGTTGCAATTAATTCCTAATGTGAAAGGAATGTCTGGAATGGATGCGGTTGCTTTATTAGAGAATTTAGGCGTAAAAGTTAGGGCTATTGGAGTTGGTAAGGTGAAAAAACAATCGCTTGCTGCGGGTCAGAATATTGTAAAAAATACAACTATACTATTGGAATTATCATGAGTATATTAAAAGATATATTATACAAAGTAGCTATCGAAGCCGTAAAAGGCTCGACGGATATTACTATTAATAAAATGGATTTCGATTCTAGAAAAATCGAGTCCAATGATGTTTTTATTGCTATTCGTGGCTCCATTTCGGATGGTCACGATTTTATAGAAAAAGCAATTGAGCAAGGCGCCGTAGCAGTTATATGCGATACGTTTCCAGAAAATATTGCCAAAGGAATTACTTATGTTCAGGTAAAAGATACGAATTCAGCCCTCGCATTTATGGCTGCAAATTATTTTGGAGATCCGTCTCAAAACTTGAAATTGGTTGGAATCACGGGAACAAATGGTAAAACTACCATTGCTTCTTTGTTGTACCAATTGTTTAAAAAAGCAGGTTTTAAAGTTGGATTACTTTCTACAGTAAAAATTTTAGTTGACGATGTTGAATACAAAGCGACTCACACGACTCCAGATTCGATTACGATAAATCAGTATTTGAATGAAATGGTCGAAAACGGGGTTGAATACTGTTTTATGGAAGTGAGTTCTCATGGAATTCATCAAAAAAGAACTGAAGCGTTGCATTTTGTTGGCGGTATTTTTACCAATTTGTCTCACGATCATTTGGATTATCATCCAACTTTTGCAGAATACAGGGATGTAAAAAAATCGTTCTTCGATAATTTGCCAAAAACAGCCTTTGCATTGTCCAATATTGATGATAAAAATGGGCAGGTGATGTTGCAGAATACTGCGGCAAAAAAATTGACCTATGCCTTAAAATCGTATGCCGATTATAAAGCGCAAATCTTGGAAAATCAATTGTCGGGTTTGTTGTTAAAAATAAACGGGAATGAAGTTTGGGTGAAGCTGATAGGAACATTTAATGCCTATAATTTATTGGCTATTTATGGAACTGCGATTGAACTTGGAATGGAAAGTTTGGAAGTACTTCGGTTATTGTCAGATTTAGAAAGTGTTTCGGGACGTTTTCAATTTATTGTTTCCGCTTCAAATATTACGGCGATTGTGGATTATGCCCATACGCCGGATGCATTAGAAAATGTACTGAAAACAATCAATGACATTCGCACAAAAAACGAACAATTAATTACCGTTGTAGGTTGCGGAGGAAATAGAGATACAACCAAGCGACCAATTATGGCTGGCATTGCATCTGATTTGAGCGACAAAGCAATTTTCACTTCGGATAATCCAAGAAACGAAGATCCGGAAGTTATTATTGCTGAAATGGAGCTAGGCGTTGCCCCTCAGAATTATAAAAAGACATTGACCATAACCGATAGAAAACAAGCTATAAAAACGGCATGTCAATTGGCTCAGCCCAATGATATTATTTTAATTGCTGGGAAAGGGCATGAAACGTATCAGGAAATAAATGGCATCCGTAATGATTTTGACGACATGAAAATAGTTAAAGAAATATTAGACCAACTCCATAAATAGAAAAATATGCTGTATTACTTATTTGAATATTTAGACAAAATATTAGATGTTCCTGGAACTGGTGTTTTTCAGTACATCACTTTTAGATCAGCTTTAGCATTGATGCTTTCTTTGCTGTTGTCTACAATTTATGGGAAAAGAATAATCCGTTTTCTGCAAAGACAGCAAGTGGGAGAAACCGTTCGTGAACTTGGTTTAGCGGGTCAAAACGAAAAAGCGGGTACGCCAACAATGGGAGGGTTAATTATCATATTTGCCACTCTGGTTCCAGTTGTACTTTTTGCAAAATTGCATAATATTTACATCGTTTTATTGATTGTCACCACACTTTGGATGGGGACAATTGGTTTTATAGATGATTATATTAAAATTTTCAAGAAAGATAAAGAAGGTTTAAAAGGAATATTCAAAGTTGTAGGACAAGTAGGGCTTGGTTTAATAGTAGGAACTGTTCTTTATTTTAGTCCTGGTGTAACGGTTCGTACAGATACGTCAACATCAGATATTTTTAAAGTACCAACAGAAACGGTGATTTTGCCTGCGCCAGTTGAAGAAAAATCTACTGCTACGACAATTCCTTTCTTTAAAAATAATGAATTTGATTATGCTGAATTATTAGCATGGACTGGCGAAGGATATGAAAAATGGGCTTGGTTAATTTTTATTCCAGTTGTTATATTCATTATAACGGCAGTTTCTAACGGTGCTAATTTAACAGATGGTATTGATGGACTTGCCGCAGGGACTTCTGCTGTTTCAGTTTTGGCATTAGGAATATTTACGTTCGTTTCAGGGAATATAATTTTCTCCAATTATTTGAATATTATGTATATCCCTAATTCGGGGGAAATGACTGTTTTTATAGCCGCATTTGTGGGATCATTGATCGGATTTCTTTGGTACAACTCGTATCCGGCATCTGTTTTTATGGGCGATACAGGAAGTTTGACTATTGGTGGAATTATTGCTGTTTTGGCAATTGCCGTTCGAAAAGAAATGCTGATTCCTTTATTATGCGGAATTTTTCTTGTCGAAAATTTATCTGTGGTTTTACAAGTAAGTTATTTCAAGTATACCAAGAAGCGCTTTGGCGAAGGCCGACGAATCTTTCTAATGTCCCCTTTGCATCATCATTATCAGAAAAAAGGCTATCACGAAAGTAAAATTGTAACACGATTCTGGATTGTTGCCATAATGCTGGCCATATTGTCAATTGTCACTTTAAAATTAAGATAATATGAGGCTAGTGATCTTAGGCGGTGGAGAAAGTGGTATCGGTACTGCTATTCTGGGTAAGAAAAAAGGATATGAAGTTTTTGTATCTGATTTCGGAAAGATAAAAGGGAATTACAAAGAGGTTCTTATTATTAATGGAATAGTTTGGGAAGAGGAAAAGCATACCGAAGATTTGATTTTGAATGCTGATGTGGTCATGAAAAGCCCAGGAATTCCAGATAAATCTCCAATAGTAAAAAAGCTTATTGAAAAAGGGATTCCAGTATTATCCGAAATTGAGTTTGCTGCCCCTTTTACAGATGCAACCATAATAGGGATTACCGGTAGTAATGGAAAGACAACTACGACAATGCTTACGCATCATTTGCTAAAATCAGCAGGATTAAATGTAGGATTGGGAGGGAATATTGGAAAGAGTTTTGCTTGGCAAATAGCGGATAATAAATACGATTCTTATGTGCTGGAGTTGAGTAGCTTTCAATTGGACGGAATCATAAATTTTAAGCCACATATTGCCATTATTACGAATATTAGTCCGGATCATTTAGACCGATACGATTACAAATATGAAAATTACATTGATTCGAAGTTTAGGATAACGATGAATCAAACCGAGGAAGATTACCTCATTTATGATGCCGATGATGAAGCCATAGCAGAATGGTTTAAAACACATACAACAAAAGCCAAATTAATTCCTTTTTCATTGACAAAAACTTTCAGCGAAGGAGCTTATATAAAAAACAACAAAATGGAAATTTTAATCAATCAGGAAGAGTTTACAATGGACACAGAACATATTGCCTTAGAAGGAAAACATAACATGAAAAACGCAATGGCAGCAACTTCTGTGGCAAAATTGATGCAGATTAGAAAATCTACAATACGTGAAAGTTTATCTAATTTTCAGGGAGTGGAACACCGTCTTGAAAAAGTATTGAAAATTCAAAACGTACAGTACATAAATGATTCAAAAGCAACCAATGTAAACGCTACTTTTTTTGCATTAGACAGCATGAATACGCCTACAGTTTGGATTGTGGGAGGTGTTGATAAAGGAAATGATTACAATGAATTGATGTCATTAGTTCGTGAAAAAGTAAAAGCTATTATTTGTCTTGGTGTAGATAATAAAAAAATTATTGATGTTTTTGGAAATGTAGTTGATATGATGATTGAAGTGGATAACATGAATGATGCTGTGAGAATGGCGCAACGATTATCGGAAAAAGGAGATACAGTTTTATTGTCACCAGCTTGTGCCAGTTTTGATTTATTCGAAAGTTACGAAGACAGAGGGAATCAGTTCAAACAAGCAGTTAAAAATTTATAAATTCAGATTATCAGATAGTTAGATTGTTAGACTTCTTAGATTATTAAATTGTTAGAAAATTATAAATAATCTCTAATAATTTAATAATCCAAGATCAAGTCAAAGTCTAAAAATCTAAGAAGTCTAAAAATCAAAAAATGAAACAACTAGTCAACAATTTAAAGGGAGATAAAGGGATTTGGTCATTCGTGGCCTTATTGGCCTTGTTTTCATTTATGCCTGTTTTTAGCGCTAGTAGTAATTTGGCCTATATCGGTCAAGGAAACGGAAATACATTAGGCTATTTAGTTAAGCATATCGTGCATATTTGTATTGGTTTCACCATTATTTTTATGGTGCATAAAGTGCCTTATCACTATTTCAAGGCTGTTTCTAAAGGAGCGCTGTATATTGTTTGGGTATTATTGGCATACACATTAATCAAAGGAACCGTTATTGCTGGCGCCAATGCCAGTCGATGGATTCAAGTGCCATTTATTGGGATTACGTTTCAAACGTCAACATTGGCAGCAATGGTTTTGTTTATTTTTGTAGCCCGCTATCTGTCTAAAACCAGAGAAGTTCCTATTTCTTTTAAGTCCTCTATTTGGGAGCTTTGGGTGCCGGTATTCATTACGTTAATGTTTATTCTTCCAGCCAATTTTTCTACGACGGCATTAATTTTCTCTATGGTGCTGATGTTGGTTTTCATTGGGAAATATCCGTTGCGTTATATCGGAATTGTTGTAGGTTCTGGGATTGTGTTTCTGGCATTTTTTATTTTGATTGCCAAAGCGTTTCCAGATGCTTTTCCTAACCGTGTCGATACTTGGATCAGTCGTATTGATAATTTTACCAGTGATAAACCGGATGAGGATGATTATCAAATAGAAAAAGCTAAAATAGCCATTGCTTCCGGAAAAATATACGGATTAGGCCCAGGAAAAAGTGTTCAAAAGAACTTTTTGCCTCAATCCTCCTCCGATTTTATTTTTGCCATAATCGTTGAAGAATATGGGCTTTTAGGCGGTTTAGGAGTATTGACGTTGTATTTATTATTGTTGTTTCGTTTTGTAATAGCGTCGCACAAAGCCAATACATTATTCGGAAAATTAGTAGTTGTGGGGTTAGGTTTCCCCATGATATTTCAGGCAATGGTTAATATGGCTGTCGCGGTTGAGTTATTACCCGTTACGGGACAAACATTACCCTTAATCAGTAGTGGAGGAAGTTCAATCTGGATGACTTGTTTTGCACTTGGAATCATCATTAGTGTTACGAAAAAAGAAGAAGAAATTGCGCAGGAATTGAAAGATGCTGCCAAAAGAGAAGAAGCACTTCAAAAATTAATTGACAGGGAATTAGTAGAGGAAGAGGTCTTAGCAGAAAATTATTCGATAGAAGATAAAGCTAAAAATCCTATGCATGCGGTTCTGAATAAATAAGTCGTTTTAGAAAATTAGAAATTAATAAAAATGAAACAGTATAAATTCATATTAAGTGGCGGCGGAACGGGAGGACATATCTATCCGGCAATTGCTATTGCAAATGAATTAAAATCTCGTTTTCCTGATGCTGAATTTCTTTTTGTAGGAGCCAAAGACAAAATGGAAATGCAAAAAGTACCTCAAGCAGGTTACAATATTAAAGGACTTTGGATCTCAGGTTTGCAACGTAGACTGACATTTGATAATGCTCTTTTTCCAGTGAAGTTGCTTTCAAGTTTATTAAAATCAAGAACAATAATCAAACAGTTCAAACCAGATGTGGTTATTGGGACAGGTGGTTTTGCTAGTGGCCCGTTATTACAAGTAGCCGCTATTGCAGGAATTCCAACAGTGATTCAAGAACAAAATTCCTTTCCGGGAATTACCAATAAGTTGTTGAGTAAAAAAGCAAACAAAATTTGTGTTGCTTATGAAAATCTGGAACGCTTTTTTCCAAAAGAGAAAATGATTTTGACTGGAAATCCTGTGCGTCAGGATTTAATTGATATCGAAAGTAAAAGAGAAGAAGCCATTCAATATTTTAATTTAGATCCAAATAAAAAAACATTGTTGGTTCTTGGAGGAAGTCTTGGAGCAAGAAGAGTAAACCAATTAATCGAAAAAGAGTTAGCCAATATGCTTTCTCAAAATGTTCAGGTGATTTGGCAATGCGGAAAGTTGTATTTAGTAGATTATAAAAAATACAATTCAGCAAATGTTCAGGTAGTCGCTTTTATTGAAAGAATGGATTTAGTTTATGCGGCAGCAGATATTGTCATTTCTCGCGCTGGTGCGTCATCTGTTTCAGAATTATGTATTGTGGGGAAACCAGTGATTTTTATTCCGTCACCTAATGTAGCTGAAGATCACCAAACTAAAAATGCACAAGCGATTGTCGATAAAAAAGGCGCGCTAATGCTCAAAGAATCGGAGCTTGATTCGCAATTTGGTCTTGTTTTTGAAGTCTTACTAAAAGATCAGGGAAAGCAAAATCAGCTGAGTGAAAATATAAAATTATTGGCTATGCCAGAAGCAACAAAGAAAATTGTTGATGAAATTGTAAAGCTAATTAGATAGAAATAAAAAAGATAATATACCAAAGACTCAAAATAGAATGAACTTAAATCAAATACATAACGTCTATTTTATCGGAATCGGAGGCATTGGGATGAGTAATTTGGCTCGTTATTTCAAGAATCTGGGCAAGAATGTCTCGGGTTATGATAAAACGCCATCAGCTCTTACTAATGAATTAATAGAAAGTGGAATTTCAATTCATTTTGAAGACAGCATTGATGCGATTCCTATAGATTTTTACATAGAAAACACTTTGGTAATCATTACGCCGGCTGTTCCTAAGACACATTCAGAGTGGAATTATTTCTTGGAGAGAGATTTTCAAGTAAAAAAAAGAGCAGAGGTTTTAGGAATAATTACAAAAGATACCTTTTGTTTTGCAGTTGCCGGAACACATGGAAAAACAACGACATCTGGAATTTTAGGGCATATTTTGCAAGAGAGTGGTGCTGATGTTACTGCTTTTATTGGTGGAATTGTTGAGAATTATAATTCGAATTTAATAGGAAGCGGAAAAACAGTAACTGTTGTTGAAGCCGATGAATTTGATCGTTCATTCCTGCATTTGCATCCAAATATTGCCTGTATAACTTCTATGGACGCGGATCATTTGGATATTTATGGAACCAGTAAAGCTATAGAAGAATCTTTCCTTGAATTTGCTTCTAAAATAGAAGATAAGAGTAATCTTTTTATAACAAAAGAATTACCAATAGAAGGCGTAACCTGTGCTGTAAATGAAGATGCAGTTTTCAAAGCTTTTAATGTTAGAATTGGAAATGGCAGTTATGTTTTTGATGTACAGACTCCTACGGAAGTAATCAAAGATTTGCATTTTGGTTTGCCGGGAAGACATAATTTAATGAATGCATTAATGGCTATCGCAATGGCAAAATTATTCGGCACCCCAACCGATGCCATTGCAAAAGCCATTGCATCATTTGAGGGAATAAAAAGAAGGTTTTCATACCAAATAAAAACAGAAAGTAAAGTTTATATTGATGATTATGCACATCATCCAACGGAGATAAACGCAGTGCATCAGGCGGTTCGAGAGTTGTATCCAAACCAAAAAGTTTTGGCAGTTTTTCAACCTCATTTGTTTAGTAGAACGAGAGATTTTGCAGATGATTTTGCCAAAAGTTTGTCGGCTTTTGATGATATAATTTTGTTGGATATTTATCCGGCCCGTGAATTACCAATGGAAGGAATAAACTCACAATGGCTGATGGATAAAATGACGAATAGTCATAGAAAAATTGTAAATAAAGGCGATTTGATTGCAACAATTTTAGCAAGTGATGCATCGATCATTGTAACAATTGGAGCAGGAGATATTGGAGAATTAGTACCATCAATTAAAAAAGCGATAAATGAAACTCTTTAACTGGACAAATATTCGATTATTACTGATGTTTGTGTTGGTAATTTTTCTGTTTTCGTTTACGTCAAATCGTAATGCAGATAGAAAATTAACCAAATCCGTCGTTATTTTTGTAGGAGATAACGCTCCTTTTGTAAAGCAAGAAACGGTTAATAAATTGTTAATAGAAAATAAAAAAGATGCATCAAGCATTCAAAAAGTTAATTTAGATTTGAATAAGCTGGAAACAACTCTCAATGCGCAAGAAATGATTGAAAAATCAGATGTATTTGTGAGTATTGATGGTATGTTAAAAGCAGTGGTAAAACAAAAGACTCCTATTGCTAGAGTTTTTGACAAAAATGGTTCTTTTTATATTGATTACGAAGGAAATAGAATGCCCTTGTCAACTAATTTTACAGCTAGAGTTCCACTTGTTTCAGGGGGAATAAATAAAAAAAATACCGAAGATTTATCCGATTTATTTCGCTTAATCTATGACGATGCGTTTTTGAAAAAAAACATCATCGGAATTCAAATTATGCCAAATGGAAGCTTAAAAATGCTCAATAGAAATTTTGAATATCAAATTGATTTTGGTAGAATGATAAATGTGGAGCGTAAATTCAAGAATTATAAAGCTTTTTTTCAAAAAGCGGTTTTAGATAGTTCGTTGTATAAATATAAAAAAATTGACCTCCGATTTACGGAACAAGTAGTTTGCACTAAATAATAGATAATGGAAAAAGAGAATATTGCAGTAGGTCTAGATATTGGGACAACTAAAATAGTTGCCATGATAGGCAAGAAGAATGAATATGGGAAACTAGAAATTTTAGGTGTAGGAAAATCTAAAAGTTTAGGTGTGGCTAGAGGTGTGGTAAATAACATCACTCAAACCATACAATCAATACAGCAAGCGATTCAAGAAGCCGAAAATAATTCAGGCTATAAAATAAAAGATGTAGTGGTAGGAATTGCGGGACAACACATCCGTAGTATTCAGCATACAGATTACATCAGCAGAAACAATCCCGAAGAAGTAATCGGTGGGAATGATATTCAGCTTTTGATTGACCAAGTGAATAAATTGGCGATGTTACCCGGCGAAGAAATTATACATGTTTTGCCACAAGAATTTAAAATTGACGGACAATCTGAAATCAAAGAGCCTATCGGAATGTATGGTGGAAGATTAGAGTCTAGTTTTCATGTTGTAGTGGGACAAGCTTCATCGATTCGTAATGTAGGAAGATGTATTCAAAGTTCCGGAATCGAATTGTCAGGGTTGACATTGGAACCATTGGCTTCAGCTGATGCCGTTTTGAGTCAGGAAGAAAAAGAAGCTGGAGTTGCGCTTATCGATATTGGTGGTGGAACAACAGATTTGGCGATTTTCAAAGATGGTATTATTCGTCACACAGCGGTAATTCCTTTTGGAGGAAATGTGATTACAGATGATATCAAAGAAGGATGTTCGATCATTGAAAAACAAGCTGAATTATTGAAAGTTAAATTTGGGTCAGCTTGGCCAGGAGAAAATAAAGACAACGAAATTGTTTCTATTCCAGGATTAAGAGGTAGAGAGCCAAAAGAGATTTCTTTGAAAAATCTATCTAAAATAATACATGCTCGTGTTGTGGAAATTGTAGATCAGGTGTTCACGGAAGTGAAAGCTTACGGACACGAAGATCCTCGTAAAAAACTAATCGCAGGAATTGTACTTACTGGTGGTGGTGCACAATTGAAACACATCAAACAGTTAGTAGAGTATATCACAGGAATGGATACTAGAATAGGATATCCAAACGAGCATTTAGCAGGGAATTCAGATGAGGAGATTTCAAGTCCTTTGTATGCAACTGCAGTTGGATTAGTAATGAAAAGCATTGAGAATAAAACACAGAGTGCGGTAAGAATGGATGCCATTGAACAACCTAAAGCTGCGGTATACAGACAGGCAGTTGTTCAAAATCCGGTGGTGAATGAAATTCTTGAAAAAGAGGAAGACGAAGAGGATGAAAACTCAAATGAGAAACATAATTCTACCGTAAACAGGATACAAAGAAATTTTTTTGACCGTTATGTTGACAAGATTAAGGATTTCTTAGATAATGCAGAATAATTTAGAAGTAATAAAAAATATTGTTTTTTTTCCTTTTTGCCCCAAGTAAAAAAAATTAAAAATCAAAAAATAATATAAATATCAAAAACCAAATAAAATGATGAGCAACTCAGAATTTGGAAGTATTTCATTTGATTTACCAAAGAACCAATCAAATGTAATCAAAGTTATTGGTGTAGGTGGAGGCGGAAGTAACGCCATAAATCACATGTTTAAACAAGGGATTAAAGGCGTAGATTTCATCGTATGTAATACGGATTCTCAGGCCTTACAAAGCAGTTCTGTGCCTAACAAAATTCAGTTAGGAGTACATTTGACTGAAGGACTTGGAGCTGGAGCAAATCCAGATGTAGGACAACAATCCGCTATTGAAAGTATTTCCGAGATTGAAAAAATGTTGGATAGAAATACTAAAATGGTATTCATTACTGCCGGAATGGGCGGTGGTACAGGAACTGGAGCTGCGCCGGTTATTGCACAATTGGCTAAAGAAAGAGATATTCTTACTGTAGGGATTGTGACATTACCGTTCTTATTTGAAGGGAAAGTGCGTCAGGAACAAGCGTTAATTGGTATTGAAAAATTACGCAAACAAGTTGACTCTTTAATTGTTATCAACAACAATAAATTAAGAGAAGTGTATGGAAATCTTGGTTTCAAAGCTGGATTTTCAAAAGCGGATGAAGTTTTGGCTACGGCCTCAAGAGGTATTGCCGAAGTAATTACGCATCACTATACTCAAAATATCGATTTAAGAGATGCTAAAACAGTATTGTATAATAGCGGAACGGCTATTATGGGATCTTCTGTTTCTTCAGGTGAAAATAGAGCTAAGGAAGCCATTATTGCTGCTTTAGATTCTCCGTTGTTAAATGATAATAAAATTACTGGTGCCAAAAACGTATTGTTGCTTATCGTTTCTGGAACTAATGAAATTACAATTGACGAAATTGGAGAAATCAACGACCATATTCAAATTGAAGCGGGACATAATGCAAATATTATCATGGGGGTTGGTGAAGACGAATCGCTTGGAGATGCTATTGCAGTGACTATTATTGCTACAGGTTTTGATATTGAACAACAAAACGAAATAGTAAATACAGAGCCAAAAAAAATTATACACACATTAGAAGATGAACAAAGAAGTGTTCATAATCTAAGTAATAAAACGGTTGCTGCTTTTGATTTAAATACAGAATCTCCAGCTTCTAATTCAAGCGAAAGAATAGTTTTTGATTTATTGGAAGATACGGTAGTTGCTCCTGAGCCAGTGGTAACGGCGCCAACTATTAATAAGGAAGAATTGATGGTAATGTCTGAATTTATTAAAAATTTAGATGTGACTTTCGAAATTGTTTCTCCTATTACTGACATTGATTTTACAATTTCAACACCTGTTGCTGAAGTTAAAGAAGTAAAAGCAGTACAGCCAAAAGTTATTGAAAGACAAGAGCAAACTGCTTTCTCTTTTGATTTGCCACTTTTCAAAGCGGAACCGGTAGCGCAAGTTGAAGAAAAAAAAGTGATGTTTGAATTGACGAATGAAACCCGTGATATCAAAGTAAACGAAGCGGTTCAATACGTTCCCGTAACAGAATTGACTGACAATGGAATTATCAAATATTCTCTTGAAGAGTTCATGGAACCAGAGCATGATTTCATGGCTAAGCCAGTTGCTAAAACTCCAGAAGTTGTTATTCCGGCTGAGTTAAACATCACGATGAAACAAGTTGATACGTCAGTAAATGCACCTGTTGACTTTGAAGCTATTTCTCCTATGGAAATGACAATCGAGGAATCATTGCGAATGAGAGCTGATGAAAGAAGAAAAAAGCTAAAAGAATTCAATTATAAGTTTCATAACAATGTTTCTAAAATTGATGAATACGAAAAAGAACCGGCTTACAAAAGATTGGGAATAGATATTTCAAACAACCAAGCCAATAATACAAATTCGAGAATTTCTGTGGGAACAGACAGCAACAACGATCTACAGTTGCGTTCTAACAACTCGTATTTACATGACAACGTAGATTAACTAACACAAACCAAAATGAGGTAACCCGAAAATTCATTTAATTTTCGGGTTATTTTTTATCATTGCGAGGAGTTCTGATAATTATCAGAACGACGAAGCAATCTGTTGTTGTTAATTACAGTAAATTTCTTTAATTTTGTCGGGCCTTAATCCAGCTGTCGTTTCAAGCTTTTTGTCAAAAATGTTTTTTTCATGCACTTAAAAGAGCCCCTAAAGTCGCTTTTTAAGTGCATGAAAAAATTCATTTTCTCCTAAAAAGGCTTTCCACTAGCATCTGGGGCATTAAAAAAAAGTAATCAGTTTGCACTATTCAGTTTTCAGATTGAACAGCAAATTTAAAATTAAATATTATTATGAGTTTATCAGTACAAATCATGGACGATATTAAAACAGCCATGAGAGCCAAAGATACAGTTGCCTTAGAAGCTTTAAGAGCTATTAAGTCTGAAATCCTATTAGCGCAAACCGCTACAGGATCTAAGGAAGAAATAACGGAAGACGATGAAGTTAAATTGCTTCAAAGATTAGTAAAAACCCGTAAGGAAAGTGCTAGAATTTTTACAGAACAAAACCGTTTGGATTTAGCTGAACCAGAATTGGCTCAAATTGCAGTAATCGAAAAATTCTTGCCGGCACAATTAAGCGAAGCAGAAGTAGAAGCTGTGATTGCAAAAATTATTGCTGAAACTGGCGCATCAGGAATTGCTTCAATGGGAAAAGTGATGGGATTAGCTGCAGCACAATTAGGTGGAACTGCCGAAGGAAAAACGATTTCTACACTAGTTAAAAAACTATTGACATAAACAAAATTTTAGATTTTTGATTTTAGATTTAAGATTTTCAAGCATTTTGTCAAATCTTAAATCTTAAATCTAAAATCAGAAATCTAAAATTAATAATGGCTGCGTAGTTCAACTGGATAGAATATCAGATTTCGACTCTGAGGGTTGCAGGTTCGAACCCTGTCGCGGCCACAAACACAAATAAAAATGCTTCAAAAAAATCAAGTTTGCTTGAAATTCTTTTGAGGCATTTTTTATTTTAAAGCGGTTATAAAATATGACAGAACAACTTTTTATTTCAATACTTTTTGGAACATTATTTCTCCTGCTTTTAATTTTTAGAGTAGTTGAACCGGCTTATATTTTACTGTTTAATAAACCACTTTATATCCATTGGTATCCTTTCTCTAAAAAATTAAAACCAAGCCAACGTCAAATTTTAGTAAATGATTTTCCATTCTATAATAGGCTTTCTTCTAAAAGGAAAATGTATTTTGAACATCGGGTAAATGAGTTTATTACCAAGTATGAGTTTATAGGCAAGGAAACTGTTATTACAGAACAAATGAAAATGCTGATTGCGGGAACGTATGTGATGTTGACTTTTGGGATGAGAAATTATCTGGTTGGTTTGTTCAATAAAATAATAATTTATCCTTCAAGTTACTTTTCTACCGTGAATCAAGCGTATCATAAAGGAGAATTTAATCCCAGAATGAAAGCGGTAGTTTTTTCGTGGGAAGATTTTTTATTAGGGCATTTAACATCAAATGACAATATTAACCTTGGTCTGCACGAGTTCTCTCATGTATTGCATTTTCATTGCTTAAAAAGTAATGATCCAAGTGCTATTATCTTTTTTGACGAATTTAATGAAGCCGTAAAATATTACAGTAATCCAGTTTTAAATAACGAGTTGACTCAGAAAGATTATTTTAGATTGTATGCTTATGAAAATCAATTCGAATTTTTATCGGTTATCTTGGAACATTTTTATGAGACACCTCGTGTTTTCAAAAGGGAGCATCCAGAACTATATGCACATATTTCAAGAATGATTAATTTTAAAGAAGAATATTTAAAATAAAAATGGCGCTTTAAGCGCCATTTCTTTTAGAAGTTTGTTAGCTTCTTCAGATCTTGTATCGTTTGGGTTGGATTTTCCGCTTTGAAAACAAAGCTTCCGGCTACCAGAACATCAGCTCCGGCTTCCACTAATTGTTTTGCATTTTTATTGGTTACACCACCGTCAACTTCAATGATTGTGGTTGCTCCTTTTTTAGTGATTAACGCTTTTAGCTTTTCAATTTTAGCATACGTATTTTCTATAAAGGATTGTCCTCCAAAACCTGGATTTACACTCATGATACAAACTAAATCAATGTCGTTGATTACATCTTCCAGTAAGTCAATATTAGTGTGTGGATTGATCGCAACTCCAGCTTTCATTCCTTCGGCTTTGATGGCTTGTAGTGTTCTGTGAAGGTGTGTACAGGCTTCATAGTGTACACTTAGAATATTAGCGCCTAATTCAGCAAAAGTTTTAATGTAACGATCAGGATCTACAATCATCAAGTGAACGTCAATTGTTTTTTTTGCATGCCGGTTAATGGCTTCCAAAACTGGCATTCCATAAGAAATGTTTGGAACAAAAACGCCATCCATGATGTCAATATGAAACCAATCGGCTTCACTGTTGTTGATCATTTCGATGTCGCGTTGCAGATTAGCAAAATCGGCAGCAAGCACAGATGGTGCAATAAGTGTATTCTTCATTGTGTAGTTGAATTGTTTGTGCAAAAGTAGTTTTTTTAGAGCAATTGCAGAAAGTTTTTTTAGGGAAGGGATAACTCGCGAATTGTCCGTACACCGCGTAAGGGATTACTTCACTAGGGGTTTATTTTTTATATGTGTTCAGTGAATTTCATTTGAGGCGATATCCTCGAAGTGTAGAGGAGAGATAAAGCCGAAAGCCCGACCCGAAGTTTTTACGAAGGGTCACGCCCCTAAAAAATAAGGACGAGATTGCTTCGTTCCTCGCAATGACAAAAAATAAAACTCCGGTAATCAGCCGGAGTTTCAATCATCAATCAAAAAACGAACAGTTAATCAGACTGCTGTTTGCTTTAATATAGCCGAAAATCAAAAGTCATAAAGTGTATTACTTTTTACTTTATGACTTTCGAACTTATGGCTATTATCCTAAATAGGTTTTTAGTATTTTACTTCTAGAAGTGTGTTTTAATCTGCGGATTGCTTTTTCCTTGATTTGGCGCACACGCTCACGAGTTAGGTCGAAAGTTTCTCCGATTTCCTCTAATGTCATTGGGTGTTGATCGCCAAGACCAAAGTACAAACGAACAACATCAGCCTCTCTTGGAGTCAATGTTTCTAATGAACGCTCGATTTCAGTACGCAATGATTCGTGGATTAATTCTCTGTCTGGATTTGGTGATTCACCTGAACGTAAAACGTCATAAAGGTTAGAATCTTCTCCTTCTACAAGAGGCGCATCCATTGATAGGTGACGGCCAGAGTTTTTCATGCTCTCTTTTACGTCATTTACGGTCATGTCTAGCTCTTTTGCAATTTCTTCAGCAGATGGTGGACGCTCGTTAGATTGCTCTAGTAAAGCGTACATTTTGTTGATTTTATTGATAGAACCAATTTTATTCAAAGGCAAACGAACGATACGGGATTGTTCAGCCAATGCTTGTAAAATAGATTGACGAATCCACCAAACGGCATACGAGATGAATTTGAAACCACGTGTTTCATCAAAACGTTGTGCTGCTTTTATCAATCCTAAATTTCCTTCGTTAATCAAATCGGGAAGGGTTAACCCTTGATTTTGATATTGTTTTGCTACCGAAACTACGAAACGTAAATTGGCTTTTGTCAATTTCTCTAATGCTTTCTGGTCACCGGCTTTAATCTTTTGTGCTAATTCTACCTCTTCGTCAGCGGTAATAAGGTCAACTTTTCCAATTTCTTGTAAATACTTGTCTAATGAAGCAGTTTCACGATTGGTTACCTGCTTGGTGATTTTTAGTTGTCTCATGTTTTTTTGTCTCCTCAATTTTTAAGTGTACAAATGATTATACGTATGGAGTCCCAAAAAAGTTACAATAGTTTCTAAAATAATTTAATTAAAAAACAAAAATCCCGTTTCAAATTCATGAAACGGGATTTTTTATAAATAAACCTTTAGTAAACTAAGATCTGATTACTCTTTTCTTTCCTCACGTGGAGGTCTTGGCATAAGTGCTTTTCTTGACACTTTTTCTTTTCTTGTTTTTGGATCCATACCTAAGTATTTCACTTGAAAAGTATCACCCATATTAACAACATCAGAAACGTTTTCAGTACGTTCCCAAGCTAACTCAGATACGTGAAGTAATACTTCATTTCCGGGTGCTGCAAGATATTCTACTACAGCTCCAAAATCAAGCATTTTGATTACTTTCACATCATAAGCTTCTCCCATTTGTGGTTTGAAAGTAATGGACTGAATTTTAGCCAATACCGCTTCAATTCCAGCAGGATCTGTACCAAGAATTTCGATAACTCCTTGTTCATCTACTTCGTTGATAACGATTGTAGTTCCGGTGGCTTTTTGTAATTCTTGAATTACTTTTCCACCAGGTCCGATCAAAGCACCAATGAAATTACCAGGAATAGTTCTTGTGATAATTTTTGGAGCATATGCTTTAACATCTGCTTTAGGCACTGCTAAAACGTCAGTTATTTTTCCAAGAATGTGCAAACGACCATCACGAGCTTGAGCTAATGCTGATTCCATGATGTTGTATGCCAATCCTTCGATTTTGATGTCCATTTGACAAGCAGTTATTCCATCAGCAGTTCCGGTTACTTTAAAGTCCATGTCTCCTAAGTGATCCTCATCACCAAGAATATCAGACAATACAGCAAAACGATCTCCGTCAGTAATTAATCCCATAGCAATACCAGAAACTGGTTTGATCATTTGGATACCTGCGTCCATAAGTGCTAATGTACCAGCACAAACGGTAGCCATAGAAGAAGAACCGTTAGATTCTAATACTTCAGATACAATACGAATAGTGTAAGGGCAATCAGCAGGAATCATGTTTTTCAAAGCTCTTTGAGCTAAGTTTCCGTGACCTACTTCTCTTCTTGAAGTTCCTCTTAGAGGTTTTGCTTCACCTGTAGAGAAAGGAGGGAAGTTGTAATGTAAGTAGAATTTCTCTTCACCTTGTTGAGATGGAGAATCAATTTGGTTTGCTTCTCTAGAGGTTCCTAAAGTCGCTGTTGCCAATGCTTGAGTTTCTCCTCTTGTAAACAATGCCGATCCGTGAACAGATGGTAAATAATCTACTTCAGCCCAGATAGGTCTGATTTCTGTAGTTTTTCTACCGTCTAAACGTGTTCCTAAATCTAGGGTTACGTTACGAACTGCTTCTTTATTGGCTTTGTAGAAAT
Organism: Flavobacterium glycogeni; assembly: GCF_048286775.1. Classification (NCBI taxonomy): domain Bacteria; kingdom Pseudomonadati; phylum Bacteroidota; class Flavobacteriia; order Flavobacteriales; family Flavobacteriaceae; genus Flavobacterium; species Flavobacterium glycogeni. The sequence goes on from NZ_JBLVPV010000002.1 coordinate 126,337, forward strand.
ATTTAGAAACTAAATCTCCGTTTTCAGCTAATTCTTCTTCTGTAAATAAAGATTTTACTACTTCTTTTACTTCAGCAAATTGAGCTGTTCTTTCGTGCTTTGCTGTTCCTTCTTTTGCAATAGCGTAACACAAATCGTAAGATGCCGTTTTTACTTTATCGTAAATTGCAGTATCTTCTTTTTCTTGCTCGTATGTTCTTACTTCTTTTTTACCAAAAGCAGCAACTAATCTTTCTTGCGCTTCGATTTGAATTTTGATCGCTTCGTGAGCAAATTTGATCGCTTCTACCATTTCGTGCTCTGAAATTTCTTTCATCTCACCTTCTACCATTGCGATAGAATCTTTTGAAGCACCAATCATCATGTCAATATCAGACAATTCTAATTGTGTACGGCTTGGATTGATGATAAATTTACCGTCAACTCTAGCGACACGAACTTCAGAAATTAAAGTTGAAAAAGGAATATCAGATAAAGCAAGTGCTGCCGAAGCGGCTAAACCTGCTAATGCATCCGGCATTACGTTTTCGTCATGAGACATCAATTGAATCATCACTTGCGTTTCAGCGTGATAATCATTTGGAAAAAGTGGACGCAATACACGGTCAACTAATCTCATTGTCAAAACTTCGTTGTCGCTTGGTCTTGCTTCTCTTTTGAAAAATCCACCAGGAAAACGACCTGCTGCTGCAAATTTTTCACGATAATCTACCGTTAAAGGTAAAAAATCTACTGGGCTTGCTTTTCTGGCAGATACAACTGTTGCAAGCAACATCGCATTTCCCATTTGTACTACTACTGAACCGTCAGCTTGTTTGGCTAGTTTTCCGGTCTCGATTGAGATGCTTCTGCCATCTCCTAAATCGATAATTTCTTTTGAAACTTTTGGAATCATAATTTGAATTCTCTTTAGATTAAACAATGGGTTCTAGTTGTGTTGTAGTTGTTGTTGTGCGTAGTTAATGCCTAAAACCCAATGAAAAACCAAACTTTTTTATTATTGTATATAAAAACAAAAAGAGGCACTTTCGCACCTCTTTTATATTGATTATTTTCTGATATTCAATACTTTGATAATTTCACGGTATCTGTTGATTTCTGTTTTCTTCAAGTAATCCAACAAAGATCTTCTTTTACCTACAAGCAATACTAATGAACGCTCTGTATTATAATCGTGACGATTTTTTTTCAAGTGCTCCGTTAAGTGGCTAATTCTGAAAGTGAACAAAGCAATTTGAGCTTCTGATTTTCCAGTGTTTGTTTTTTCTCCGTGTTTAGCGAAGATTTCTTCTTTAATCTCTTTAGTTAAATACATTCCAATATTTGTTTAATGATTTTTATGTATGTCGTACAGCTATTGTAAGACGGGTGCAAATGTAGAAAATAATTATGAATTATAAATTATGAATTGCAAATTATTTTAATATCTTGATTGTATAGTAATAGGTATAGAATAAAGTACACGAACATTAATGCCTCTTTGTTGACCGGGGATCCAGTTTCCATAACTTGTTAAAACTCTTATTGCTTCTAGACCTGTTCCGTAACCTATATCTCTAAGGATTTTGGGTTCTATAATTTTCCCATTTGTGTCAACGACAAAGGTAATATAGATTTTTCCTTTAAGTCCTTGTACTTTTGGTGTATTAAATGTTTTTCCTATATACCCATAAAAATGTTCGATTCCTTTTTTTGGTTTGGGTTTAGATTCAATTACATCATATGGGTGTTCCGTGTTAGAGGAATCAATGCTTACGCCCGAAATGAATTTGCCGTTTTCATAAATTTCCGTGTAGCTCCAATTAAGATTTTTGTTATATCCTTTCCAAATACCATCATGAAAACCGTTTTTTATTTTTCCGTTTTCGTGCTGTCTGTCATCGGAGTATTCATAATCACCGTTGCCGTCAATAACTTTTTGGACGTTTTCGGTATTCCAGAATTGATTAACGCTAATTTCAGAAATAGGTCCATTTTGATTTTCTAGATATTCAATTTCTGATTTGATTTGTCCATTTTCATACCAGTCAAACTGTTTGCCGCTTGGTCTGGAATTCACATAATTTGTAATGGACCTTTTATTCCCATTTTCATAATAAAATATAAATTGGCCTTCTTTCGATAGATAATCTTTGGTTTTTGAGGTTCCTGCCATTTGTAAAACGCCTGATTTGTAATAATCAGATACTTTATAGCTGTCTTGGTTTAAATTGTAGCTCTTGATTATTCTGTAATATTTATGATTTGCTTCCGTAGTTTCATTCCAAAGGGAATCCAAATAAATTTTTTTGCTAATAGGGGTTTGAGAGAATGATAAAATTGGAATTAAAAGAAATAGAATGGAGAATAAATTTGATTTCATAAATGGTTTTAATTGAGAACCAAATGTAGAAATTTTAATACAATTTAGCTATTTCTTCATTCACAAACTCTAGGAATTTTTCATCGTCTTTAGTAAATGGATCCAAGACATGGCTGTCAATATCAATTTGTCCTATGTTTTCGCCGTTTACAAAAAGGGGTACTACGATTTCTGATTTTACGGTAAAACTACAAGCGATATAATTGTCTTGTGCTGCAACGTCAGGAACAACAAAGTTTTCGTTAGAAACCGCCACTTGCCCGCAAATTCCTTTTCCGAAAGGGATTACAGTATGGTCTGTTTCTGCACCTACGTAAGGACCTAAGTGTAGTGTTTTGGTTCCTTGATTTGCAAAATAAAATCCAACCCAATTGTAATATGCAATAGAGTCGCTAAGTAATTGACAAATAGACAAGAGTTTTTCGTCTCTTGACAGCTTTTTATTTAATGTGATTTCGGTTACTTTTGGTTGTAATTCTTGAAATGTCATGTTTTTATTTTTATTTATGCAAAAGTATTTAAAGCCAGTTTCAAAAATTACATAAATTTGTTAAAAAATAGATTTTGAAAAAATATTTTATTCTTTATAAACCGTTTTTGCTTTTTCTGGCAACCTTTTTTCTGACTTATATTGTGCTGACTTTTTTGTATCAGCGCTATCTTATGAGTTTTGAAGAAAATAAAATAGACTCTATTACAAGAATGATGGGTAAAAATACGGCGCAAGTATTGCAATTGTTTAATGACGGATCTGCAATTGAAGAAAATGCTGCGCATCCTTATATGAAGTTGTTTTATAGTCAGAAATATGTAGCCCGAATTGTTGAAGGCTGTAATGCAATCAGTGTAATTATTTTGTTCATTTCATTTGTGGTAGCTTTTTCAGGGAAATTAAAAACGACGCTGCTTTTTATCTTTGGCGGAAGCCTGCTTATTTATGTGTTGAATGTTTTGAGGATTGCAGCTTTAAGTGCACTTATTTTTTATTTTCCAAAACAAGAACCATTTTTACACGGAGTCCTTTTTCCTTTGTATATTTATGGTGTAGTTTTTATTTTATGGTTAATTTGGGTTCGTAAATTTTCAAGATATGCTTCAAAAGATATTAAATAACAAACTAAGATTCATACAATTCCTTTTTTTGGTTGCATTATTAGTGCTTGTTCGCGCTTTTGAAAATCAGTTGTTTTATGATCCCTTTCTGGATTTCTTCAAAAAAGATTTTACTAAGTTACGGTTGCCAAGTTTCAATTCAACCCAATTGTTTTTAGGGTTATTGTTCCGTTATACATTGAATACTACTATTTCATTGGGTATTATTTATGTCCTTTTCAAAGACGTGGCAATGGTTAAATTTGCCTTCGTCTTGTATTATTTTTTCTTTATAATTTTAATTGTTGCTTTTTTCTACATAGTCTACTTCGCTCATGAACACAGTAATTGGATTCTGTTTTATGTTCGCAGGTTTCTGATTCAGCCAATTTTTGTCTTATTATTTGTTCCGGGATTTTATTATCAAAAACAAAATAAGTAGTCTTTTTTCTTTATCTTTAATGTTGATTTAAGTATTTGTTTATCAAATCAATAAGGGTATGAAAATCATCAAACATTCTGGAGATATTGTCGAATTTAATTCTGAGAAACTCAAAAAATCACTTTTAAAATCAGGAGCAAATGCTATTGCGGTCGACAACATACTTTATACGATAAAAAAACAAATGTATGAAGGTATTTCTACGAAGCAAATCTATAAAATGGCTTTTTCATTATTGAAAAAAACAGCTAATTCCCATGCGGCACGTTATAATTTAAGAGAAGCAATACGATTGTTAGGTCCGGCAGGTTTCTTTTTCGAAAAATATATAGCCCGTCTTTTTGCTTCGGAACAGTATCAAACGGTAACAAATATAACCTTACAGGGCAAATGTGTCTTGCATGAAATTGATGTTTTAGTAAAGAAGAATGAGGATATTTCCATGGTTGAATGCAAATATCATGTGGGTAGAGACGCCGCTTCGGATGTGAAAGTTCCCATGTACATTTTGTCTCGTTTTAATGATTTGAAGGAAAGACAACATGCCATTTTTGAAAAAAGAGATATCATTTCAAATTGTTGGATCGTCACAAATAACAGATTTACAACAGATGCTGTCGATTTTGCAAAATGCTCCGGATTGAGTTTATTGAGTTGGAATTATCCGGAAGACAACAATCTAAAAACCAAAAATGACACGCACTATCTTTATCCGGTGACTTGCTTAACCACTTTGTCAATAGCCGAAAAAGATAAGTTGTTGATATTGGATGTGATCTTGGTAAAAGAAATAATAAACCATTCCGATTGCTTAGAGAAAATTGGATTAAGCCCAAACCGAATAAGAAACGTATTAAAAGAAGCAACGGAATTATGCAGTTATATTTAAAATAATACTGGATTGTTTAATTTTAAATTCAAATCAAATGAAAGTTAAATTTATTGGTGGGGCAGGTACAGTGACCGGTTCTAAAACATTGATTGAAAGTAATGGGATTCGGATTTTGATAGATTGTGGTCTGTTCCAAGGGATAAAACCTTTGCGGGAACTCAATTGGGAACCTCTGCCTATTTTGCCGTCCACGATAGACTTTGTTTTGCTTACTCATGGTCATTTAGATCATTGTGGCTGGTTGCCAAGATTGGTAAATCAGGGCTTTGACGGCAAAATTTATTGCACGAGTCCCACAAAAGATATTACTAAGCTTATCCTTTTGGATAGTGCTAAAATTCAGGAGGAAGAAGCTAAAAATGCGAATGAAGGGAAATATTCCAAACATGAAATTGCCGAACCACTTTATACGGTTGAACAGGCTGAAAAAGTTTTTCCGTTTTTTAGAGTAATTAAAACCAATGAGCCTGTTCCTTTGGATGCCCAAATTGAAGCTGTTTATACGAATGCAGGGCATATTCTGGGTGCTTGCAGTATTGCATTGACACTTGAAAATAAAACCTTAGTTTTTTCCGGAGACATTGGTCGTGATAATGATGTGTTGATGTATCCGCCAACCAAACCCAAAAAAGCTGATTATGTTTTTCTCGAAAGTACATATGGTGATCGACTGCATCCTCAAACAGATACCAAATTAGAACTGGAAACTTACATCAACAATACTATTGAGAAAGGCGGAACGATTATTATTCCGAGTTTTGCTGTAGAGCGTGCCCAAACCATCATGTATCTGATATGGCAGCTTAGAGAAGAGAATAGGATTCCCAATATTCCTTATATTATTGATACTCCAATGGGAATTAATGCACTGAATATTTTTTCGAATAATAAAAAATGGCATAAGTTATCGCTGGAAGAATGTGCCGAAATGAGTAAAATGTTTTCATTGGTTTCTGATTATCAGGAAACAATTGAAGTGATTTTTGACGAACAGCCTAAAGTAGTGATTGCAGCCAGCGGAATGGTAACCGGAGGAAGAGTGTTAAGTTATCTCGAACATTATATTGGTCTTCCGGAAACTACTGTAATCATTGTAGGATATCAGGCCGAAGGGACACGTGGAAGAAAATTACTAGAGGGAGCAAAAGAAATTAAAATTCATGGGCGGTATTATCCTGTAAAAGCAAATATTTTGGAAATACAGGGTTTGTCAGCGCATGGAGATCAAAAGGATTTGCTTAATTGGCTGTCAGAGTTGGAAAATAAACCGACAAGAGTTTTTCTCGTGCATGGAGAAAATCAGCCGATGGATGAACTTCGGATAAAAATTCATGAAAAATATGGTTTTGATTGTAAAATTCCTTTAATGGGACAAGAGTTTGAATTGTAGATTTTTAACATGAATTTAGCTTTTGGAGTTTAATTAAATCACTAATTTAGCAACATGAAATTCAAAAGACCTATTTGTCTTCTTCTTGCTTTTTTCCTGTTGGTTTCCAATATGGGATTAGCATTTAATGTTCGTTATTGCGGTAATGAGATTGCTTCGGTTACTCTTAAAACTCCTGTTCAGGATCAAAATTTAGAAAAAGATTGTTGTGGGGTTGTTGAAAAAAAATCACATTGTTGCAAAGACAAAGAGGTTAATTTTCAAAAGAAAACGGATGATTTAATTCAAAAAATAGTTTCTTTTCATGCGGATTTTACATTTTCAATAGAGGAATGGAATCCTTCTGTATTTTCATTTGTTTCAAATTTTAAAAACTGCCAGTTTACTTCGTATTATTGCGATGCAAATGCGCCGCCTTTTTTTAAATTATACCACCAATATATTTTCTACGCGTAGTTTTAATGTTTTAATAAAAACTTGAATCACACCTTTGTGATTTTACATTTTTCTAACATTAAAAATCAATCATGCAAAAACAAATTTCAATACTTTTATTGTTCTTCTTTTGCGCTTTTAATTCTTATTCGCAAGATACTTTGCAGGAGATAAAAGTAAAAGGCAACAGTAAAAGTTTAAAAAAATCATATAGCTTAACGGCTAATACTACAACGCTGACAAGCAAAGAATTACTTAAAGCCGCTTGTTGTAATCTGGCAGAAAGTTTCGAAACAAATCCTTCAATCGACGTCAATTTTTCGGACGCTTTGACGGGAACGAAACAAATAAAAATGTTAGGATTGACGAGTCCTTATTTGATGATTACGGAGGAAAATATTCCTTCGGTTCGTGGTGCTTCTCAAGCCTACGGATTGTCATTCACGCCGGGAACTTGGGTTGAAAGCATCCAAATTACAAAAGGTGCTGGAAGTGTTGTCAATGGCTTCGAAAGTATTTCGGGGCAAATCAATACCGAATTAATAAAGCCAATCAGCGATATTCCATTTTTTCTGAATGCCTATGGTTCTACAGATTCTCGGTTTGAATTAAATACGCATTTCAATACCAAAATTTCTGATAAATGGAGTAGTAGTTTGTTTGTTCACGGAAACACGAGAGTTTCAAAAAACGATATGAATGACGATGGTTTTCTGGACAATCCATTGGCAAAACAAATCAATGTTTTAAATCGTTGGCAATATACCAATGCCGAAAAAGGGTGGGTGAGTTTCATTAACTTCCGTTATATGAATGATCAAAAACAAACAGGAGAATTAAATTTTGATCCGGATAGAGATAAGGGAACGACTAATTATTGGGGCTCCGAAATCAATACGGAACGTTTTGATGTTTCCACTAAATTAGGCTATGTTTTTCCAGATATGCCGTATCAGAGTATTGGTTTTCAGAATGCTTTTAACAGTCATGATCAAAACTCTTATTTTGGATTAAATCAGTATAATATCAAACAAAAAAGTTATTATTCGAACCTGATTTTCAATTCGATTATCAATAATACGAAACATAAATTTTCAACGGGTTTGAACTTCACGTATGATAAATACGGTGAGTTTGTCAATGCAAATGATTACAGCAGAATTGATAATTCGGTAGGTGCTTTTTTTGAATATACCTATGATAACACGGAGAACTTTAGCGTAGTTCTTGGCGGTAGAATAGACAATCATAATCGTTTGGGGACTTTTGCTACGCCAAGATTACACGTGCGATACAATCCTTGGGAAAAAGGTGTCTTGCGATTTTCGGCAGGAAGAGGGAAACGAAGCGCTAATGTTTTTGCCGAAAACCAACAGCTTTTGGCAAGTTCAAGAACCTTTGAATTTTTAGATACCAATGGAAAAATATACGGTTTGAATCCTGAAATTGCATGGAATTATGGGGTGAGTTTTATGCAGGGTTTTTTACTTTTCGGCAAGAGTGCTGATGTTGGTTTTGATTTCTACAGAACCGATTTTCAAAATCAGGCAGTTGTTGATGTGTTGGAGAGCCCACAACAGGTTTTGTTTTACAACTTAAAAGGTAAATCGTATGCGAATAGTTTGCAAGTAGAGTTCAATTATGAATTAGCCAAACATTTTAATTTGAGAACAGCCTACAAATACTATGATATTCAAACGGATTATTTATCAGGAACGTATCAAAGGCCATTGCAGGCAAAACATCGTTTCTTTGGAAATTTAGGGTATGAGACCCATATTTTAGATAAGGGAAAACAATGGAAGTTTGATTATACTTTCAATTGGCTCGGAAAACAACAATTACCCAATACGTCAACAAATCCTGAAGAAGATAGACTGCCTGAATTTTCACCTTCATTTTCTGTGATGAATATACAAGTTACCAGAACTTTTTCTTCTACTTTTGAAATGTATATTGGCGGAGAAAATATTGGAAATTACAAGCAAGAGAATGTTATCTTGGGTAATGAGAATCCATTTGGACCTACTTTTGATGCATCGATAGTTTATGGTCCAGTTTTTGGACAAATGTATTATGCAGGTTTACGTTTTAAAATTAAATAGTCTTAAAAAAATTAAATGATGAAAAATATAATAGTAGTAATGTTACTGACATTTGTTGGGTTTACAGTTCAGGCTCAAGAGGTGAAAAATAAAAACGCTAAGGTTGAATTTCATGTGAGCGGGAATTGTGAAATGTGTAAAAAGAGAATTGAAAAAGCGGCACTAAGCGTTTCGGGTGTTAAATCTGCCGATTGGCATATGGATTGTGGCACTTTATACTTGATTGTAAACGAGCAGAAAACGGATATGCCTACAATTCAGAAAACGATTGCAAAAGCAGGCCATGATACAGATGAAGTCAAGGCATTAAAGGAAGATTATGACAAACTTCACACTTGTTGCCAATATGAGCGAAAATAATTTAAAAAAACCAAAGCGAAAGTTTTGGTTTTTTTAATGCCATATTTTAATGATTTTTTTGAGTGAAATCGAGGCTGTTAACTATAAAAAACCATGTTTTTAAGGAACTAGAATTACGATTATTAAAAACAACATTTGATTGTAAACAAGGGAAAGTTAACTCGGCTAATTTAAATAGTTAATAAAACTTTAAAGTAGGACCATAAATTGTGGTTAAGATATATTATCCGTACTTTCACGCACGAATAATTTTAGCATAAAACACCGTAGAATGAACGATTTTGATTGGAAGAATTTGATTGACCCGCTTTTTTATATTCATTTTGATGTTAATGGAATTAAATTGGGTATTTATATAGTTTTATTTATTGTTTTTGCAGAAACAGGTCTTTTTGCGGGTTTCTTTTTACCGGGAGATAGTTTATTGTTTTTGGCAGGGATTTACAGTCGCGATTTAATAGAAAATATTTTATTTATTGAAAATGATTTTGTGAATGTTGTTCTTTTATCAACACTTGTGGCTTTATCAGGGATATTAGGTAATATTGTTGGATATTGGTTTGGTTCAAAAAGCGGTTATTATTTGTACAATAAAGAAGATAGCTTTTGGTTTAAGAAAAAATATTTAGTTCAATCAAAAGATTTCTTTGAAAAATACGGAGGTAAAGCAATTATTTTTGCTCGATTCCTTCCAATATTTAGAACTTTTGCACCAATAGTAGCTGGAATCGTTTCTATGGACAAAAAGAAGTTTATGTTTTATAATATTCTAAGTTCTTTCATTTGGTCATTCACCTTGATTTTCGCAGGACATTATTTGTATGGTTTCCTACTTGAAAATTATCAGATTGATTTGAAAGAGCATATCGAAATAATTGTTATTGCTTTAGTTGGAATTACTGTTTTACCGGTAATTTATAAGTTCAGCAGAAAATCAAAAACTCAAGAATAAATAAATAATTTATAATCCATAAAAAAAACGTCCCGATTTATATCGGGACGGTTTTTTATTTATAATGGATTGCTATTACATCATTCCTGGCATACCTCCACCCATTGGGTTTCCGCCACCATTATCTTCTTTAATATCAATCAAAGCACATTCAGTAGTCAATATCATTCCGGCAACCGAAGCTGCGTTTTCTAATGCTACACGCGTTACTTTTTTAGGATCAATAATACCTGCTTTAAGCATGTCAACGTATTCGTCAGTTTTTGCGTTATATCCAAAATCACCTTTTCCTTCAGCAACTTTTGCAACTACAACTGAACCTTCAAGACCTGCATTTTCAACAATAGTTCTCAATGGAGACTCTACTGCACGAGATACAATTTGAATTCCGGTTGCTTCATCAGCATTGTCAGCTTTAATAGTGCTAAGTGCATTTTTAGCTCTCAATAAAGCTACACCACCACCAGCAACAATTCCTTCTTCAACAGCAGCACGCGTTGCGTGAAGTGCATCATCAACTCTGTCTTTTTTCTCTTTCATTTCTACTTCAGAAGCAGCACCAACATAAAGTACAGCAACTCCACCAGCTAATTTAGCCAAACGTTCTTGCAGCTTTTCTTTGTCATAATCAGAAGTTGTAGCTTCCATTTGACCTTTGATTTGGTTGACACGATTTTTGATCATGTCAGCTTCGCCAGCACCACTTACAATCGTTGTATTGTCTTTATCGATAGTCACTTTTTTAGCAGTTCCTAACATTTCGATAGTTGTGTTTTCTAAAGTGTATCCTCTTTCTTCTGAAATTACAGTTCCTCCAGTTAAGATAGCGATGTCTTCCAACATTGCTTTTCTTCTGTCACCAAAACCAGGCGCTTTTACAGCAGCGATTTTCAAGGCTCCACGTAATTTATTTACTACCAATGTAGATAATGCTTCACCATCAACATCTTCAGCAATAATCAATAATGGTTTTCCAGATTGAGCAACTGGTTCCAAAACTGGTAATAATTCTTTTAAAGAAGAAACTTTTTTATCGTATAAAAGGATGTAAGGATTTTCCAATTCTACTTCCATTTTCTCTGAATTAGTCACAAAATAAGGAGAAAGATATCCTCTGTCAAATTGCATACCTTCAACAACATCAACATAAGTATCAGTTCCTTTGGCTTCTTCAACAGTGATAACACCTTCTTTTCCAACTTTTGCGAAAGCTGCAGCGATTAACTCACCAATTACTTCATCATTGTTAGCAGAAATTGAAGCAATTTGTTTGATTTTTTCAGAATCACTCCCTACTACTTTTGCTTGTTTTGCTAAGTCAGCTACAATAGCTTCAACAGCTTTGTCAATACCACGTTTCAAATCCATAGGATTTGCACCTGCTGCAACGTTTTTCAAACCTTCTTTTACAATTGCTTGTGCCAAAACGGTTGCAGTTGTAGTTCCGTCTCCAGCTAAATCATTAGTTTTTGACGCAACTTCTTTAACCATCTGAGCACCCATATTTTCCAATGGATCTTTCAATTCAATTTCTTTTGCAACGGTAACACCATCTTTAGTAACGGTTGGTCCACCAAAAGCTTTTCCAATAATTACATTACGACCTTTTGGCCCTAGCGTTACTTTTACTGCATTTGCCAATGCATCAACACCACGTTTTAATCCGTCACGTGCTTCTATATCAAATTTTATATCTTTTGCCATTTTAATTTTATTTTCCTCACCCCAGCCCTCTCCAAAGGAGAGGGAGCCAGGATGAATGTTGTTTGTGTATTTTTTTTTTACGGTTAGTCTCCTCCCCTTCGGGGAGGCTGGGAGGGGATTTTAGATTATTGCTAAAATATCGTCTTCACGCATGATCAAATAATCTTTTCCTTCCAGTTTTAATTCAGTACCAGCGTATTTTCCGTAAAGAACAGAATCGCCAATTTTTACAGTCATTGTATGCTCTTTTGTTCCGTTTCCAACAGCAACAACAGTTCCTTTTTGTGGTTTTTCTTTAGCTGTATCTGGAATAAAAATCCCTGAAGCAGTTTTTGTTTCAGCTGCAACGGGTTCGATAAGAACTCTGTCAGAAAGCGGTTTAATGTTTAAAGCCATGATTTTATATTTTTATATTATTTATTTTAACGTCTATAAAGATTTCAGAAATTGTGCCATCTTAATGAAACTGACATAATTTCTTATAAAAAATGCCAGCTTTGACAGGCTGGCATTTAGAATATGTTGTAATAATTTATTTTGCTGGATTTGGTTCAGCAGGTGTGTTTTGAGCAGGAGCAACTGGCGTGTTTGTAGCTGGTGCCGCACTTCCTGTGTTTTCAATGATTTTAGAATCGGTATCACTTAATGTTCCTGTAAAGCTTAAGCTTGAAAGTAATATAAGTGCAATTAGTATAGTTGCTAATGTCCAAGTGCTTTTGTCTAAAAAATCAGTTGTTTTTTGTACTCCACCTAACATTTGAGAACCACCTATTGTAGATGATAATCCTCCACCTTTAGGGTTTTGAACCATGATAACTACGATTAATAGAAAACAAACTATAGTTATTAAAACTAAAAAAATTGAAAATGTGCTCATTGTTTAATTATTATTATGTTGTAAAATCTTAATATCCGATATGCGGTCTGCAAAGAAACTACTTTTTTCTGGATATTTCAAAATTAATATTTCATAAGCTTGAATCGCTTTTTGATATTTTTTTTGTTCCAAATAGACTCTGGCCAAAGTTTCCGTCATCAAGAAGGAATTGTCGGCTGCATTTAAGTCAAAAGTAACGGTGGAAGCAACTCCATGTTTTACTGGAGAAATCTTCGGACTGGCTTCAATAAATTTATCTATTAATTCTAATTTCTTTCTTTTATCTTCATCTATTATAGGAAGCGGTAGATTAATAGGACTCTCTTTTTCTCTTTCGATAGGCTCAGTTCGGGAAAGTTGAAGCCATTCTTGAAAGGAATGTTGTTCGCTTTTAGAGAAATCTAAAGGTTTTCCAATGGCCAGTTTCTCTTCGGTAGTTTTTGAAGTATCATCAACATCGACTGCTGAAGCTTCTTTTATTGAAGTGAGTATGGATCTTTCTAAAGAATTTATTTTGGATTCCGTTTGTTCTTCAGTAACAATAATTTCACTGCCAACCACTTTTATATCAAGAATTTCTAACGCTTTTTTATCGTAAAGACCTTTTTGAATTGAAGTGAATGTATCTGATGTAATGAAATCAAATAAAATAGATCGGTCAGTTGAATGTGCTGCTGTAATTTTTAAAGCAGTATTGTATTTAAAACTGTTTTGATTGTAAAGACCTTTTAATTGAATCGCTCTGGCACTTTGAAAATAGGGGAATTCTTCCAGTACTTTTTCCAAAGCTTCCATTTGCTTTTCATAGATAGCATCTGGTTTATTAATCAAATAAGTATAATCGGTTACGTTCATTTTTTTATTACCATTTTGCGAGTGACTCATTAAAGATGTCTTGTGTAATTCTTTCAAAAATTTCCTTTAAAGCACTGTTTAAAGTCGCCCCTGTCAATTGTTGTTCCGCAGGATAATCGTAGAAGAAAGTGAATGGTTTTTCAAAATCATCTGCTTCTTTTTTCTTATTGGTAAAACGAACATTCACTCGAATCGTTAATCGGTTCTGAGCTGCTCGCTGATCCGCAGTAGCTGTCATTGGACTTATTCTATAATCTACAATCTCTCCTTCGTAAGTCAAATCAGCACCATTTTTGACCAAGTTCAAATTGGTTTGGTTCTGGATTAAATCTTGAAGTTCTAATGTAAATGTTCTGTCAATACCAGGTTCAATTAATTCAGCGTTATTCTGAAAAAAACCAACTTGAAATGTTTCGGCATCAATTTTACCAGTTCCTGTAAAGTTATAGACCGAGCAACTGTTGATGCTTACTATAATTATTGAAAGAAGAATAAATTTTATATGTTTCATTTTCTATTTTAAAAATTGCTTCGCCAGTTCGCTAACGGTCGGGTCAAAGATATTCATTTTGAATTAAGTCATTTGTGTCTTAGCATTTTTGTAGTGAAAACTACAAATCAAATTGCTTAATTTTTCTATATAAAGTCCTTTCAGAAATGCCCAGCTCATCTGCTGCAGCTTTTCTTTTTCCTTTATTTTTTTCTAATGATTTCTTAATCATTTCGATTTCTTTTTGTTCTAAACGCAAAGTTTCTTCCTCTTCGATTGTTTCTGCAAAAAGATAATTATCATCATGTTCCTGATACAGCTCTTCATTGTTTTGAGTAGTGATTAAGGCTGATCTTGGTTCTTCTTCAAAATCGATTTCACTGTCATTTTCTTTCGAACCATATATTTTTTTTATCAAATGCTGATTGGTTTCCTGTACTTTGGACACGCCGTTTTGAATCAATTCCAAAGTTAATTTTTTCAAATCATTCAAATCACTTTTCATGTCGAAAAGTACTTTGTATAAAATCTCTCTTTCGGTACTAAAATCACTTTCGCTTTTCTTATCCTTTATGACAGATGGCAAATTGTTCCCCAGAACCGGCAGATACGATTGTAAAGTCACTGCGGATATATCACGATTCGTTTCCAAAACGGAGATTTGTTCGGCTACATTTCGTAATTGTCTAATATTACCGCTCCAACGGAATTTCTGTAATAATTGGATAGCATTTTCGTCCAGTTTTAAAGGGGGCATTTTATATTTATGGGCAAAGTCAGCAACGAATTTCCTGAACAACAAATGAATGTCATCCTTTCTATCGCGCAAAGGTGGTAAAGTAATATCCACCGTACTTAAACGATAATATAAATCCTCACGGAATTTCCCTTTTTCGATAGCATCAAATAAATTGACATTCGTAGCCGCAACAATTCGCACATCTGTTTTCTGTACTTGCGAAGAACCTACTTTTATAAATTCCCCATTTTCAAGAACACGTAACAAACGCACTTGAGTGGTAAGCGGTAATTCGCCTACTTCATCCAGAAAAATAGTTCCGCCGTCAGCTACTTCAAAATAGCCTTCACGTGTATTAGTTGCACCGGTAAAAGCGCCTTTTTCATGCCCGAAAAGTTCACTGTCAATCGTTCCTTCAGGAATGGCTCCACAGTTTACGGCAATATATTTCCCGTGTTTTCTGTGCGAAAGCGAATGAATAATTCTAGGAATATTTTCTTTTCCCACACCGCTTTCTCCCGCTACTAAAACGGTAATATCAGTAGGAGCTACCTGTATGGCTTTTTCTATCGCACGATTAAGCTTCGGGTCATTCCCGATAATCTCAAATCGTTGTTTTATAGCTTGAACTGTTTCCATATTGTCATTGCGAGGCACGAAGCAATCTCATTAATAATTACTTAAAACTCTTTTTAATTCATTTCACTCAAACCTACTGCTTTCCCTTTTAAGGTTCCACTGGTACAGCTTTCTATTTTAACCAAAACAAAATCTCCAATTTTATAATTCTCTTTTGGGAAAACTACTGTAATACTTTGTGAATTTCTTCCTGAAAATTCTTCTGTTGATTTTTTTGAAACTTTTTCTACCAAAACTTCTACGGTTTGACCAATGAATTCTTCAGAGCGGAACCAAGCGTGTTTTTGTTGTAAATCGACAATTTCCTGTAATCTTCTTGCTTTTGTTTCTTCGGGTACGTCGTCTTCCATTTTTCTTCCGGCCAAAGTCCCCGGACGTTCAGAATACGAATACATATAACCAAAATTATATTTCACATATTCCATCAAACTCAACGTGTCTTGATGATCTTCTTCGGTTTCTGTTGGGAAACCAGTAATCATATCCTGTGAAATCGAGCCATTTGGAATAATAGTTCTGATTTTGTCAATCAAAGTCATGTATTCTTCACGCGTGTGCAAACGGTTCATTGCTGCCAGGATTCTATCGCTTCCTGATTGAACCGGCAAGTGAATGTGTTTGCAAATATTAGGATGTTTCGCAATTACGTGCAAAACACTTTCATGCATATCCTGTGGATTTGAAGTCGAAAATCGGATTCTCATTTTTGGAAAACCAACAGCTACCATTTCCAGTAATTGGTCAAAATCAACTGCAGTAGCTTTTTGCATTTCGGTAGCATTCTCAAAATCTTTCTTTAATCCACCGCCGTACCAAAGGAAACTATCCACGTTTTGTCCCAAAAGTGTAATTTCTTTAAATCCTTTGTCCCACAAATCCTGAATTTCGGTCATGATACTTTGAGGTTCACGGCTGCGTTCGCGTCCGCGGGTAAAAGGCACCACGCAAAACGTACACATATTATCGCAACCACGAGTGATTGAAACCAAAGCGGTGATTCCGTTGCTCATCAATCGAACCGGCGAAATATCACCATAAGTTTCATCTTTCGACAAAATCACGTTAATCGCATCGCGCCCTTCTTCCACTTCTTGTAAAAGGTTTGGTAAATCTTTATACGCATCAGGACCCACAACAAGGTCAACGATTTTTTCTTCTTCCAAGAATTGACTTTTCAAGCGCTCGGCCATACAGCCCAAAACGCCTACTTTCATTTTTGGATTAATGCGTTTCACCGCATTATATTTTTCCAAGCGTTTGCGAATGGTTTGCTCTGCCTTGTCACGAATAGAACAGGTATTGACCAAAACCAAATCGGCTTCTTCCAAAACTTGCGTCGTATTGTATCCGTTCCCGGATAAAATAGAAGCTACAATTTCACTGTCCGAAAAATTCATCGCACAACCATAGCTTTCTATAAATAGTTTTTTTGTATTCTCAGGTTTATGCTCCAGAACAAGACTTTCGCCCTGCTTACTTTCTTCAATAATCTTTTCCATCATGTATTTTCAAAGCACAAAGATAACGCAATTCAAATAAATATGACAAGATGTCAGATGAAGAATTAACAATGTTTTAGAATAATGCTTATCAGCAGCCAATCCCGCTTTTTCGCTACAATCCAGATCCTTCGGGACTCGCAAAGAAAGTTAAGTTTCTAAAGTTCTAAATAGAGCTTCCATTGGTCGCTTTTTTAGAACAGGAAATTTCCGCTTTTTTTCGCTCCGTTTTTTTACTTCAGTCGGTGCTGGTAGAAAAATTATTTCCAAGTTTTTAAAATAGAATCTCAAAAATAAAGGATGCGTAAAATTATTAAAAATATAGCTTATTGAGCTGAAATAAAAATATATTATCTTGTTTTAAGGTTAAATTATGTGAATTATGTATTCTTTTTGTTTAATTATGAAACATTTAATAAAGATAATTTCATTATCTTTGGTAGGTTAAAACTCCTAAAATAGTATTTATCATTAATTTAAAAACAATTTAACATGAAACAATTACAGAACATCAGCGTAATGTCAAAAAAGTGTTTAGCAATTAGTGCGTTTTTCTTTTTTCATAGTCTTTTGTGGGCGCAAAATGAAGAGGTGGATGTAAATTTGACAGTGGGTGAGGAAGGAACTGATTGGTTTGCACAACCATGGGTTTGGGTAGTAGGGGGAGCGGTTTTTATTATAATAATAATAGCTCTTGTAAGGGGTAAAAGTGAAAGCTAATCATTTATTCCTTATTTTTATCATATAAATGATTCGGCATATAAAAAATCGATTATTGTCGGTTTAGTTCTCTAAAACCCATTCAAAGAGACCAACCTTTTGAATGGTTTTTTGACACGCTGTTGAAATTCTGCCGTTAGCAAGGAGTTGGGCAATATCAAACTTAAATTTCAATTCCATACTGATTTCAAAATCATAAAACACCTCTTTAGTATTATTTTTGGACCCATACATCTACTTGGCTGTAATTTTACATGTAATTGCTGAAATCATTTCCAAAGAAAGTTTCTTTTTCTTGTTTAGATTTTTCTTGCCCAAATTCTTACATCCATCTCGTCATAAACCGTAATAATTTTTGTCGAGCTGATTCGTAAAAAAGGCTGTAATTCACAACAGTTTAAATCTTTTGTTCAACGAGAAAAATTACTTTTAGAAATACAAAAGCGCAATATTTAAAAAAAAAAGATACTTTTGTCCCAGAAAAATAGAGCAATGGCAAAGAATTTAGTTATAGTTGAGTCCCCTGCAAAGGCAAAAACAATCGAGAAATTTCTAGGAAGTGATTTTCAAGTAGAGTCCAGTTATGGGCATATTGCGGACTTACCTTCCAAAGAAATTGGAGTAGATGTAGAAAATGGTTTTAAGCCCAAATACGAAGTTTCTGCTGATAAAAAAGCGTTGGTAAGCAAATTAAAGACTTTAGCCAAGAATGCCGAAATGGTCTGGTTAGCAAGTGATGAGGATCGCGAGGGAGAAGCTATTTCTTGGCATTTAGCCGAAGAATTAAAATTAGACAAGAAGAAAACCAAGCGTATAGTTTTTCACGAAATTACTAAAACTGCGATTCTAAAAGCAATTGATAATCCACGTGAAATTGATTATAATTTAGTCAACGCACAACAAGCGCGTCGTGTTTTGGACAGACTGGTTGGGTATGAATTGTCGCCTGTACTTTGGAGAAAAATAAAAGGTGGACTTTCTGCAGGTCGTGTACAATCGGTTTCCGTTCGTTTGATTGTAGAACGTGAAAGAGAAATTCAAAACTTTAATGCAATTGCAACGTATTCTGTTGTGGCTGAATTCACTAATGAATCCGGGAAAACATTCAAAGCAAAACTGCCTAAAAATTTCAATACTAAAAAAGAAGCTGAAGATTTTTTAAATAAAAATATCGGTTCTACATATAAGGTAGCCGATTTAGAAACGAAACCTACCAAAAAATCACCAACTGGGCCATTTACAACTTCGACTTTGCAACAAGAAGCCGCTCGTAAATTGTATTTGCCTGTTGGAATTACCATGCAACTCGCACAACGTTTGTACGAAGCCGGGCTTATTACGTATATGAGAACGGATAGTGTGAACTTATCCAAAGATGCAATGGAAGCTGCTGAAGCTGAAATCATCAAATCCTACGGGAAAGAATTTTCTAAACCTAGAACTTTTGTCAATAAAAGTAAAGGGGCACAGGAAGCGCACGAGGCGATTCGTCCTACGGATATGTCCCGTCATACGGTAGATATTGACAGAGATCAAGCCCGTTTGTATGATTTAATTTGGAAAAGAACATTGGCTTCGCAAATGAGTGATGCACAATTAGAACGCACTAACGTGAAAATTGAAGCGAACAATCACGGTGAAATATTCACGGCATCCGGTGAAGTTTTGCTTTTTGAAGGTTTCTTGAAAGTGTATTTGGAAGGTCATGATGACGATGAAGAAGAGCAGGAAGGAATGTTGCCGGCGATGAAAGTCAACGAAAAATTACAAAACAATTATATCTCAGCAACCGAAAGATATTCTCGTGCTGCTGCAAGATATACCGAAGCTTCTTTGGTGAAGAAATTAGAGGAATTAGGCATTGGTCGTCCTTCTACTTATGCGCCAACAATTTCTACGATTATCAACAGGAATTATGTGGAGAAAGGAAATCTTGACGGTCAGGAACGTAATTATACGCAACTGACTTTGCAATCCGGGAAAGTAGGAGAGAAGTTGTTGAAAGAAAATACAGGTTCTGATAAAGGGAAATTAGTCCCTACAGATATTGGAACTATTGTTACGGATTTCTTGGTAAAGAATTTCGGAAACATTTTAGATTATAATTTCACTGCAAAAGTGGAACAGGATTTTGATGAAATTGCAGAAGGAAATATCGTTTGGACAAAAATGATGCAAGAGTTCTACGATAAATTTCACCCAACAGTGAAAGATGTAGAGGCGAATGCAGACAGAGAAAGCGGTGAAAGAATTCTGGGAACAGATCCAAAAACAGGAAAACCGGTTTCGGTGCGTTTAGGGAAATTTGGACCAATGGCTCAAATTGGAGCTGCTGATGATGAAGAGAAAAAATTCGCCAGTTTAATGGCAGATCAAAATATTGGAAACATCACTTTAGAGGAAACGTTGAATTTGTTTTTATTACCAAAAAAGCTGGGAGAATATAAAGATGAGGAAGTTGAGGTGAGTAATGGTCGTTTTGGTCCTTATATTCGTCACGGTGCCGCTTTTGTTTCTTTGCCAAAAGGTGAAAATCCGTTAGACGTAGATTTTGAAAGAGCTAAAGAATTAATCGATGAAAAAGTAGCCGCCGATGCGCCAATAGCAGTTTATAAAGGAGAAGGTGTACAGAAAGGTGTGGGTCGTTTTGGTCCTTTTATCAAATGGAGCGGTTTGTTTATTAATGTAAGTAAAAAATATAACTTTGATAATCTGTCTCAAACAGATATTGAAGCCTTGATTGAAGATAAATTGCAAAAGAATATTGATAAGGTTTTGCATAATTGGGAAGAAGAAGGAATTTTAGTTGAAAAAGCCCGTTGGGGACGTTCCGTTATCACCAAAGGAAAAATCAAAATTGAATTAAGTAAAGATGTCGATGCTACAAAATTGACATTGGCTGAAGTTCAGGAAATGATTGCCAAGAAAACGCCAGCTAAAAAAGTAGCAGCCAAAAAAACACCCGCAAAGAAAGCCGTAGCAAAGAAACCAGTAGCAAAAAAGAAATAAAATGGAATTTGACTTTCTGAAACCCGTAGATGATGAAATCCTTAGTTATATAAACGGATTGACTTCTCAGCAATTGGGAAGTAAAATTGTATTGCATACAGAAAAACAATTTCCGGATTTGAATAAAATTAAAATTGCCGTAATAGGCGTTTTAGAAAATCGAGGAGATAAAAAGGCTGTTTCGGATGTTGATTTAATACCACTTAGAAAAGAGTTATATGGATTGTTTCCGGGAAACTGGGACGCTTCAATTGCTGATTTAGGTGATATTCTTGCCGGGAATTCTGTTGAGGATACTTATTTTGCAGTAAAAAAAGTAGTTGCAAGTCTAATCAAGAAAAAAATCACTCCTATAGTTATTGGTGGTTCCCAAGACTTGACGTATGCGCTTTATAGAGCTTACGATGATTTGGAACAAATGGTCAACTTGGTTTCCATTGATAATAAATTTGATTTTGGTAAGGATGAGGAGGAGGTTTCGGCTTCTTCCTATTTGACAAAAATAATTGTAGACGAACCTAATAATCTTTTCAATTATTGTAATATAGGGTATCAAACGTATTTTAATTCGCAGGAAGAAATAGATTTGATAGAAAAACTATTTTTCGACGCCTATAGATTAGGAGAAGTTTCGAATAATATTTCTATTTCGGAGCCTGTTTTTAGAGACGCGGATTTAGTGAGTATTGATTTGAATTCAGTTAAATCATCTGATTCAGGAAATTTCATTTCGTTTGCGCCAAATGGTTTTAATGGAAAAGAAATTTGTTCTTTGTCGCGATATGCAGGTATCAGTGATAAAGTATCCTCTTTTGGGATATTCAACCATAATAATTCGGCACAAGAATCTGTCATCATAGCACAGATCATTTGGTATTTTATAGAAGGGTTTCATTATCGTTCTAATGAGTACCCTTTTGGGAGTAAAGAAAATTATTTGAAATACATTGTCCCATTGGAGGAAGAGGAACTTGTTTTTTATAAAAGCGACAAAACGGACAGATGGTGGATAGAAATCCCATTTATTTCAAATGGTAATAATAAACTAAAAAGAAATACGTTATTACCATGTTCTTACGATGAATATTTATTGGCATGCAATCAAGAATTACCTGAAAGATGGTGGAAAGCGCAACGTAAGAATATCTTGTAATTAATTATTTGAGAGCTATACTTCAATCCTTAAAAATAGTTTAATAATTAACGTGATTCATAAGCTTAACATTATAAAACACATAAAAAAATCAGTTTTTGTGTATTTTATCGTTTTTTTTTAGCATTTTATCGACAAAATATTTTTTTTGTATTTTATTTAACATTATTTTTGGGCTCAAATTAATTTCATAACAAAAATATTGTTTTATTAATAAATAATAAATAGGTTTACACACTTAAAAATAATGAATAGATAACCAAATTAATATGAAGAAGTTCATTGCATATACGTCAATTTTGGCCCTTTTAATTGGCTGTGGTAAATCAAGCGATAAAGGAGAGTTAGTTGGTATTAATGGAGGGAAATGGCATCCTGAAAAACCTTATGGAATGGCTTTGATTCCTGGTGGTGCTTTTATTATGGGTAAATCAGATGCTGATTTAGCTAATGTTGAAGATGCTCCTACCAAAACAGTTACCGTTCGTTCATTTTACATGGATGAAACAGAAATTACCAATAGCGAATACCGTCAATTTGTAGAATGGGTAAAAGACTCTACAATGAGAGTTCGATTAGCTATTCTTGCGGATATGAGCGGACAGACTGCTGGTGCAGGAGACCCTAAAGGTAAAGGTAAAAATGCCGGAAGTATCGGTGATTTTGCTTTCAATGATTCAGATCCTGAAAAGATGACCGCCTATGACAAATACATGTACGATAATTATTATAGTATAGGTACTGCAGACGATCCTTATGCGGGAAGAAAATTGAATAAAAAAGTAAAATTAATCAAAGACACTAAGTTGTATCCTGATGCGTATTATGCTGAAGTGATGGATTCAATGTATTTGCCAATAGAGGCTTCATACAATGGATTGCGAACTATAGATGTAGATAAATTGAAATTCCGTTACTCTTGGATGGACATTCAGGCGGCTGCAAAAGCCAAAGTAGGAAATAGAAAAAATTTCATCAGAACAGAAGAAGTAAAGGTATATCCTGATACAACAGTTTGGATTAAGGATTATGCTTACTCTTATAATGAGCCAATGCATAACGATTATTTCTGGCATAAAGCCTATGGAGATTATCCAGTTGTAGGGGTAAAATGGACTCAGGCAAAAGCTTTTTGTGCTTGGAGAACTTTAAATAAAAATACCTACATAAAATCCAAAAAGAAAGGTCACGATTTGATAAACTCTTTCAGATTACCAACAGAAGCAGAATGGGAATATTCAGCTAGAGGTGGTTTAGAATCAGCTACTTATCCTTGGGGTGGGCCTTATACTAAAAATGACAGAGGTTGTTTTCTGGCTAATTTTAAACCAAATAGAGGGGATTACGCTGCAGACGAATCTTTGTATACAGTAGAAGCAAAATCCTATGAGCCAAATGGTTATAATCTTTATAATATGGCAGGAAACGTTTCTGAATGGACAGATTCATCTTATGATCCAAATGCATACGAATATGTTTCTTCGATGAACCCAAATGTTCAGGATTATAAAAATCAAAGAAAAGTTGTTCGAGGTGGCTCTTGGAAAGACGTCGCTTATTTCCTTCAAGTAAGTACTCGTGATCATGAATATGCAGATTCAGCCAGAAGTTACATTGGCTTTAGAACTGTTCAGGATTATATGGGAGTTCAAACTACCGGAAACGGGAAAAAGAAATAAATAAAAAGAAACCAAATCTATTAAATTAAAAAAAAACTATTATGGCATTACTAAGTAAAAAACAAATGAATTTCGCATACGGTATGGGAGCTGCGGTTGTAATTATTGGAGCATTATTCAAAATTACTCATATTGAATTTGGTATTATTACCGGGAATTTAATGCTTACAATAGGACTTATAGTTGAAGCTTTAATTTTTGCTCTTTCTGCTTTTGAACCGGTTGATGATGAATTAGATTGGACATTGGTTTATCCTGAATTGGCAAATGGAGTAAAAGGAGAAGCAAAGAAAAAAGTAGAAACGCCTTCAGATGCTCAAGGATTGTTGTCTCAAAAATTGGATGCGATGTTGAAAGACGCTAAGATTGATGGAGAATTAATGGCGAGTTTAGGAAGCAGTATCAAAAATTTTGAATCAGCAGCTAAAGGTATTGCTCCAACGATAGATTCTATTTCTGCAACTAAAAAATACAGTGAAGAATTATCTATGGCTGCGGCACAGATGGAATCTTTAAATAGCCTATACAAAGTACAATTGGAAAGCGCTTCAAGAAATGCTGAAGCAAATAAAGAAATTGCTGAAAACGCTGGAAAATTAAAAGAACAAATGCAATCTATGACTGCAAATATTGCATCATTAAACAATGTTTACGGTGGTATGCTTTCTGCAATGGGTAATAAAGGATAATTAGTTTCAAACTATAAAAAAACAACAAACTAATTAGTAGAAAATATGGCAGGAGGAAAACTAACCCCTAGACAGAAGATGATAAACCTAATGTACTTGGTTTTTATCGCGATGTTAGCATTAAATATGTCCAAAGAGGTATTATCAGCTTTTGGGATTTTAAATAATAAAATAGTAGAGTCTAACTCTATAACTGATACTAGAAATGAAAGTTCATTTCAACAATTGGCTCAAAAAGCAGTAGATCAGCCAGGGCAATTTGGGGATAAAAAAGCTAAAGTTGAAAAAATTAGAGCTTTGTCTAAAGAGTTTAACGACTATATAGAAAATATCAAAACGACTGTTACCAAAAAATTAGAAAGAGATGCTGAAGGAAATTTGCCATACGAGCAAATGGATAAAGGGGATCTAATTGACAGAATGTTCTTTACTGGAGATAGAGTTTCTAAACAAGGAAAAGAGTTTTTAGATAAGATTAATAATTTCTCAACTCAGATAAAAGCGATTGGTGGAAGTTCAATTGCTGAATCTGAAATGAAAAAGATTGAAGCAAGATTTGCTACAAAACCAGTTTATTCTGAAAAAGCAGGTGCTAAATTAGATTGGATCGATTACAATTATAAAGGATATCCTCTTATTGCGACAATTACTAAATTATCGCAATTGCAAGCAGATATCAAAACAACGGAGAGTGATGTAATGACAGGAATGTTTCAATCGGATTTAGTTGCTGCAGCATCACTTACAGCTTATCAGCCTATTGTAGTTATGGATAAATCAGTTTTCTTTCAAGGGGAAGCGGTAACAGGAAAAATTATTCTTGGAAAATTCGACCCTTCTTTGAAAGCAAAATCGGTAATTGTAAATGGTTCTAGTGTACAAGCGCAAGCGGGTCAAGCTAAATTCTCTTTTGGTGCGGGTGGTATTGGAGAACATTCAATTGGTGGTTCTTTCAATTTTGATGAAAATGGAAAAGTGGTTAGTTTGCCTATTAAAGATAAATACGTTGTTGTTGCGAGACCAAAATCGGCTACTATTTCTGCTGATAAGATGAATGTGGTTTATCGTGGCGTTGTTAATCCTATGACAATCTCGTTTGCAGGAGTAACAGCTGATAAAGTTACGGCATCTGCTCCAGGATTAAGTTCTGCCGGTGGAGGTAAATACAGTATGAGGCCAGGTTCTGGTACTGAAACAGTTATCAATGTTACAGGAACACTTCCTGACGGTTCTAAAGTTTCGGATAAGAAAACCTTTAGAATAAAAGGGATTCCTGGACCAACTGGAACTATTAGAGGGGAAACGGGAGTGGTAAAAGGACCAAAATCAAATTTACAGATTGCTACAATTGGTGCTAAACTTGAAGATTTTGATTTTGAAGTTGGTTTGAATGTCGTTGGATTTAATTTGAAAGTAACAGGTCAACCCACTGTAGTTGTTACAGGAAATAAATTGAATGCACAGTGTAATGCTGTTCTTTCAAAAGCAGTTAGAGGGGATCAAGTTACTATTTCTGAAATAAAAACAAAACTTGTAGGTGCAGGGAGCTATTTATTGCCAAGAACTGCTCCAGTAATTTTTGAAATACAATAAATAATAAGTAAGTTTATATTTGACCTACTTCAATATCTTAGTATGATACCATGATGAATGTAAGAAATTTTTTAATCGCTATTGTCTCTATTACGGGAAGTTTCGCCTCTTTTGGACAGTCTAATTTGCTTAATGCAAAAACTCCGGACCAAATAGGACTTAAAACTGCGGCACAACTCATTTCAGATAATGATAAACCATTAGTCTATGGTTATGTGCATGATAGAGATGTTTTAATGGGTAAGACTACATGGGAAATTATTGACTTAAGTGAAAAAATTAATTTTGCTTTGTATTTTCCTATTGATACTGCAAATATTGGATCTGATAGAAGATCTCTGTATGATGTGCTTACAAAAGCTTTGAAAAATGGTAAAATTACGGAGGTGTATACCGATAGTTATTTTAACACCAAAAAATCTTTGCAAGACATTCAAACTTCATTGACTCGTATTGATACAACTGATGCAGGTAGAGAACAAATTAATGCAGGAAGTCAAATATCTGATGAGTATATTTTAAAACAAGACTTAGCGGCTCAAGATGTAACCCAATATAAAATTAAAGGATACTGGTATTTTGACAAACGTCAGAGTGAATTGAAGTATCGTTTATTGGGAATTTGTCCTGTGACTCCTGATGTTTATACGATGAACAGTGATGAAAAAGATTATATCGAATTGTTCTGGGTATTCTTCCCGGCTGCAAGAGATGTTTTGCATGAAGCAAAAGCTTTCAATGATAAAAATTCAGCGATGCCGGTTTCATTTGATCAAATATTAAACTCTAGGCGTTTTAATAGTGTTATTTACAAAGAAGAAAATGTATACGGAGATAGAACTATCGATGAATACATGAAGGATAACGCTCAAAATCAATTATTAGAATCAGAAAGAGTAAAAGAAAAAATTCGCAATTTCGAACAAGATATGTGGAATTACTAATGCCGATTTTAAAATATAATAAAAAACTCTTACTGTAATGGTAAGAGTTTTTTTGTTTTAATGTGTTTACTTTGCATTTATTTAAAAGGTGTTATTTCAAATGATTGATTATTTAATTATTGGTTCTGGTTTAGCAGGTATTTCATTCGCAGAGATTGCTTTGCGTAATGACAAATCTATTTTTGTATTGGATAATAATTCTCAAAATTCATCTAAAATTGCAGGAGGTTTGTATAATCCGGTTATTTTAAAACGTTTCAGCGAGGTATGGCAGGCCCAAGAGCAATTAGTATTGATGAACGAGTTTTATACTTTTTTAGAAGAAAAACTAAATTGCAAAGTTGATTTCAAAAGTCCTATTTTAAGAAAGTTCTTTTCCATTGAAGAACAGAATAATTGGTTTACTGCTTCGGATAAAACAGCACTGGCTCCTTTTTTATCGACACAATTGATTTCTAAAAAGTATATCGGAATTGATTCCCCTTACGGGTATGGCGAAGTTTTACAAACGGGTTATGTGGACACCGCTTTGCTCTTAAATAAATACAGGGAATACCTGAAACAAAACAATTTATTTCAAGAAGAAGCATTTGATTATAATGCTTTAAAAATCGAAACGGATAGTATTCATTATAAAAATATTCAAGCCAAGCATATCATTTTTGCGGAAGGTTTTGGGATGCATGCAAATCCTTATTTTAATCATTTGCCTTTAGACGGAACCAAAGGAGAGCTTTTTATTATTAAAGCGCCTGAGTTGGATTTAGATGTAATTGTAAATACAAGTGTATTTATTTTGCCACTAGGGAATGATTTATTCAAAGTTGGAGCAACGTATAATTGGAAAGATAAAACAGATTTGCCTACTGAGGAAGGAAAAACGGAATTAGTAACAAGAATAAAAGAAATTATTAGTTGTGATTTTGAAATTATAGAGCATTTTGCCGGCGTTCGACCTACTGTAAAAGACAGAAGACCGTTAGTAGGAACACATCAAAATTATGAATCAGTGCATATTCTAAACGGTTTGGGAACAAGAGGAGTCATGCTAGGACCGGCAATGGCAAAAGCATTATTTGAAAATATAGAAAATCAGGTGCCCTTAAATAAGGAAATTGACATTAACAGATTTCTGTCTAAAGGGCAGCAATAGTATTATTTGTGGTTCGTTTTTGGATCATACGAAACAAACATATTGATATATATGTTTCTGGACCATCGCAAGATAAATGGGAATAAGACAATAAGTGATGCAATTATAGCAATAAATGCCACTTTTAGGCTGGAGCCAAATAGTACAAAAGATATAATAAAGGCTGCAATTCCAACAGCAACATTCAATCCGTAACTGACATACATTGCACCATAAAAAAAGGAAGGTTCAATTTGATATTTTAAACCACAATGGCCGCAATTTTCATGCATTTTCAAGATTTTATTGAAATGTAACGGATTTTTATCCAAATACATACTCTCATTCTGACATTTAGGACAAGTTCCTGTTAAAATGCTATATAATTTGGATCCTTTTTTTAACATTTGCAAAAAATTTAATTTTTCCTTTCTTAGAGTTACAAATTTACGCATTCGAAAAGGAATAAAATAACAATACATGCTTAATATACACAATTTATCCGTTTCGTTTGGTGGTACTTATTTATTTGAAGAAGTTACCTTTCGATTGGGTGCCGGAGACCGTGTGGGTCTTGTGGGGAAGAACGGAGCGGGAAAATCGACCATGCTTAAAATGTTGGCAAAAGATTTTGCTCCTGATTCAGGTGTTATTTCTCAAGAGAAAGATCTTCGCATGGGATTCTTGCGTCAGGATATCGATTTTGAACAAGGAAGAACAGTTCTTGAAGAAGCGTATGAAGCTTTTACTGAGATTAAAATTGTTGAGAAAAAGCTAGAAGAAATCAATCACTTGTTAGTTACAAGAACTGATTATGAAAGTGATGAATACAGCCAAATTATTGAAGACTTATCTGATTATACGCACCGTTTTGAATTATTGGGTGGTTATAATTATGTGGGTGATACTGAGAAAATTTTACTTGGTTTAGGATTTAAAAGAGACGTATTCGATAATCAAACCGAAACTTTTTCTGGTGGATGGAGAATGCGTATCGAATTAGCCAAATTATTATTACAGGCGAATGATGTTTTGTTGCTGGATGAGCCTACGAATCACTTGGATATAGAAAGTATTATTTGGTTAGAAAGTTTCCTTCGTAATTATCCTGGTGTTGTTGTGATTGTTTCGCACGATAAAATGTTTTTGGATAACGTTACCAATAGAACTATCGAAATTTCCCTTGGTAAAGCCTATGATTTCAACAAGCCATATTCTCAATATTTAGAATTGCGTCATGAAATTCGTGAAAAGCAATTGGCAACGCAAAAAAATCAAGCCAAAAAAATTGAAGAAACGGAAAAATTAATCGAAAAATTCCGTGCCAAAGCTTCCAAAGCTTCGATGGCGCAGTCATTAATTAAAAAATTAGATAAAGTAGAACGTATCGAAGTTGATGAAGATGACAATTCGGTAATGAACATTACTTTTCCTGTTTCAAAAGAACCGGGAAGAGTGGTAATTGAAGCCGAAAACGTAACTAAAAGCTACGGTGATAAAACGATTTTGAAAGATATCAATTTGTTAGTGGAGCGCGGAAGTAAAATTGCATTCGTTGGACAAAACGGTCAAGGAAAATCGACTTTTATTAAAGCTATAGTTGATGAATTCGAATATAAAGGAAATATCAAGTTAGGACATAATGTACAGCTGGGTTATTTTGCGCAAAATCAGGCGGAATATCTGGATGGTGAAATCACTTTGTTGCAAACCATGGAAGATGCCGCTGCAGATACGAACCGAATGAAAGTACGCGATATGCTGGGTTCTTTCTTGTTTCGCGGTGATGATGTAGAAAAAAAGGTAAAAGTCCTTTCTGGAGGTGAAAGAAACCGTTTGGCGTTATGTAAATTATTGTTGCAGCCCATTAATGTTTTATTGATGGATGAGCCTACAAATCACTTGGATATCAAATCCAAAAATGTTTTGAAAGCCGCATTGCAAAAATTTGGTGGAACTTTATTGCTGGTTTCTCACGATAGGGATTTCTTGCAGGGAATGTCAAATTTAGTGTATGAATTTAAAGACCAAAAAATAAAAGAATATTTAGGGGATATCAACTATTTCTTGGAGCAACGCAATATGGAAAATATGCGTGAAGTCGAGAAAAAAGATGCCCAGAAAGCCGCGGCTCCAAAAGAAAGCAACAAAGCTTCGTACGAAGACCAAAAGAAAGGGAAAGCGTTACAGAATAAGTTGAGTAAAGTGGAGAGCCAAATTAAGCAATTAGAAAAGGACATTCAGCAAGATGATAAAATGCTCGCTTCTAATTATGACAAACACATTGAAGATGCTAAATTTTTCACGGCATACAACAAGAAAAAAGCAGAACTGGACAAACTTCTCTCAGATTGGGAAATAGTTCAGGAAGAAATAGATAATTTATAAAAACGAGAGTTCCATTTTTTGGAACTCTTTTTTTATACAATGATTCCAATTGATTTTGAGTGCGCAATGGCTTCGCTGCTATTTTTGAAGTAACAAACAGAAACTTTTAGGGTTTCTAGATTTTTTAAAATTGCGATTACTTTCTCCTTTTTAGATTCACCAGTTTGCCTAATGTATACCGCTTTTACCGTAACTGGGAAAATTTTACAAATGGCCTCGTACAAAAATGGATCGTGTTGCGAATCATCTCCAAGAAGCACATATTCTAAGTTTGGGTAAAATTCTAAAATGTGTTTTATTTTGTCAAACTTATGATTGTGATTGCCTCTGCCGGTCAAGAAAAAATCTGTGAGACTCGTTTTAATATCCTTCAACAATAAAACTGCTCTTGGGAGTTGATGAATTTCGGTGAATTTTGTGATAAAACGATACAGATTCCACTCACTGCTCGAAACATAGAAAAAAGCATTAAATTCCTCTTTGTTTTCCCTTCCGGCGGTACTTAAAGCCTGATAATGGGTTACAACATCTTCATATATTTTTCTCTTGTTTACGTTTTTAAATAATAAAACATATAATTTTTTTAAAGGATTCAACGTGTGAGAAACTAAAAAAGTGTCGTCAATATCAGATATGATTCCTAAATTTCCTTTGTGAGGTCGAATGTAACTGTCTCGTGTTGTTATGGACTCATTTTTGTAAACAATACTTACTTCATAATCAATCCAGCCATAATTAGTGTTTTGGTCTAATGGCACACAGAATTTAAAATAACCATCGATTAATGTTTTGGTATGAATTTTGGCATTGTTGTGTTCTAAATAGACATCGGCGTTTGCTTGTGTTTTTATTTGAAACATTTTAATTACAGAAGTAGCATTTTTCAGATTTTTTTTCTGAAAGTTATACTCTTTAATTGTTGTTGGTTTAAAAACATGTCCCATCACAATTAATTCCTGTTCATTAGCGTAGCCACGATATAATTTTAAAATTGGTTTCATTTATTGTAGTACTTTTGATTGCAGTTGAATTTAATTATTTTTAGTCAATAAAAGAAGAAAAAGTTTGAAAAAGAATATTATGCTGGTTGTAAATCCTGTCTCTGGAAATATTGACAAATCAGATTTGGTCGATGCAGTGACAATTTTTGCCGCAAAAGAGAATTTGAATCTGGTGATTTATAATACTTCTGGTGCATCAGATATTGAGAATATAAAAGTACTCTATAAAACTTATAATCCAGAACGAATTGTTGTGGTGGGAGGTGATGGAACTATAAAAATGGTTGCTGAAGCGATGGAAAACCATGATGTTATTATTGGGATTTTACCGGCTGGCTCTGCCAATGGTTTGGCGGTAGATTTAAATTTGCCATCCACAATCGAAGAGAATTTAGAAATCGCTTTTCATAATGATTATATGGAAATAGACATGATTTCTATCAATGGAAAAAAAAGCATTCATTTAAGTGACTTGGGCGTAAATGCAGAAATGATTAAGAACTATGAAAGTAGTAGTATTCGAGGAAAGTGGGGTTATTTTTTACAAACTTTCAGTACTTTAATTGATTTAGATGATCCTTTCACAGCAACAATTACAGGCGATTTTGAAACGATTGAATGTACGGCAAGAATGATTGTAATTGCGAACTCTCAAAAATACGGCACAGGAGTTTCTATTAATCCCAATGGTATTATGGACGATGGAAAGTTTGAATTAGTTATTTTGAAAAATTTGGATCTGCTAGTGCTGGGGAAAATTATTTCTGGGAATATGCCGATAGATTCCGACGATGTAGTCATAATTTCTACGGATAAAGCAATTGTTAGGACAAATGTTCCGGTTAGTTTTCAAATCGATGGGGAATATTGCGGTACCGAAACAAAACTGAATATTGAAATTTTACCCAAACAAATGAAAGTGGCTGTTCCAAATTTAAATAGTGAAGTTATTTAAAAGGGTTACGCTCCTGCCAATTGGTTTCAGGCTCCAGATATCTAAATATTTTTGGCATGTATGAGTTGACTATCGGGTTGCTGTGTGCTATAAATCCGTACATTTTTACAGGCTTTGCGCCAACAGAACTTTTGATTTCCAACGCTGTTCTAGCAAATACAATTTCCTTAAAACTTTTATTAATAGAATACGCTATCATATCATAGAGCATGTTCAAATACAGCATTTTTTCGCGTTGAATACTTTCGTCATACCCCAGGAAATAAGTGTCCATTACGGGACCATTTTTTATTAAAGTATTAAATCCAATTAATTTTTCATCAATAAAATAGCCGTAAAAAAGAAATTTGTCTTTAAAGATTTCTTTAAAAGTTCTGAAGTGGTTCTTAGGCAGGAAAAAAGTGTTGAAAGGGGCGTTTTTGGCTACATGAAAATACAAATCATAAATAGTATCTTCTAAAGCTATAATGTCTTCCAAATGCATTTTTCTTTTCTCAATAACTGCTGCTTTTTTTCGGGCTCTTTTATGCTGATCTCTGTATTTTTTTGAAAGAGAGTCGATGTAATCTTGTTCTGATTTCCAGTTTTCATTAATGTGAAAAACCATATTCGGCTGTGTCGAAAACTGATAATCATTTTTGAATTCCGGAATGGCAAAGTTCGTAATGTCTTCTTTGTGAAAATCTTTATAGGTGGTAATATGAATCTTTTTTCCTTTAGATTGAAACATTTTTTTCAATGCTATTGTTGCTGATTTCAAGGTTTGCAACGCTTTATTTTTATCAATAGATTCCGATAATGCAAAAGAATTTTGTCCGGTCAGCATGTTGTTTCCAATTACGAGAACATGAGAACCGAAATTTCTGAAAACTAAATTTCGAACAGTGGTTTTAATGCATTTATCCCGATCTCCAAAAGACTCCAGTTGATTTAAATCTAAAAATTGAGAAAGTGCAATGCCTATTAAAGTTTCATTTTCGAATAGTCCAATAAAATGACACATCATGTTTTCTGGAGATGATTTCTCTAAAATCTCCAGGTATTTTTTAGATAAAAAAATGGTTGAAACAGCTAAATCATCCCAGTTTTGGGGAAGTTCAGCTATGGAGCTGTAAATTTTAAAAGAATAAGGTATATTCAAATGGAATGGTAATTTTTTTCAAAATTAGTTAATAAAGTTAAAGTATTTCTGAATGTCTCGAAATTAACTAACTTTATATAAATTAAAAAATAAATTATGAAAACCTATTCAGCAGAGACAATTCAATCAGAGTTAAAAGTGCTTAAAGACTGGCAATTTGCTAATAATGGAATAGAGAAAAAGTTTGTTTTTTCAGATTTTACTCAAGCATTAGGTTTTATAGTACAAGTAGGAGTGATGGCCGAGAAAAGAAATCACCATCCGGAATTATTCAATGTGTATAATAAAGTGACAATTAGGCTGACGACACATGATGCAAATGGTGTTACTGATAAAGATATAGATTTAGCCAAAGCCATTGAGCAAATTCAATAAAAATAAATTTCGTCTTGTAGTATTCGAAGACGAAATTTATTTTAATATTTTTTTTGTAATTATTTCCAAGCGCAAATAATTCCTCCCATAATCATAAAGCATACTATCCAAAAACCACCGGTGACGAGCGTGTATTTGAAGCTTCTTTTTTCGTATAATGCATTAGTTCCTATAACTGGTAATACCAAAAATAGCCCGGTCAGAAAACCATGTAAAGCTCCGTGTTTAAAAGTTCTAAATGCTGATCCATAATCTGCCATAAAAGCTTCGTAAGATGGTTTGGCGATACTTGGATCTCCTCCCACCATTCCCATTGCACCAAATTGGTGTATTGTTAGGGATTGAAGAACAAAGCTTATGAAAAAAGCATACAGTACTGATATTCCAAATGTCAAGAGCATATTTCCTCCTTTCATTTTTTCTTCAGTCATACCTGATTCTTTCATCCAAATTGTTCCAAAAACTTTTGGATTGTACCAAACAAATCCTACTACAAGTGTAGACAAGGCAGCAACAAAAAGTGCTAAAAAATTGATTTCCATAAAATTGGGTTTAGAGATTAGTAAATCAAATTTAATAAATTAATATTTAATTAAGAAATTAAACGTTCTTGTAAGATATAACGCCATAAAAAATAAAAAATAGTGCGTTTCGTCGATTTTATTTGCTGATTGGCTACAATGTGTGTAAATTTAGGTGTGTAAAAAATAAATCCAAACGTTATGAAAAATATAACTACTCTATTTTTAACCCTTTTGTTTTCAATTTCAATGTTAGCAGCTGTATCTCAGTCAGAGAAAGATGCTTTGATGAAATTATATCAATCTACAAATGGAAATCAGTGGACTGTAAAATGGGATTTAGCATCGCCAATTTCAACTTGGCATGGTGTTAAGCTACAAGACGGTAAGGTAATTTCCATTAATTTAGAAAATAACAATTTGGTTGGTGAAATTCCGGAAGAAATTTTAAACTTAGTGAGTCTGCAAGAATTGGATTTACACAAAAACCAAATATCAGGAGCGATTCCTTCTTCTATCGGAGAATTAAAAGAAATGAAAGTATTGGATCTTTCTTTTAATAAAATTTCTGGGACAATTCCTTCTTCTATTTGTGAAATGAGCAATTTGAAAAATTTAGAATTGTATATGAACATGCTTTCAGGAGAATTGCCAATGCAAATAGGCGCTTTGAATCAATTAGAAATTCTGTCTTTATTCAATAATGAAATAGTAGGGCAAATACCAAGTTCTTTATATGAAATAAAAACGCTAAAAACATTACTTTTAAACAGTAATAAACTTTCGGGAGGATTAAGTCGTGAAGTGGCAAATATGGCGTCACTTGAGAATCTTAGTTTATTTGATAATAAAATGAATGGTCAAGTCCCTTTTGAGCTTGAAAAATTAAATAAATTGAAAGAAATGAATATTTCTTATAATATGTTTAATGGATTAATATCTAAAAAACTAGCGGTTTTGGATACATTAAATATGACAATGATAAATGATAAAGGTGTAGCGGTTTTATTAGAAGTAAATACAGGTAAAAATACAGCGATTGTTTCTGAGGATTAGTTTTGAAATAAAAAAGAGTTTGCACTGACGCTCTTTTGTGTTATTGGTTAGTGATTTTAATACGTTAGTTTTAATGAACTTAGTTGTTTAAACCTGTGAAGCTTGCTTTACAGGTTTTTTCATTTAAATCACTTTGGTTGATTGTTGTAGAGTTTAGAATTTAAAGAATGTCTTGGAGGAGTGATTTAACGTTAGTCCGCTTCACGCAGTTGCCAATCAAAGAAAGCCGAGTTCTCTCTATCAAGATAAATATGAATCGTGAAAATAAAACCTCCCGAGACCTGAAAATCAGAAATTTAGTCTTAGTTTCGGTTAGCGGATGTTAATTTGTCGTTTAATTTCGTGATCAAATATATAAATCCACAATGAAGTATAAAGTTTAAAATATAATTTAAAGTAGGAATTCCAAAAATTAAAGGGATTTTAAAAGCAATCCATGTAGAAAAAACACTAAGTAATGTAAAAACTATAAGAGTTGAAAACCAATTCAAAATAGTTTTAAAAGTTTGCCCTTTTTTAAATAGCATTGTGAATAATACAATTATTATGATAATAAATACAAGGCTTGAACTTACAAGCATCCAGCTATAAGAGCGTATTTCGGGTTTTCTGGGTATTGGTTTTGTTATATTCTTTTTTTCAATGGGGGTTTTTGCAACTAATAAGTCAATAGTCTCAATATATTCAGAATAATGTTTTTCATAAAATATTGAATTTTCAATCTTTTTCAGATTACTTAATTTCTTAGGCTCGTTGGTATATGATTTTTTTAAGATTTGAATCTTCTCAAGATTTTGGAGTTTATTCGAGAGAAAATGATTATAACTGATTTTAAAAGTAAAATCTAAAATAAATAGTGTGGAGATAATTGAGATTAGAATAGCAATTTTATAAGTCCAATGCTTAGATTTATCTAAAATTAGTTTAATAAAATTTTCTACAGTTTCTATCATTGTATAATGTTCTGAAATAATATCCGCTAACGTTTCCTTGCTACATGAGGTTTGGGGCTAAATTAAGCTCATTATTCGGATTTGCCAAATCATCCCAAATACAAAACCAACTTCCCATTAAGCCTATTGCCCAAATCCGTTGTAGTAGCTGTTATGTGTAGTTACTGTGGTAACTCATAATCTTTTGCAATCATACCAATTGGATTTTTAGTTAGTTCCATTTTATAAACAGGAACATCATCATTAATTCCAGCTGATAGAAATAAAATAATTTTCTCTATTTCAGGGTCACAATTAATTCCAAAATAAATTCCTTTAACACTATTCATGTCATATCTTTTATAACCTCTTTTTGCCCTGCAAACTCTCCATTCATTTTCGTAACTCCAATGTTCTGATTTGATTGCAAAATCTTTTAAAAGATAATCTATCTCTTTTGAATCTGCTTTATCTTCATCATCTATGTCTTCTTCTTTAAATGAAAAGTACCAACCAATATCAAAGGCAGGTAAATTATTCTTATACGATACTTTTTGAACATGTGAATCGTTTTCGTCAATTTCAATTGCTAACACAAAACCTGTATGGGATTGACAGTAATGAGACCAAAGTAGTATATTATCGTATGTTTCACTCAATGAAGAGAAAAAATAATTATTTTCTAAAACTCCCTTTCTTATGGAATTCATGAATTCAGAAATTACTTCATCTCCTAATTCAGAAAGTTGAATATTTTCTTTAATCCCACTTTCTTTTGCTAGTTTCTTGAATTGTTCTATTTCATCTTTAGAGTACTCTCTTTCAATTAAAGCTAATGATTCAAAAGGATCATTCATACTTAAGTATTTATCACACCACAAACCAGCATTAATTATACTTTTAAATGAATTAGTTGTTGGAGAATAATACTTGTATAATAACATAATATTCTATTTAAGTTGGTTTTATAATTACGCATAAACTTGTGTATATGTGTGACTCTATCACACAAAGCAATCCGTATTTAGGTAGATTGGTGTGAGAAACTGAATTGTGTTCAAAACAAATATAGGGATAATCGTACTAACAACAATTAATTATAGTAAGGTTGTAGTTAATGTTATTGCATGCTCAAATTTATTCCATAAAAAAAGCTCCAGATTTCTCTGAAGCTTTCTAGTAGCGGGAACAGGACTCGAACCTGTGACCTTCGGGTTATGAGCCCGACGAGCTGCCTACTGCTCTATCCCGCGATGTGCGTTTGTAATTTCAATAAATTCTTAGTAGCGGGAACAGGACTCGAACCTGTGACCTTCGGGTTATGAGCCCGACGAGCTGCCTACTGCTCTATCCCGCGTTGTTTCGGGTGCAAATGTACGACGAAATATCGTATTTCCAATAAAAACTTTAAAAAATGTTTTATTTCGTCTATTGACTTGATATGCCTACCTTTGCAAAATAAATTATAATAAAAATGTCACATAAAGCAGGTTTTGTAAACATCATAGGGAATCCAAACGTCGGGAAATCAACGTTGATGAACGCCTTTGTTGGAGAAAGATTATCAATTATTACTTCAAAAGCACAAACAACACGTCATAGAATTCTTGGAATTGTAAACGGAGAAGATTTTCAAATGATCTTATCGGATACTCCTGGAATCATCAAGCCGGCCTACGAAATGCAGGAATCGATGATGAATTTCGTTAAATCCGCTTTTGAAGATGCTGATGTACTGATTTATATGGTGGAAATTGGAGAACAAGAGTTGAAAGACGAAGCGTTTTTCAATAAAATAATCCATGCCAAAATTCCTGTCTTATTATTGTTGAATAAAATTGACAATTCAAACCAAGCTCAGTTGGAAGAGCAAGTGGCTTTCTGGACTGCCAAAGTTCCTAATGCGGAAATTTTCCCAATATCGGCATTACAGAATTTTAATGTGCCGGAAGTTTTTGGACGAATCATTGAATTGTTACCGGAATCTCCTGCGTATTACCCGAAAGATCAATTGACAGACAAACCGGAACGTTTCTTTGTGAATGAAACTATCCGTGAGAAAATCCTGTTGAATTACAGCAAAGAAATCCCATACGCGGTAGAAATTGTTACCGAAGAGTTTTTTGAGGATGAAAACATCATTAGAATCCGTTCTTTGATTATGGTGGAGCGCGATACCCAAAAAGGAATCATTATAGGACACAAAGGTGCCGCTTTGAAAAAAGTAGGGATGGAAGCCCGTGCCGATTTAGAGAAATTCTTTGGAAAACAAATCCATATTGAGTTATACGTGAAAGTGAATAAAAACTGGAGAAGCAACGCTAATATGTTGAAACGATTCGGATACAATCAATAATATAATTTGGGCGTGATCACAAGGGTCAGGCTTCCCGATAGCTATCGGGACGTTACAATCTTTGTTGCAAAAAGAATTGCAACAAAGGATTTTCACTGCTATCCTTCACGCAAAAAACGGATAGTAAGAATAAAAAATAATAGAGTACCTTTGCAAAATATTTGAAAATAGAATTATGAATAACATTGTTGCGATAGTAGGAAGACCTAATGTAGGGAAATCAACCCTTTTTAATAGGCTGATACAAAGAAGAGAAGCGATTGTAGATTCAGTTTCGGGAGTAACCCGTGATAGAAACTACGGAAAAAGCGAATGGAACGGAAAGGAATTTTCTGTAATTGATACGGGCGGTTATGTACGTGGATCAGACGACGTTTTTGAAGGCGAAATCCGTAAACAAGTAGAACTTGCTATTGATGAGGCTGATGTCATCATTTTTGTAGTTGATGTCGAAGAAGGTATTACGCCTATGGATGATGCTGTTGCGAGATTGTTGCGTAAAGTGACGAAACCGGTTTTACTTGCAGTAAATAAGGTTGATAATGCGATGCGTGAGAAAGATGCGATTGAGTTTTACAACCTTGGTTTAGGTGAGTATTACACATTTGCCAGTATTTCAGGAAGTGGAACAGGAGATTTATTGGATGCATTGATTGATGCTTTTCCAATTAAACCAGAACCAACACAAGAAGAAGTGGTATTGCCGCGTTTTGCAGTTGTAGGTCGTCCTAATGCTGGGAAATCAAGCTTTATCAATGCCTTGATTGGTAAAGAAAGATATATTGTTACGGACATTGCGGGTACAACCCGAGATTCTATTGATACAAAATTTGACCGTTTTGGGTTTGAATTTAACTTGGTTGATACGGCTGGAATTCGTCGTAAAGCGAAAGTAAAAGAAGATTTAGAGTTTTATTCGGTAATGCGCTCCGTTCGTGCGATTGAACATGCTGATATTTGTATTTTGATTATTGATGCCACTCGTGGATTTGAAGGGCAAGACCAAAGTATTTTTTGGCTAGCTGAGAAAAACCGAAAAGGAGTTGTAATCTTAGTAAATAAATGGGATTTAGTCGAAAAAGAAACGATGTCAACCCGTGATTATGAAGCTAAAATTAGAGAAGAATTAATGCCATTTACAGATGTGCCTATTCTTTTTGTTTCGGCATTGACAAAACAACGTTTGTTGAAAGCATTGGAAGCTACGGTTAAGGTTTTTGAAAACAGACAACAACGTATTGCGACTTCAAAATTCAATGAATTTATGTTGAAAGTGATTGAAGCATATCCGCCACCAGCGACAAAAGGAAAATATGTAAAAATTAAATATTGCATGCAGTTGCCAACACCAACACCACAGTTTGTGTTTTTTGCCAATATGCCACAATATGTTAAAGAACCGTACAAACGTTATCTGGAAAATAAAATTAGAGAAAACTGGGACTTTTCAGGAGTGCCAATCGATATTTACATCAGAGAGAAATAATATGAAAGTCCCGAGAAATCGGGACTTTTGTTGGTTAAAATCGATATTTAATAGTAAAGAGTATTCCTAATTTTCTTCTTCTTCCAAAGTTTCCATTGGATGATCGCCGTACCAATCTTTAAATGTTTTGGTGGTTTTATAATCATCATGTAGTACGGTATAAACCATAAACAGGATTAACGGTATACCAATGCAGTATAGGGTCATTATTACCGGCAAAGCAACGTTAGTTTGACATAAACCGGCAAATACAAAAACATAAATGGTGGTGAACCACACGAGTTTAATTGCAAAATTTTTCATGGCTATATCTTTTTAATAAAGTTACGCCAGAAATTTTAAATTTTAAGTTAATGTATTGATAATCAATATTTAAAATAAAATTAATTATTTGTTTTTCTTATCAATGAAAAGTCATAAATTGTGTTTAAACCTTTTTTTGGACTTTTATTTTGTGGAAAATACTGAATCGGATAATATCTCTGTTGAAATAATCGATTCCATTAGCTCGTCGTTGAAAACTGTTTAAAAAACCCAATTCTAATGCAATATTTTTATTTATGCCGTATTGTAACGCAGCATAAATTCTATTTTGATCAAAAGTATTTTTGATGATCGTTTTTCCTGCATTGAACATTATTTCATCTGAAAGAATAGTTTTTAAATATTGATTTTCTTTTTTCCAAAAAGTATAATCGGCTTGAAGTCTGTATCTGAATCTCCACGAAAATGTAGTGCCAGGTAACAATGATTCTTTATTGGCATTATGAATAAATCGTTCTTCTGCTTGAAATCGTTGATTTAATGTTACTTTACTAACGTTTAGTTTCCATGTAATATCTTGTTGTCCTCTGTATTCCGGGGTTTTAAAAGTATAGGATACTTCAGGGTCTTGTGTCGCAACGGAAAAATGAGTAAAGCCAATTCCTGTTTCTAAATGTTCATTGATTTTATAGCGGCCTTGAATTCGTATGACATATAAATTTTCTTTAACGGGTTTTAAAAAGACCCTATTGTCAAATTCTGTATGTAAAGACCATTTTTCATTTAATAGCAATTGATTGTAATAGCGTGTCCAAAGAATGCTTTGATGATCTATGTTTTTCTCCGTTTGAGCTCGGGATATAAAGCAGACTAAGAAAAAGAAAAGGATTTGGGTTATTTTCATGAAGTTTTATTCAATTTTCGGTAAATTTAAGCAAACGTTTTAAAAAGAATCACTTAGGTTAAACCTTTTATTTATTTCGGGGTCTTACCCCTTTCTAAACAAAGTTTTAGATGTCTAAATTGTACTTTTTTTACTTTTTTTGCTTTTTTGTTTTTCTGCCAATGCACAAGAAGAAATATATTATTAAAGGAACTGTTCTTGATGTGAATACCCAAATTCCTTTAGAGGCGGCAACGGTTTATTTTTCCAATGTAAAAGATTCTACGGTATTAGAATATACAACCACGGATAAAAATGGTCTTTTTAAAATTACTTCCAAAAAATATGAAAAACCCGTTTTTTTGAAGATTT
This sequence comes from Flavobacterium glycogeni, assembly GCF_048286775.1. Classification (NCBI taxonomy): domain Bacteria; kingdom Pseudomonadati; phylum Bacteroidota; class Flavobacteriia; order Flavobacteriales; family Flavobacteriaceae; genus Flavobacterium; species Flavobacterium glycogeni. The sequence goes on from NZ_JBLVPV010000002.1 coordinate 167,819, forward strand.
CCTATATTGGTTATCAAACCTATGTTGAGGAGCAAAAAGAGATTTCGGAGAATAAAGATTTTGGGAAACTCTATTTGTTAGAAAATGCAAATGCTTTAGCTGGCGTGACTATAAAAAGCGAAGCACCTCCGATTCGTGTAAAAAAAGACACACTGGAGTTTAATGCAGGATCTTTTAAGGTTCGTCCTGATTCTAATGTAGAGAATTTGTTAAAGCAATTGCCCGGTTTTGAAGTTGATAATGACGGAAAAATAACAGTTAACGGAAAAGAAGTTACCCAGTTTTTAGTAAACGGTAAAACTTTTTTTGATAAAGACGGGGCAATGGCATTAAAAAACCTTCCGGCAGAAATCATTAATAAAGTTCAGGTTTCCGATTTTAAAACCAAAAAAGAGGAATTGTCTAAACAAGAGTCAACTTCAGATTATTCGAGTATCAATTTGACTATTGACGAAAAGAAAAATAAAGGTTTTTTTGGAAAATTCTTAGGCGGTTATGGTACCGATGATCGTTATGAAAGCAGTATGGTAATGAACTTTTTTAATAACAAACAAAAAATAAGTGTTTTAGCTTCTTCGAACAATATTAATTCTTCCGGTTTTTCTATGGATGAGGTATTTGATAGTATGGGCGGAGGAAGAAACAGTAGAGGAGGGAATACTTCTTCAGTAAGTGGAAAAGGAATTACCCAGTCTAATTTGGCGGGATTCAATTATACCGATGAGTGGTACAAAGATTTCAATGCTACTGCAAGTTATAATTTTTCGAATACCAATACTAAAAATGACAGTAAGTCCAAACAAATCAATTTATTGCCAACCGGTAGTTTCTCCACTGAATCGGAGTCGAGATCAAGAGACGAAAATACCGGAAATAAAGCAAATCTGGAGTTTGAATATAAAATTAATCCAACAATGAGACTTGTAGTTACTCCAAAATTGAACCTTTCAAATTCTAATAGTAATTCAAGTGCAGCAAGTTTCTCCAGAGATGAAGATGAAGAACTTTTAAACGAAAGCAAATCAAAATCGTATAGAGAAAACAAATCGACTAATTTTGGGAACACGATAAATTTTAATAAAGCTTTCCAAAAAAAGTCTCGCAACCTAAGTTTTGTTTTCACTAATAGTAATACCAATAGTGGCTCAGATGTTTTAACGGAGTCTAAAACTATTTTTTATCAAGATGGTCAATCTGATGATGAGAGAAATCAAAAGAGTAAAAATGAAAACACGAATGATTCCTACTCAGCTGATATTGAATATACAGAGCCGATAACCGATTCTATACGAGTTCGTTTTGGTGCCGATTTTGATTGGAGGAAGGAGATGAAAGATTTGGAAACCTTTGATTTTGAGGATAATTCTCAATCGTATTCCGTTCTAAATGAGTCCTTGACTAATTTCATTACTTCCAAACAAAATTCCGTTAGTCCCAAAGTGGGTATCACTTTCGAAAAAAATAAATTTACGTTTAATTTGAATTCCAGTACTTCCATTATTGATTTTGATAATCATTCGCTATACTTAAATAAAGGAACAGATTTGAACAAAAAATATGTGCTGCCTTATGGAAGAGCACAAATTAGATACAAGTTGGATCGTTCAAAATTTATTACTTTGCAATATGATTATTCCAAAAGTCTGCCTTCGTCAAGTCAATTGCTGCCAGTAGAAAATTTGGCTAATCCTTTGAATACGATAATAGGAAATCCTAATTTGAATCCTAATGAAAAACATAGTGCCAATATCAATTTCAGGAATTTTGATTTCCGTACCCGTTCAGGTTATAGTTTGTTTGTAAGGGGAGATTATAATAATAGTCAAGTGGTTTCCATTTCGGTATACGATGCCAGTAGAAAAAGGACTACGACTTATGAAAATATTTCAGGAACATACGCTACTGCTATAGGAGGAAATTGGAATCAATCCATAAAAAGAGAAGCACATACGTTACGGTATGGGATTGGTTTGAACAGTAGTTATTCTTTGGATAAAGGGTTTACCAATGGCGTTTTGTATAGTGCTAAATCATTGGGAATTACACCAAGGATATATTTAAATTATGATTACGGGGAAGTGTTGACTATAGCACCATCGTATAGTTTATCTTACAATGAATCAAAATATTCCAATTATGTAACCAATGGAAGCTCTAATGTGGTACACCGGATTAATCTGCAAACGACCAGTTATTGGCCAAAAAACTGGATTTTCGGAAATGATTTCGGTTATAACTACAATTCCAGAATTGCAAGCGGTTTTAAGAAAGATTTTTATCTGTGGAACACCAGTTTGTCCTATAGCTTTTTTAATAAAAACATGATTGCCAAAGTAAAAGTGTATGACGTTCTGAATCAGAACCAGAATTTTTCCAGAACTATTTCGGCTACTACCATTCGCGATGAAGAAAACACCATTTTAAAGCGATATGGCATGTTTTCGCTAACCTATAAAATTCAAGATTTTTCGGGTATGAAGAAGCCTCCTAGAGGTGAAACCAGGAGAGAAGGCTTCCGGGAGAATATGAGAGAAAATTAATAAAAGCGGCTGTGATTCACAACCGCTTTTTTATGGGATTATAGTAGTTTGGAACTATTATAATGAATATTTCAATGTAATTCCATACGTTCTTTGATCGCCTATTACACCAGCATATTGTCCTGTATTTCCACCAGCAGGCAATAGTTGTTCGTAATAATCGTTATTTAAAAGGTTACGTCCCCAGAAGTGAACAGATAAACCTTTCGATGCACGGAAACCGAACCGAGCGTTAAAAATAGCGTAACCAGGAACGATTAAGTATTTTGAAGCAGAAGGACTTGATGAGAATTCAGAACGGGCATAAGAATCAACGGCAATGAAAATTTTACCTGAATTCCCAAAGAATTTTGCATGGTCAGAAAGCTCACCTCCTAAAGATCCAGCCCATTTTGAAGCGCCAGGTAAATCAGTTCCTGAAACATCTTTAAAAGCTACAGAAGCTCCTGTTTCTTCTAGTGGAAGTGGTGCATTTGTGAATTTAATATACTTTCCGTCAGTATAAGTTGCAGCTCCATTTATGGTTAGGTGATTGTTAACTATAAAACTTGCATCTAGTTCTGCACCTCTAACACGTACTTTATCTGCATTGGCAAGATATCCACGGTTTACACCTAATTCGGCAGCTTGAACATTTGTTTGAAAATCTTTAATATCAGTATTAAAGAATGTCAAGTTGAAAACGGAGTTTTTAAAAGGAGAAGTTTTTACTCCTATTTCGTAATGATTTACTTTTTCTGGTTTAATTACCGCAAGGTCAAGTAGAGGCTGACCTGCTGAATTAGTTGGAAGCCCGGCTACATTCACACCAACTGGTTTGTAGCTCTTTGCATAAGTTGCATACGCATTGATTTTGTCTGAAGCTTTAAAAGACAGGGTTAAATTTCCAGAAAAGTCTGTATTATCAGTATTTGATGTAAAAGCCTGGTCAGAATAAACTAATTTTTTTAAAGCAAGTAGCGCAGGATCGGTAGTTTGAAGACCTCCGTATGTTTTACGGCTATAATCCGCCTCTTTTTTGTCAAAATTATAACGTAAACCTGGTAATACGTGTAAACGTTCTGTTATAGCCCAGTCTAATTGACCGAACACTGCCGCACTGGAAGCTCTGATGCGGGCATCGGTTTTGATACCGTATCCTTCAAAAAGACCTGGTGTTTTCCATAAATTACTGGTAGTGCTTTGTGCAAATCTCCATTGAGCATCACCGGATTCTTCTGTACCATCTGTTTGTGATGTTTGGTCAATAAAAAATGCACCCACAACACCACTCAATTTAGAGGTAAGCTGACCCGCATAACGTACTTCTTGTGTTATTTGTGTCTGTCTGGTTGGGTTTTGTGATTTTGCCAAAACTTGTAATCCTGTAAAATCTCTGTCATTGGATGGGTCCCAATTCCAAAAGCGCCAAGCAGTGGTTGCCGTAAGTGTTCCGGTTCCAATTTTTGTGTCAATAATAAGGGATATACCTCCCATATCTTGTCCTGAACGCCATGGCGTATCGTGGTCAATCTTGCGGTCAAAAGTATTCTGACTTGGAAGCGAGTAGTTTAAATCAGCAATAATTGCATTGAACTGACGGTAAGCTGCTCTTTGTGTAGGAGCCACACCGGCAACTACTTGGGCATATCCGTCTGGACGTTGAGTAGTAAGGTCTGCCGCCAATGTAATATTTGTGTTTTCTGTTGGCCTATAAAGCAATTGTCCTCTAAATCCTTGATTGTTTAGCGTGTTTGTTGGTCTTCCTGTTGCAACATTGTCTATTAAACCGTCACGTTGTGTACCAGAAAAAGAGATACGACCTGCGATTTTTTTGCTCAAAGCTCCTGTAATCGAAGCCTTTGCTTGTAGGAACGCATAATTTCCGTAACTCAGTTCGAAGTCGGCACCCGAAGTAAAACTCGGTTTACGAGTAGTTATATTGAAGGCACCTGCAGTCGTGTTTTTACCAAACAATGATCCTTGTGGTCCGCGCAATACCTCAATTTGCTCCACATCAATAAAATCGAGAGTTGTAGCAGCTGGACGCGCATAATAAACACCGTCAACATAGAAACCAACACCTGGATCGATACCGTCATTGGTAAGTCCAAAAGGGGAACCTAGACTACGAATGTTAATTCCCGTATTTCTAGGGTTTGATGAATAGAGCTGAACCGATGGAACCAGTTCTTTTATGCGGTTAACATTGAAAGCACCTGCTTGTTCTGCTTGCTTTCCAGTTATGACTGATATCGCAATTGGAACTTCTTGCGCTTTTTCTATTCGGCGTCTGGAGGAAACTACAACTTCTATAAGTTGGTTTTCTTCTCCCAGAATTATTTCTAAAGGAGTATTCGATACTTTGTTGACTATAATCTCTTTAGATGTATAACCAACATATTGTATAATAAGAGTTAAAGGAAATTTTTCTTGAGAGTCAATTGAGAATTTTCCTATTGCATCGGCATTAGAACTAAAGGTTGTGCCTTTTATTACAACATTGGCTCCTTCTAGAGGTATATTTTGATTATTGGTTATTACTCCTTCAATGTTTTGAGCAAAAGAGTTAGAAAATATAAGTAGTAATACTATGCTTGCAATTGTTTTTGTGTAAATCGTTTTCATTATTTATTAATTATATGTAATTAGTATAGTTTAAATTAAATTTTTTTAACTAACACATACACATCATTAAAGTGTTGAAATTTTCAATACGTAATGGATTTGTTTCTTCCTGATTTTGGATAAATAAACGGAGTTTACTTCGAGACTTTTTCATAAGTTAAAATGTTGATTGTTAATCATGAGTTAAATTCGAGGCAAATATATAATTAATTCTATAAAATTAGTAGGGTTTAAAGAATATTTTTTTATTCTTTTACTAACGAAGCTATAGTAATGCCTTCCATTGCCTTTAAAGTTTCTTCTCTAATGGTAATCAATCCGTGTCTTAATAGGCATTTCGATTCGTCGACACAATCAGAACAGCGTTCGTAAAAATTCAGTGATGCACAAGGAAGTAGGGCAATAGCGCCATCAAAAAGCCTGTGAATATCGGCTAAAGTAATGTCGTTTTTAGATTTTAAAAGATAATAACCGCCAAATTTCCCTTGTTTGCTTCCTACGAAATGTCCGCGTTTTAGATCCAATAAAATCTGTTCCAAAAATTTTTTTGGAATAGTGGCCGCTTCGGCAATTTCGATAGTTCGAGAAACATGGGTTTCTTCTTGTTGCGCTAAATATAAGAGGGCTTTTAGTGCATATTTGGCTTTATGTGAAAGCATTTAATGTGATTAGTTTATGTTTTTGAATAAATTAGGCGCTGCAAATATTTAAAAATAAAAAATAAAAATTATTTAAATTTAAAAGAGCCTTTAATTTTTTGAATTTCGGATGTAGTTGTTCTATAAAGATGGGAACTGAATACTACCAATCTCCGGAAGCACCACCACCGCCAAATCCGCCGCCGCCGCCAAATCCGCCAAATCCACCACCAGATGAACCTCCGCCGAAACCACCTCCGCCACTGTTTCTTCCAAGGCTGCTTAGAATAATGACATCCAATAAACTGGGTCCTATGCCACCGCCTCTGTTACCGGAATTTCCACCACCGCCTTTGTTACGGGATATCAGCACGATTATAATGATGACAATAACGATTAATGGTAAAAATGGAAACCCTTTGTTGGAAGTGGGTTTTTTGTCATTTTTGTATTCACCACTCATTATCTGCATGATGGCTGTCGTACCTTTATCAATTCCGGCAAAATAGTTTTCCTGCTTGAATTCGGGTTTAACAACGAGTTCTATGACTCTCTTAGATAAAGCATCAGTCATCAGATGTTCGGTTCCGTAACCGGTTTGAATGGTCATTTTTCGATCATCTTTAGCAATAAGAAAAATAATTCCGTTATCTTTTCCCTTTTGCCCAATTTTCCATTTGTGACCTAAATCCGTTGCATATCGTGCAATATCTTCTCCTTTTGTGGTTTTGATTATAAGGACTAATATTTCAGTTGAAGTAGAATCAGAATAATTTTTAAGTTTTTGATATAATTCCTGTGTTTGCGCTTCGGTTAAAGTTCCAGTATTATCCAAATCCATTATAGGTGCAATAAAACTTGGTTTTTCAGGAATTGTTGCAGTTTGCGAAAACCCTGAAAATTGGAAAAATAAAACAGTTACCAATATAGAGAACAGGGTGTTTTTTGTTTTAAAGTGTTTCATTTTATCCTTTTGATATTTCGTTCGACAGTTCATTGGCATCATCATCCTGAAAAGGGAAATGTTGTTGCAACCTTTCGCCTGCCCTTAAAATCCCGGCCACTAAACCATCTTTAAATTGTTTTTTCTTAAAGTGAGAAATGACAAGGTCTTTAGTGCAGTCCCAAAAATCAATTTCAACTGCTTTGTCAATACCTTCATCACCTATAATAGCAAAAGTATGGTCTGAAACACCAACATAAAATAAAACACCGTTTCTGATGGCGGTTTGATCCATGCCTAAAGAATGAAAAACCTCCTGAGCTCTTTCGAGCGGAGGTTTTTCTGTATGATTTTCTATATGGACCCTAATTTCTCCCGAAGTGTTTTGTTCGGCTTGTGAAATGGCTTCCACAATGGCGCGTTCTTCTTCCGGGGTTAGAAATGCTTCGGTTGCTGATGTCATTTTATTTGAAATCAAATTCTACATCTGGTGCTTTTTCAGCTCCTGCTTCTGCTTTAAATCTTGCCATTTCCTCAAAGCCGAATAATTTTGCGAAAATTACGCTAGGGAAACTGTGAATTTTTTTGTCATAAATATTTACAACTTCATTGTAACGGTCTCTGGTAACGTTAATCCTGTTTTCGGTACCTTCTAGTTGTGATTGTAATTCTAAAAAGTTTTGATTGGCTTTTAATTCAGGGTAACGTTCTACCGATACTAATAATCTTGACAACGCTCCAGAAACACCACTTTGAGCCTGTTGGAAAGCTGCTAGTTGTTCTGGGGAAATGTTTGTAGGGTCAACAGTAACCGCGGTTGCTTTTGCACGTGCTTCAATAACGGCCGTTAACGTACTTTTTTCAAAATCTGCAGCTCCTTGAACCGTTTTTACAAGATTACCAATTAGGTCATTTCTTCTTTGATAACTACTTTCAACATTTGACCAAGCGGTTTTCGAATCTGCTTTTAGGTCAACAAGGCTGTTGTACGAACTAATTGACCAGAAAACTAAGACTGCAATTATAATTCCGGGGATTAACCATTTTCTCATTTTGTTTAATTTTAAAGTTGATTTTTAATATTTGTTAATTGTGTGCGTATCGTTTCTAATTTTCGAATAATTTCAAACTTATCCAATGTTTTCTTTTGTCCTTCTTTCAAATGGGTTTTGGCACCTTCCAATGTAAAACCTCTTTCTTTGACCAAATGATAGATCAATTGTAAATTAGTGATATCCTCCGGAGTAAACATTCGATTCCCTTTAGCATTCTTTTTTGGTTTCAGAATATCAAATTCATTGTCCCAAAAGCGAATCAGCGATGCATTCACGTCAAATGCTTTGGCTACTTCGCCAATGCTGTAATATCTTTTATCTTTAGAAAGTTCAATGTGCATGTTTTTTTTATTTTAATCTTTTCTCTGAACACTTCTTTTATAAACTGTCAAGACTGAATAGGGAATACTCTTTTGGAGCATTAGTCTAATGATTGATTTTCCTGGTTAGCCAATTGTGCAATGACAACATACTCCACTGCCGAAATATTTCCGTAATAAAAATTAAGCGGATTCACCACTTTTTTGTCCTTGTGAACCTCATAATGTAAATGCGGTCCTTCAGATCTTCCCGTGCTTCCCACATATCCTATAACATCGCCTCGTTTTACGCGTTGTCCCGCTCTCGCTTTATATTTGCTCAAATGCGCGTATAAAGTTTCGTATCCAAATCCATGCCGAATAACAATATGATTTCCATATCCTGAGGCGGTATTGTCTGCTTTTGCTACAACTCCGTCGCCGGTGGCATAAATGGGAGATCCTGTTTTAGCTGTAAAATCCATGCCTTCATGCATTTTCCTTGCTTTTGTAAAAGGATCTGTTCGGTATCCAAAACCAGAGGCCACTTGTTTTAAATTTTCATTTCGTACTGGCTGAATGGCAGGAATAGCTGACAAAAAATCACTTTTGGCTTCTGCCAATTTCAAAATCGCATCCAATGATTTTGACTGAACCGCTAATTCCTTGCTAAGGACATCAATCCTTTTTGTGGTATTCATTACCAACTGGGAATTGTCATAACCTTCTAATACTTTATACCTGTTTTTTCCCGGTAATCCCGCTTTTCGAATAGAATCTGGAATCGCCGATTTGTTAAAATACACGCGATACAAATTATTGTCTCGATCTTCAATGGCTTCAATAACACCATTTACCTGATCCATTTTTTTGTTCAGCAGCGCATAATTCAATCTCAAATTTTCAATCTCACGTGCTTGCAAACGGTCTTTTGGCGTTTCAAAATAAGGAGTGTTCAATAAAACAATAAAACTCAAAAAACCAAACAAAGCCGATGCCAATAAAAATAGAATAATAACACCAAGTTTTCTCCTTTTTCGTGTTTTTATTTTTCTATAGGCTAGATTTTCGGAATCGTAATAATATTTTACTTTCGACATATTTTAAAATACCCTATTTTTGCACACTGTAAAAGGTTAGACGAACAAATTTAATAAATGTTTCATTTGTTCAACCCTTTTTTCAATAATAAATAAAATAATGTGCCTATCCCGATAGCTATCGGGACAGCTATTCGTTACAAGTTCTCGTTTATAAATCATTTTTTCTAATGAGCCAGCAGGAGCTTCCTCCGGTCGCTCTGCCACCTCAAGAAAAAATAAATCTATAAATCTCGAAGCTTTTCACTTTTATCTGGGGCAAAAAATGAATAGTAAAAAGATATAGTTTCTGGGCTAATTAACTTTAAACCTTAAACTTTAAACTAAAATTAATAATGAAATCACAAGACGTACGTAAACAATTTCTGGATTTTTTCGCATCAAATGGACACTTAATCGTTCCATCAGCACCCATAGTTCTTAAGGATGATCCAACCCTGATGTTCAACAACTCGGGAATGGCTCAGTTCAAAGAATATTTCCTTGGGAACGCCACGCCAAAAAGCAATAGAATTGCCGATACACAAAAATGTCTTCGTGTTTCAGGAAAACATAATGATCTGGAAGATGTAGGTTTTGATACCTATCATCACACCATGTTTGAAATGTTGGGGAACTGGTCTTTTGGTGATTATTTCAAAAAAGAAGCCATCAACTGGGCTTGGCAACTTTTGACAGAAGTGTATAAAATTCCAAAAGAAAACTTATACGTTTCCGTTTTCGAAGGAAATCCGGATGAAAACGTACCATTCGACCAAGAAGCTTGGGATATTTGGAAAGAGCTAATTGACGAAGACCGAATCATTCTTGGAAACAAGAAAGACAACTTCTGGGAAATGGGCGACCAAGGTCCCTGCGGTCCGTGTTCAGAAATTCACGTTGACATTCGTTCTGCAGAAGAAAAAGCTTTAGTTTCAGGAAAGAGCTTGGTGAACAATGACCATCCGCAAGTTGTGGAAATCTGGAATAATGTATTTATGGAGTTCAACCGTAAAGCCGATGGTTCTCTGGAAAAATTGCCTGCGAAACACGTTGATACCGGAATGGGATTTGAGCGTTTGTGTATGGCATTGCAAGGAAAAACTTCCAATTATGACACCGATGTTTTTACGCCACTTATTGAAAAAGTAGAACAAATTACAGGATTGAAATACACTTCAAACGAAGTTTTAAATATCAGCGAAGAGCAAAACAAAACCAATATCGCTATACGTGTAGTGGTCGATCACGTTCGTGCCGTAGCTTTTGCTATTGCCGACGGGCAATTGCCATCAAACACAGGCGCCGGTTATGTAATTCGTAGAATTTTGCGTCGTGCGATTCGTTACGGATTTACGTTCTTGAATACCAAAGAACCTTTCATCAATCAATTGGTTGCTGTTTTAGCCAATCAAATGGGGGAGTTTTTCCCGGAAATCAAATCGCAACAACAATTGGTTACCAATGTGATTCGCGAAGAAGAAGCTTCTTTCTTGAGAACATTAGACCAAGGATTACAATTACTGGAAAATGTAGTTGCTGAAACTAAAGGTTCAACCGTTTCTGGTACTAAAGCATTTGAATTATATGATACTTTCGGGTTTCCAATTGACTTAACGGCATTAATTCTTAGAGAAAAAGGATTCGAACTGGACGAAGCTGGTTTTAATGCTGCGATGCAAGAACAAAAAAACCGTTCCCGCGCTGCATCAGAAGTTTCTACTGAAGACTGGTCTGTATTAATTCCTGGAAATGTGGAAACATTTGTAGGTTACGATCAATCAGAAAGTGACGTAAAAATCACTCGTATCCGTAAAGTTGACAGTAAAAAAGACGGCGTTTTATACCAAATCGTTTTGGATAACACGCCATTTTATCCTGAAGGTGGTGGACAAGTGGGTGATAAAGGAACGTTGGTTTCTGCAAATGAAACTATCGAAATCATCGATACCAAAAAAGAAAATAACCTGATTTTGCATTTTGCAAAAAAATTACCGGAAAATGTAAATGCCAGTTTTACAGCTAAAGTAAATCAGGATTTAAGAAGTTTGTCTTCTAGAAATCACTCGGCTACGCACTTAATGCACCAAGCGTTGAGAAGTATTTTAGGAACACACGTAGAACAAAAAGGTTCCCTGGTAAACCCAAACTATTTGCGTTTTGACTTTTCGCATTTTGCTAAAATGACGGAATCTGAATTGCAACAAGTGGAAGATTTTGTAAACACAAGAATTCAAGAGCAATTGCCACTTATTGAAAGAAGAAACATTCCTTTTGCGCAAGCAGTTCAAGAAGGAGCAATGGCTTTGTTTGGAGAAAAATATGGTGATGAGGTTCGTGCGATTAAATTTGGTGAAAGCATGGAATTATGCGGTGGAATCCACGTAAAAAACACGGCTGAAATCTGGCATTTCAAAATCGTTTCAGAAGGAGCGGTTGCTGCAGGAATTCGTCGTATCGAAGCGATTACAAGTGATGCGGTAAAAGCACATTTTGCATCGTATGAAAATACGTTGAATGAAGTAAAAACAGCCTTGAAAAATCCTCAGGATATTTTGAAAGCCGTTCATTCGATGCAAGAAGAAAATGCTAAATTAGTCAAGCAAATTGAGGCTTTGGTAAAAGATAAAGTCAAAAATTTGAAAGCGGGTTTAATCGCTGAAATACAGGAAATAAACGGCGTTCAATTCTTAGCAAAACAAGTAGATTTGAATCCGGAAGGAGCAAAGGATTTGGCGTATGAATTAGGGAATTTAGGGAATAACTTATTTCTAGTTTTGGCTACAGCCGACGAAGAAAAACCAATGTTAACCTGTTATGTTTCTAAAGAATTAGTTGCGGAGAAAAACCTTAATGCTGGACAAGTCGTTCGTGAATTGGGTAAATTTATCCAAGGTGGCGGTGGCGGACAACCGTTTTTTGCTACAGCGGGAGGGAAGAATGTTGCAGGAATTCAGCAAGCTTTGGAAAAAGCAGTTGAGTTTGTAAAGTAGAACAAGTTTAGTTTGTATGATAAAACCCTTTTAGGACTTACGTTCTAAAAGGGTTTTTTTAGTATAACACGCTATTTATAAGACCTTTGTGTAGTGTTATAGATAAGTTTGAAAATAGTAGTTTAACCGAAATATAGGGATTGTAACGATAAATATTGTCATTTTTACTTTATTTTTTTAGGTTTGATTGATGTAGTGTCAAAAGGTTTGATAAAGGGGAAACACGATTTATTATGATGAAAATAAATAAATATATATATTGGATCTTATCAATTTTTTTATTGACACTTTATTCGTGTTCAAATGATACTGACGGGGGTGTAAAATTGCTAAAAAAGACAGTTGAGACTTCCGCAGATGGAACTTCCGCAACAACTTTATTTACCTATAATGGAGGTGAAATTACCAGTATTGAAGGAGCTCAGAAACGTACAGATTTTACGTATACCGATGGTTTGATTACAAAAATTGTAACATTAAATAAAACAAATCAACTTCTTGAGACTATTGAATATAGTTATCTGGAGGGAAAATTGGTTGAAGCGGAGTCTTTAGGTAATTATAGAATAAATTACATTCATAATTCAGATAAAACGGTTTCTTATGAAAAATTAACGATTAATTCAGGGAATCAGGAAGTAAAAGAATTTCACGGAACATTGTATTTTGAAAACGAAAATCTCATCAAAGAGGAAAGGATATTGGATAATACTGCACCAGGTGTTTTGTCAAAATATAGTGTGAGTTTTGATTATGATTCTAAGCACAATCCGCTGTATAATATATTGGGATACAAAAAACTATTAGATTATAATGAAGGAATCTCGTCAAATAATAGTTTAATAAGCACGGTAATTACAAGTATTTCTAAAGACGACCAAATAACATCTTCTGCTAATTTTTATAAAAGTTCTTTTAAATACGATTTAGATAATTACCCAACGGAACAGGTTTCAGAAAATGCTATTGCTACTAATGGAAATGCTGGTTATCTGAAATCAGAATACTTCTACTAAGAAAATATTTATTTTTATAACAACCCTTTCAGCATAGTAAACTCTGAAAGGGTTTTTTAGTTTAAAGCATGTCTGATGAATGAAAAAAGAGTGAAACACCATTTAATTCGCTAAAATTATTCAAATTTGCAGTAAATAAAATAACAATGCAATTCAGGACCCCAGTACCTATTTCTAAAAGTAATCATCCTTTAGATTACAATTCAAAGATTGTCTCTTTAGGTTCTTGTTTTGCAGAAAATATTTCTGAAAAATTCCAATATTTTAAATTTCAAAACGCCATAAATCCTTTCGGGATAATTTTCAATCCGGTTTCTATTGAAAAAATTATTGATAAAGCCATACATACAACTTTATTCACGGAAGAAGATATTTTTTTCTATAACGAACGCTGGCATTGTTTTGATGTGCATTCGGATTTGAGTAATTCAAATAAAGAGGATTTATTAGCATCTTTAAACGCAATACTTGAATCAACAAAACTGCAATTACATCAAGCTTCTTATGTTATTATCACATATGGAACATCATGGGTCTATCGAAATATTGAAAGCGATTCTATTGTGGCGAATTGTCATAAAGTGCCACAAAAGAAGTTTCAGAAAGAATTACTTTCAGTTGAAACGATAAAAGAAAGTCTGGTAAAGACAACCAAATTAATTCACTCGGTAAATCCTGATTGCAACATCATTTTCACAGTTTCTCCAGTACGTCACATCAAAGACGGTTTTGTCGAAAATCAAAGAAGCAAATCACATTTGATTTCCGCAATCCATCAAGTTTTAGAGGAATCTGAAATCTGCAATCTAAAATCTGTAATCTATTTCCCTTCCTACGAGATTATGATGGATGAACTTCGGGATTATCGGTTTTATGCCGAAGATATGTTGCATCCCAATCAAGTGGCGATAGACTATATTTGGAAACGATTCAAGGAAACTTCTATTTCTGAGGCTGCTTTTGCTACGATGGAAGAAGTGGAGAGTATTCAAAAAAGTTTGTCTCACAGACCTTTTAACCCTGATTCAGAAAGTCACCTGAAGTTCGAATCCAAACTCAGAGAAAAAATCACTAAATTGGTTTCACAATATTCATTCATGAAATTTTAATTATGCTTAGAAGAATACTTATTGGAATAGGAATTATAGTTGGAATATTTTTATTGTTCAAATTTTGCGACTTTAAGAAAAATGATGATGACGATATCAGTTACAACACGAATCTCATTCAGCAGCAAATTGTAAACGTAGGAAAATTGGTGGTTACGGAAGGCCATTTCTCAGAAGTGATAACCTATAAGAATCAGCAGAAATACTTGTTGGACATGATTTCTTTCGAGAAAAAAGCACTCATTGTTGTCAATGCTGATGTGACGGTGGCTTATGATTTGCACAAAATGAAATACGATATCGATGAAAAAAATAAAACTATCACAATTATTAGTATTCCAAAAGAAGAAATAAAGATAAGCCCGGATATTCAGTTTTATAATGTGGAACAAAGCAAAATGAACCCTTTTACCGGTGATGATTACAATAAAATTAATAAATCGGTAAAAGCGAATTTGGCCAAGAAAATTGAAAAATCGTCCTTGAAAACAAATGCTCAAAACCGACTAATAAGTGAATTGTCTAAAATATTAATTCTGACCAATACGATGGGTTGGAAATTGCAATACGAGGGAAAAGTAATCGAAAGCGAAAAAGATTTCGGTCAGCAAATAAAATTATAATTTAAAAAATGAACCGCAGATTAACAGATTTTAGATAACGCTAATAATTTGCGAATCTGCGGTTAGTTTTTTTTAAGCTTTCTCTTTGTCAAAAATCAAATCTAAACCTCCAGTTATCAAATGGGCTACTTCGGGTCTTTTTTCTTTTAATTGATCGAGATAAGCCATTATTTCCTGTAGTAATTGTGGTTCGTTTCTGTCTTTCAAAAGCTCAGTTATTTCAATAGCTAACAACCAATCGTTTGGATGATTGTTACGTAATTTATCAAAAATTGGTACCAAAGAAGTTTCTGTATCCTTGGTTTCTCTACTATTTCTAACCGTTTGGTATAAAACCTCTAAATCATCACGTTCCGCGGTATGTTTTGCTTTGATGGTTTTACTTGTTGGTACATGCGAAATTAAATCAAAACTATTCACATCAGCAGGACCTGAAAAAGCCGAAACCACTTTTTTACCTACAGCCATATCATAATTTCCCCATTCCGGTTGAAACAAAATAGTTTCTCCGTGGGTAACGGTACAGTTTTTTAAACTGATAAGAATAATTTCACCGTGTAGGTTTCTCGATCCGGTAATGATTTCTCCTTTTACGGTGATATCACCTTCAAATTCAAGCGTTACGCTTTGATTTTCAGTAATAGAATAAGCACTTAAATCTCTAGGGCTCATGTCTTCAATCGCGAGATTTATTCCTTTTAGTTTTCCAATAGGACTTCCAAAACCTTCCGCATGTTTGGCAGTTCCATGACCTACTAATTCTTTTTCTCTATATGATAATGCTGTTTTTCCTGTTGTTTGAATATAAACGGGTTTTCCTTCTTCTTCGATAACATTGGTAAAAACTCCCGAAATTTGAATTCCAGTGCTCAATTCAATTGTGCCCAAAGCATTCGAGTGGATCAGTTTATTAATTCCTGATAATCCTCCGGTACGCAACGCCATTTTATTGGCAAACTCTTCCAAAACCAAGCTTAAATAAGCAAAATCTGGAGTTACATAAAGTTGCGGTTGCAGTTTTGTAATGTCAAAACTCTGGTTGGCTGCAGATAGGTCGTAAGGGATTTTCTTCACATTATCCGTCATGCACCACGCACTTTCTCCAATTGACGAAAGCAGTCCGGCGCCGTATATTTTTGGATTGTCAATAGTTCCAATCAAACCATATTCTACGGTCCACCAATGCAGGTTTCTTATTTGCGCCATTTCCGATAATTCACCCATGTTATTCTGCAAATCTTCCACTGCTTTTTCGGCAGCATCAATATCAGCTTGTGGCGTATCTTCGGCTTCTTTCAAGATAGAAAGCAGTCGGATGGCTTCATACATTTGATAATCTTTATGAGAAGAAATCGCTTTGCAGCCTATTTCTCCAAAACGACGCAGGTATTCCGCATATTCGGGATTGGCAATAATGGGCGCGTGACCGGCACCTTCGTGAATAATATCCGGTGCAGGCGTGTATTCTATGTGTTCGAGTTGGCGAATGTCAGAAGCAATTACGAGCACATTATATGCCTGAAATTCCATAAAAGCATTCGGCGGAATAAATCCGTCAACCGCTACTGCAGCCCAACCAATTTCAGTCAGAATACGGTTCATGCCATACATGCTGGGAATATTATCGACTTCGATTCCCGTTTTCTTCAAACCTTCCAGATACGAACTATGAGCCACTTTCGAAAGGTAATTCACGTTTTTGCGCATCACATAGCGCCAAACCGCTTGATTTATGGGCGTGTAATCGCTATAATCCTGAGGTTTAATAAATTGCTTTAAGTGTTTTGGCAATCGGTCCAATAACGGATTACTTTCTATAGTTGTGTTCATATCGAAAACGTTGTAGTTCAACTGCAAAAGTACGAATTTCAGGAGCTATTTCCCGCTTTTCATTGCAAGTTTTTGTGAACTCGTTTGTTTTTCTACTGTTGTGGCAAGAGCTTCCTCTGGTCGCTTTGCCACAACAAGAAAAACCAAAACTGCTTTCGCAAAAAGCTTTCCATTTCAATCTGGGCTAAGTTAACAAGTACAATTCGTCTCTTCGAGTGTTTTTGGCTTGGCATAAGATGTTTTGAAAACGAAATTTGGATAAGCCAAAAATATATCGAGAAGGATTGAATGCACGAAAGTTCTCGATATGATTTTTAAAGTGGAGGATTTTGGGTTTAATAAACAATATTTTCAAACTTTAAAAATCTACTCGAACTGACGGGTACTGGAAATCCTAAACATTACGGAAAATTGAAAATCAGAAAGACATCATTCAACCAACTCAAACACCAAAACCTGCGTTTTTTGTTTATCTGAAAAATTATTATCCGAAACAAATAGCAGTGATGGATTGCCATTGGCTAATTTTGGTCCAAAAGTAAGTCCTTCGATATTATCAATAAAAATCCCCAAATCATCCATGTTTAGAATTAATCTTTTAGAGGCTAGTTCCAATTTTTGGTTTTGTAATGAACTGTGATTTTTAACATTAGTTGCTTTTTTCAAATCACACAAAAATACTTTTACCGTGCAGGTTTGCGTACCGGTGGAGTACGAACGTTCCACAACCAGCAATTGATTTTTAGCATAATACTGAATTGCCGAAACGCCATTCACAGCAAAAGCTCCTTTTGGAATGGGTTCACGAGCGATTGGTTCCAGTTGGTAGCCGTATTGAGCGGTGTTCTTTTTTGTTTTGGCATCAAATTGATACAACCGAATCAAACCTCCTTTGCTGGTATTGGCTTGGTTACCATCTTCAAATAAAGGTTCTTCAATGTTGGTATAGATGTTTTTATACTTTTTGTCAAAAGTAATTCCTTCTAAAGTTCCGTTGTTTCTAGGTCCTTTGTCTTCTTTTTGCATTTTTAAATTTTCCGGTAATGTGACATTGCCAAGAAAATCACCTTTCAAATCCATGAAATTTATCGATGGATTTTGTAAAACTTCTTTATCTGCAGTAATCACTCGCGCACCTTCGCTACTCCAAACCAAAGTGTTCATTTTAGGATTGAATCGGATGTCTTCGGGATCGGCTGAGGTTGATGGGATGGTATTCCAATTGCCATAATTTTCTCCTGCTTCATTTTTTAAAGTACTAACACTTTGGAAATGGATACTTTCTAATTTGTTTTCGACCAAACGAATTTTTGCAGTGTAAAATCGGGAATCATTAGTCTGGGATCTTTCATCACTTATTAAGTAATACAAATCGTTTTTCGCATCATAATCGATTCCGGATAAACCGCCCACTTTTGTATTCTGAAAAGTTTCATCAAATGGAATTTCGATCGAACTGATTAGTCTTAAACTGGGAGTTGGTTTGTTTTCAGCGGTTTGTTTTAAATTGGAGCAAGAAAGAAGAACGGCTGGTAAAACAACGAGAAATAAAAGTTTACGCATGAAAGAATGTGTTACTATTTGCAAAAGTGAACTGATGTATTGATTAAAAAGCTGCTGTAAAAACTACGGATTGTTAATTTTATTTTTTTTCGGCATTGCGGAAATACTCAATTTTATAATTGAACATTTCAGCCATATTTTTGGCGCGTAGTTTAGCTTCTTCGGCTAATGGGCCTGCAAATAAACTGTCAGTGGTTTCTGTGAAAATTTCCATCCAACGCTCAAAATGTTCTTTAGCAACCGGTAATTGTTTGTGTGGTGGAAACGGGCTTCCGGAATAAGAGTGTACTTCGAGTAAAATGGTCTGCCAAAAACGATACATTTTTTCCAAATGATCGGGCCAGTTATTGCCTATTTTTTCGTTGAATATTGGTCCAATAAAGCTGTCTTTTTGAACTCTCGAATAGAAGGTGTCAACAAGTAATTTGATGTCTTCCAAGTTGGTAATATCAGTGAGTGTTGTCATGATTGGGTATAAAAAAAGCCTACGCAAAGGTAGGCCTTTATGCTGAAAATGGATAATTCTTTTACCCGATTAAATGCGTAAATAAATCTTGCTTTTCGTTGAGGTATTTAAACTCAAAACCTTTGTTCGTCATCTGGGATTTAATGGATAAAATGTCATTTTTGTTTTTTAGTTCTAATCCAACTACTGCAGGACCTACCTCCCGACTGTTCTTTTTGGTAAACTGAAAATAGGTAATGTCATCATCAGGGCCTAAAATATCATTTACAAATTCCTTTAATGCACCAGGCCGTTGCGGAAACTGAATCATGAAATAATGCATTAATCCTTCATACAGTAAAGAGCGTTCCTTTATTTCGGCAGTTCTTTCGATGTCATTGTTACTTCCACTGACGATGCAGACTACGGTTTTGCCTTTGATTTGGTCTTTATAAAAGTCTAAAGCAGCTATGGTTAACGCTCCGGCAGGTTCGACAACCATGGCTTCTTCGTTATACAATCGCAAAATAGTGGTGCATACTTTCCCTTCAGGAACCAGAATGATATCGTCTAAATTTTTACGGCAAATTTCAAAAGTGATGTCACCTACCTGTTTTACCGCTGCGCCATCCACAAATTTGTCAATGGTTTCCAGAGGTGTGTTTTTGCCATTGGCAATAGCCGTTTTCATCGAAGGCGCACCTTCTGGTTCTACACCAATAATTTTGGTATTGGGGCTCAACTGTTTAAAAACCTCCGAAAGTCCAGCCGCCAATCCGCCACCGCCAATAGGGATAAATACATAATCGATAGGGTTCTTAAACGATTCTAGAATCTCTAATCCGACTGTGCCTTGACCTGCAATGACTTTTACGTCATCAAACGGGTGAATAAAAGCTTTGTTGCTTTGTGTTGCGTCTGCTACAGCTTTTGCGTAAGCGTCATCAAAAGTATCTCCTATTAAAACAATTTCTGCATATGATTTTCCAAACAACTGCACTTGTTTGACTTTTTGTTTGGGTGTTGTTTTGGGCATGTAAATCTTGCCCATTATTTTTAGCAGATTACAAGAGTATGCCACTCCTTGTGCATGATTTCCTGCGCTCGCGCAAACAATGCCCTGTTTTTTTTCCTGTTCTGTAAGAGCACTCATTTTGTTGTAAGCTCCCCTGATTTTGTAGGAACGAACGATTTGTAAATCTTCGCGTTTTAACAGGATGGTTGATTCGAATTCATCGGAAAGATTCAGGTTTTCTGTCAATGGAGTAGCGGGAACCACTCCTTGTAACTGATTTTTTGCCGCTAATACTTCTTTAAATATATTCATGATTACCGTTTTTCTATTTTTTAATCTCATGTATTTGTCCTTTTTGCGTTAGGCATTTTGGAGCTTTTACAAAAAGTGAACATTGTTTTTGCAATTTAATATATAAAAAAACCTCCCGATGTGGGAGGTTTGATAAATTGTATATTGCTTACTTATTTATATAACACCTCGCCATTATTGTTGAATTACAATAATGTTAATAGCGATAATAATGTTATTTAAGTTGTTCATTGTTTTTGTTTGAGCTGCAAATATATAGATTATCTGATAAGATCATATCAAAATGTTTATTTTTTTGAAGCCGAAGGCGGAAATTGTTCTAAAATTTTTGCCACAAATTCATTGATTTGTTTTTCTTTTTCATTGCGGTTTTCAGTCAAATATCCAACTCCTTCACCTTGCCAAACTAATTCTTTTTTCTTGGCATCGATTAAATCAATATACAATGTTCCTTCGGTTGAAGACGAAACATAAGTGCTCCGTCCTCCCCAGAAATAAGGATTCCATCCGTAACCCCATCCATAACCCCAACCGGCATTGTATTGGTTCACGTCAATTTTTTCTCTTTCTTTGGTGAGAATGTTAATCAGCAAATCTGGATTTTCACTTTTAGTCATCCCTTTTCTGCTTAGTTCTCTGTCTATGGCATTAAGTATTCTTTTCTTATCCAATTCTGAAATTTCAACTCGATCGATGCCTTTTTTATGAAAAGCATACGTTTTATATTGACTAAAATCTACATTATTATCATAATCTGAATATACTTTTACGGAACTGCAAGAGGCAATTACGAAAAGTAGAAATACGGGAAGGAGTTTCATTGCTTTCATGATGTGATTATTTGATTACTATATGTTTACTAAAGATACACTCAAATTTTTTAAAAATCCAACAAATTGTCGGCTACTATATTAGGGATGGTAACTTTCAATAAAGGTTGCGTCTCCATCGCTCTTTTTATGGCAAATAGTGCTCCGTCATTTCTAGCCCAGCTTCTTCTGGAAATTCCGTTGTTGACATCCCAGAAAAGCATTGATGCTAAACGTCTTGAAGCTTCTTTTGAACCATCAAGAACCATACCAAAACCACCGTTAATTACCTCGCCCCAACCAACGCCTCCGCCATTGTGAATGGATACCCAAGTGGCACCTCTAAAGCTGTCACCAATAACATTTTGTATCGCCATATCAGCCGTAAAACGGGAGCCGTCATAAATATTAGAAGTCTCTCTGTAAGGGGAATCAGTGCCGGAAACATCGTGGTGATCCCTGCCCAAAACTACTGTTCCTATCTCACCTTTGGCAATAGCCTGATTAAAAGCTTCTGCAATTTTTACACGACCTTCGGCATCAGCATAAAGGATTCGGGCTTGTGAGCCTACAACCAGTTTGTTTTCCTGGGCGCCTTTTATCCAATGGATATTATCCTGCATTTGTTGCTGAATTTCTTCAGGTGCCGTTTTTGCCATTTCTTCCAAAACTAGACAAGCAATAACATCTGTTTTGGCTAAATCGTCTGGTTTTCCCGAAGCGCAAACCCAACGGAAAGGACCAAAACCGTAATCAAAACACATAGGTCCCATTATATCCTGAACATAACTCGGGTATCTGAAATCAATATGGTTTTCTGCCATAATATCGGCGCCGGCACGGGAAGCTTCCAGCAAGAAAGCATTTCCGTAATCGAAGAAATAGGTTCCTTTTGCAGTGTGTTTGTTAATTGCAGTAGTGTGTCTGCGTAGCGTTTCCTGTACTTTTTCTTTGAATAAATCTGGATTGTTGGCCATCATTTCATTGGCTTCTTCAAACGAAATTCCAATTGGATAATAGCCTCCGGCCCAAGGATTATGTAAAGAGGTTTGGTCAGAGCCTAAATCAATATGGATGTTTTCCTGATCAAATTTTTCCCAAATATCCACCACATTTCCTAGATACCCGATAGAAACGATTTCTTCATTGGTTTGCGCCAAAGCGACTCGTTGCACCAATTCATCAATATTTTCAATCACTTCGTTGATCCAGCCTTGACTGTGGCGAATGTGCGTTATTTTTGCATTTACTTCGGCACAAACGGTGATGCAACCGGCAATATTTCCGGCTTTCGGTTGTGCGCCACTCATTCCGCCCAAACCAGAGGTTACAAATAAGCCCCCTTTTGGACTGCGTTTTATTTTACGAAAACCATTCAAAACGGTAATGGTTGTTCCGTGTACGATTCCTTGCGGACCGATGTACATGTAACTTCCGGCGGTCATTTGTCCGTATTGAGAAACACCCAATGCATTCATTTTTTCCCAATCGTCCGGTTTAGAATAATTAGGGATTACCATTCCGTTAGTCACCACGACTCTTGGGGCTTCTTTATGTGATGGAAACAATCCCATCGGATGTCCGGAATACATCGTCAATGTTTGCTCATCGGTCATTTCCGATAAGTATTGCATCGTCAATAGATATTGTGCCCAGTTTTGAAAAACAGCTCCATTCCCGCCGTATGTAATCAATTCATGCGGATGTTGTGCTACGGCATAATCGAGATTATTTTGAATCATTAACATGATTGCTTTGGCTTGCTCACATTTTCCGGGATATTCGGCAATAGGTCTTGCGTACATTTTATAATCCGGACGCAAGCGGTACATATAAATACGACCATACGTTTCCAATTCTTCGGAGAATTCTTTTATTAATTCAGCGTGGTGTTGTGGTTCAAAATAGCGTAAGGCGTTTCGTAACGCTAGTTTTTTTTCTTCATTCGAAAGGATTTCTTTACGTTTTGGTGCGTGATTAATGTCAATTTCGTATGGTTTCGGTTTTGGTAAAACCGATGGAATTCCTTGTTCTATTTGTTCTTGAAAAGTCATTTTTGATGTTGATTCGTTATTTTTTAGGTGTAATTGTTTAAAAAAAAGTATCTCGACTGCGCTAGATAGGATGCCATTTTAATTTAAAAAAAATACACTAAGGATAACGAATATCCGACCTGTGGTAGGATTTGTGAATTTTGATTCTATATTTCTGTAAACAAATATCCATTTTTATTTTGGTTTTTTTAAACTGACGCTCTCTTACTTGTGATTTGTAATCTAAAATTGGACTACTTTTTATTCGTTCCTGTTTTTTTATCAAATCCATAAGGACAATGACGACAACCACTCTTACAGCAATAACCACGTTTTAAATGGTATTTTTCAGTAAAACATTTATAGCCTTCGGGTGTGTAATAGAAATCTTCCCCTTCTATTAATTTATTTTCATTACTTTGGTCAATCATATTTGGGATTACTCTATTGTAAAATTCATTTGGATTGCATAATTCATGAAATCAACTCAAACGATTGAGTTTTTCATTAAATAGAACCATTTTATTATTACAAATTTATAAATTTTATAGCGAATGTTTCTGATTGTTGCTAAATATTTAATTCCTAAAGGATATCGCGGTTTGGCTGCATTTCCATTTGTATTTGTAAAATATCGGGTTGACGCAGCAAATCGGGTTTTTGTAAATCATGAAAAAATACACCTTCGCCAGCAATTAGAATTATTGATTCTTCCTTTTTTTATTTGGTATCTGTTAGAATATCTTGTTCGCTTGTTTCAGTATAAAAATACCAATTTGGCGTATAGAAATATCAGTTTTGAAAGAGAAGCTTACGCTAATGAATCTGATTTTGAATATCTAAAAAGCAGACCTTTTTTAGGTTTTGTGAACTATTTATACTTAAAAAATAAGTAATGCTTGTCAGAACCATTTTAGAATTTAATAGTATTTTGATGTAGCTTTTGATTGCATTTCACGACTTTCTGTCTTTAATCTAAAAATCAATATACAGGATTCGCTTACAGTTTGTTAAAGTAATTTTTATGGAAAATTCTGAATCATTTAATTACTGATATTTAATATTTTGAGTTCAATTGATTGTAGGAAATTAGGTGTTTATAACATAAAAATGCGCATTTAATCGATTATGTATACTTTTTATCGATTTTTATGCTAACTCCTATGCTGTTTTTTTTGTAACTTTAAATAAAAATAATTCAAAACAGATTTTTTTTCTAAAACCCTTGATTGTAAATGTGTGTTTTTAACTTTTTTAGGACTCAATAGGGCTTCTTTTTTTATAATTAAATAATAGTACCTGAAATAAAATGTCTCATAAAAGAATCTGATTTTAGACGAATTAATTTAATAAGCAAGCTTATGGACTCAAAATTACTTAGACGAACGCTGTTGATTGTTACTGGATTGTTTTTACAGAACGGTGTCAATGCCCAGATGTATGTAAGTCCTAATAGTTACGTTTTTGCGAATAACGAAGTTGTTTTTATAAAACAGCAATTAGAGTTAAATGCTGCCAACAGTAATTTCTATTTAAGGAAAGACGCCCAGTTGGCTCAAGGTTCTACATCAGCCGGAGCAAATAAAGGACTTGGAAGCTTATCTGTTTTTCAAGAAGGAAGCACAAATAATTTTCAATTCAATTACTGGTGTTCTCCTGTTGGAGGGGGTGATGCAACCGCTGGAAACGCTACTTTTGGAATTACTCAGCTTAAAGATATTGTAGACTTGACAAATAGTAATAATTCAACTCCTTTGGCAATGAACAATTATAATGGTACGGCCAGTCCATTTGCAATTGCACCTTATTGGATTTTTAAGTTAACCGCCTCATCGGGCTATTCAGATTGGGTTTCGGTTGGGACAACTTCCACAATAAATGCTGGAGAAGGATTTACGATGAAGGGGACTTCAGGGACCAATCTAACAACAGTAAATGGAATTGAAAACAACGCAGGAAGTAAACAAAGGTACGATTTCAGAGGGAAGCCAAATGATGGAACCATTTCTATTCCAGTTGCTGTCGAACAATTTACATTAACAGGAAATCCTTATCCATCAGCAATAGATTTGTCTGCTTTTTTAACAGATGCGATTAATTGTACTGGGATTGCTTATTTCTGGGAACAGGATAAAACAGTTGACACGCATTACATTGCCGATTACAAAGGCGGATATGGCGCTTTTTCACCTATAAGCAGACTGGGGTCTGGAATTTATGTTCCTGCTACCTTTTATTCTTATGACGGATCAGGTAATGAGGGAGGGGAGACCGGAACAGGAGGAGCTTATGAGAGACGTTTTAGCCCTGTTGGACAAGGTTTCATGATTGATGGACTTGTAAATGGAACTGTGGAAATGAAAAATAGTTATAGAGTATTTGTTAAGGAAGCCCCACTAAATTATTCTCAATTTGAAAGAAATACAAGTTCCAATAAAACGAAAATTACCTCGGCTTACCTGTCAGATATTCCATCAGTATCCGGATTTGATTATAAAACGGTAAGTACTGCACCAACGCCGCAAATACGATTTAATACCTTATTGAACAATCAAGGAATTCGTCAAATTGTTTTGGCATTTGCTCCAGAAGCTACTGACGGAGTTGATCGCGCTATGGATGCAATATCCTCCAGTGATGATTCACCGGCAGATGTTTACTTTGTAATAGATAACGAAGAGTATCTTATAAACACAGTAAGTTTTGATATGGATAAAAAAATTCCAATTGGTTTTAAAAATACGAATCAAGCCAATTTTAAGATTACAGTGAAAGAAATGTTGAACATTACAGCTGCTAATTTCGTTTATTTGCACGATAAAGCAACTGATTTGTATCATGATATCAAAAACGATTTCTACGATTTGACATTGCCGGGAGGAGTAAACAATACACAATTTGAAATTACTTTTAAAAATAATTCGACTTTAGGAGTTGAGGATGCAGCACGTCAAAGCTTTGTGGTTTATCAAAACAATACCACTAAAAACCTAACAATTAGTAATCCTTTACTACTGGACCTTGCCACTTGTAATTTGTATGATGTAGCTGGAAAATTAATTTTCAATAAAAAAGATTTGGGGTCAAATTCGTCTTATGCCTTTTCTACTTCGGGACTTAATGATGGAATTTATATTGTTAAAATAGCAACTAAAGATAAAATAGAAGTCGGTCAGAAAATAATTATCAGAAGATAAGGGCCCAATATAAATGAAAACAATATGCAATCTGCAGAGGTTGCATTTTTGTTATATATAAATTTTACCTTTGTACCAAAATCACTTAGCTTGAATCAACACCTAACAACTCCGTTTCCAAACTCCATTTCAGTAGCCATCAAACGGGAAGATTTGATTCATCCTTTTGTTTCCGGAAATAAATTCAGAAAGCTGAAATACAATTTGCTGCAAGCGAAAACGGAGCAGTACGAAACGCTGCTTACTTTTGGAGGTGCTTTTTCGAATCATATTGCAGCAGTAGCTTTTGCAGGAAAAGAAAAAGGATTTAAAACTATCGGAATTATTCGTGGAGATGAATTAGAGAGTAAAATCTCGGAGAATCCCACGTTGTCATTCGCTCAAAATTGCGGAATGCAACTGGAATTTATTTCAAGGGAGGAGTATCGGTTAAAAAGTGAGATTT
This sequence comes from Flavobacterium glycogeni, assembly GCF_048286775.1. Lineage (NCBI taxonomy): Bacteria > Pseudomonadati > Bacteroidota > Flavobacteriia > Flavobacteriales > Flavobacteriaceae > Flavobacterium > Flavobacterium glycogeni. The sequence goes on from NZ_JBLVPV010000002.1 coordinate 194,370, forward strand.
CATTTTTAGAGAACTTAAAACAGCAATTTGGTGATTTTTATCTAATACCTGAAGGCGGGACAAACGCGTTAGCTATCAAAGGGTGTCAGGAGATTCTAACTCCGGAAGATGCTGAATTTGATTATATTTGCTGTTCAATAGGAACTGGCGGAACCATTTCGGGAATCATTAACAGTGTTTTAACACACCAAAAAGTTTTAGGATTTCCCGCTTTAAAAGGGGATTTTTTGAAAGAGGAAATTCGTAATTTTGCCCAAAATGAAAACTGGGAGTTAATTACCGATTATCATTTTGGAGGTTACGGGAAAGTAAATGAAGCCTTAATCGGATTCATCAATCAGTTTTATACTGAAAACCAAATTCCCTTGGATCCCATTTATACGGGAAAGATGGTTTTTGGCGTTATAGATTTAATTCAAAAAAACTATTTTCCTGCCGAATCAAAAATTTTACTAATTCATACGGGTGGAATTCAGGGAATTAAAGGAATGAATATGAAATTAAAAAATAAACAATTACCAACAATAGATATCAATGTTTAAAAAAATCCTACTGCTTCTTACCATAATTACTTTGATAGGTTGTAATGCCACAAAACCTGTTATTGTAACAAAGAAAGCTCCTTTAAAACCAAAATCAGAAGTCGTACGCACGATTAAAAAACCAGCTGCGCCAAGCTCTAATACAGTAAGACCAACCGTTACAAAACCGGTAAAAAAAGACCAAAGTAATCGAGAAACAGAAGTAATCGTTTCAACTTCAAAAACAGTAGTTACAAATGATGTTGTCGTATCTTATATTTCTAAATTTAAAGAAATTGCGATGGGAAACATGAAGAATTATGGGATTCCCGCTAGTATTATTTTGGCTCAGGGAATTTTAGAATCAGGTGCAGGAAGAGGTGATTTAGCAATAACTGCCAATAATCATTTTGGAATAAAATGTCATGCAGGATGGACAGGAGAAAGCGTTAAGCACGACGATGATGCTGATCAGGAATGCTTTAGAAAATACGATAATCCCTCAGAATCATTCAAAGATCATGCTTTATTTTTAACGGGAAGAAGCAGGTATTCTAAACTATTTGAATTCTCAAAAGGCGATTATAAAGCTTGGGCAAAAGGCTTAAGAGCTGCGGGTTATGCCACAGACCCTAAATATCCGGATAAGCTGATTTCTTATATTGAGCGCTACAATTTGTATCAATATGACAATCAGGTTTTAGATGTCGATTATGTATCTAATGAAAAACAAATGGTTGAGGAATTGACAATGGAATCCAGAAATACAATCAGCCAAGACTTATCTTCATACGTTGTTCAAAAAGGAGATACGCTTTATTCCATTTCAAAAAAATTCGATTTAAAAGTCGATGATTTAAAACAAAAAAATAATCTTTCTGAGAATACACTTTCTATTGGGCAGAAATTGGTCGTAAAATAATTAAAAAATAACTATAACTCATAATTTATAAATGTTATATAAAAGAAGTAGTCAGCTTTTTGCTGAAGCAGAAAAAGTAATTCCGGGAGGTGTCAATTCACCAGTAAGAGCTTTTAAAGCAGTGGGTGGAACTCCAATTTTTGTCAAAAGTGCCAAAGGTGCTTATTTATATGATGAAGATGGAAATCGTTTGATTGACTATATCAATTCTTGGGGACCAATGATTTTAGGACACGCTTATGAACCGGTTGTACAAGCCGTGATCGAGAAAGCGAAATTAGGGACCTCGTTTGGAATGCCAACAGAATTGGAAACACAAATTGCTGCTTTAGCCGTTGCTATGGTTCCAAATATCGATAAAATTAGATTTGTAAACTCAGGTACCGAAGCCTGTATGAGCGCTGTAAGGCTGGCTCGTGGATTTACTAAAAGAGATAAAATAATAAAATTTGCAGGTTGTTATCACGGTCATTCTGATTCGTTTTTAATCCAAGCGGGAAGTGGAGCAATTACTTTTGGTTCGCCAAACAGTCCAGGAGTAACAGCAGGAACGGCAAAGGATACTTTACTTGCGAAATACAATGATTTAGAAAATGTAGCCACTTTAATTGAAGCGAATAAGAATGAAATTGCAGCCATAATCGTGGAGCCTGTTGCGGGGAATATGGGTTGTATTCCACCAAATAAAGGCTTTTTGGAGGGGTTGCGCCAATTGTGTACCGATAACGGAATTCTATTGATTTTTGATGAGGTTATGACAGGATTCAGACTCGCTGCCGGCGGTGTTCAGGAATTGTTTAATATAACTGCTGATATTGTTTGCTTCGGGAAAGTAATCGGTGGAGGATTGCCTGTTGGTGCTTTTGCCGCTCGCGAAGAAATTATGAATTATCTGGCTCCGTTAGGTCCTGTTTATCAGGCAGGAACATTGTCTGGAAATCCGTTGGCAATGGCTGCAGGATTAGCGATGTTACAAGCTTTAGATACCGATCGTGCTATTTTTCAAAGATTAGAAGAGAAAACAGCGTATTTGGCTGCAGGAATTGATAAAGTACTGAAAGCAAATGGTGTTACATTTACAATCAACAGCATTGGATCGATGATTTCGGTTCATTTTGATGCAGCTCCGGTTGTAGACTTTCATACGGCTGCAAACGGCGATAACGAAACGTTCAAGAAATTCTTTCACGGATTGTTGCAAGAAGGAATTTATATTGCGCCATCGGCATATGAAACATGGTTCATCACCGATGCATTAACCTATGAAGATCTGGATTTTACCATTCGAGCGATAGATAAAGTTTCGAAAACATTTTAAACGAAAAAAGCCCCAAATTTGGGGCTTTTTTTATGAAATAAGATGAAATATTTCAAGCGAATGGATTATTTTTTATCACCCATTTCTGCTGGTTTTTTATCTTTATGATGCATCATTCTTTTTTTCATTCCGTGATGTTTTTTAGCTTTCATGTCATCCCATTTTTTATATTGTTCTGGAGTAAGAATTTTTTTCATTCTTTCTTTCATAACAATTTGTTCGTCTAACATTTGGCTTTTTTTAGCAAAAAGTTCGTCTGAAGTAAGTTTTTTAGCCGAATCTTTAGTTGCTTTTCGTTCTGCCATTCTAGCTTCTCTTTTGGCAGTTTGTTCCGCAATGATTTTACTCATTTCTTTTTGCTGTGAAGCATTCAAATCTAATTCCAGAGTCAATTTTTTTAAATGCAATTGATTTCTTTGCTCAGGAGTCAATTGCTCCATTTGGGTGCGCTCTGGTCTTGCTTTTTTTTCTTGTGCAAAGCTTGTCATTCCGACAACTAGTAATGCAACGATAAATAATTTTTTCATTTGTGTTGTTTTAATTTTTATGCTTATAGGACAAGAATAAACATAAAAAGTTTAATCGTTAACAAAAGATTATCGTTTGGGTATAATTTTGAACAAAAGATTTAGCAGCTGTTTTTTAGATAGTTGAGGTCAGAAAAAAAGCTTTCATTGGTGCGAAAGCATGATGTTTGTCCGTTTTTATGCCGTTTAGTTTCTCGTCTTTTGTGGCTTATTAATTTAAATCATTTTGGCATAAAAACCTCCAAATATTTGTATTAAGCAAGATCGGTAATAAGAAAGGAGTTTCAATTGAAGCTCCTTTTTTGTATGATAACCCAACAGGTTTTTCGCAAAGAATGCATTTAGATTACAAATTGCGGACTTAGAAGTTCAGTTGTTTTTTGGTCAACATCTTAGATATTTATTTCAAGTAAAAATTAAAAATGCAAGGCAAAACCAATATTAAACTGGAATTTATCGTCATAAAACTCGTTATGCAGTGCCTTATTATATCGGAATCCAGGTTCAATACTTACATTTTTACCTAAAAACAAAGCATAGCCTGCTTGAAGACCAAGATAAGTAGGATTTGCATATGCTGGACCAAAGCCCACACCGTTATAGGACAGTTCAATCGGGATCATTTTCTTAAAGTAATACTTAGCTCCAATTTTGTAGGCAATAGGTGTTTCTTGACCATCGATGCCACTGTCGCCATATCCTAATCCAAGTTTTATAGCCAAATTATCCTTAATAAAATACCCGCCTTCTGCTCCAATGTTGTATGCTGTTACACCATCTGATGAAGTTAAGGATAAGGAAGTACTGCCTACATGATCCCCAAAACCTGTGTTTACTTCGATGAGCCATCTCCCTTTTGAAACTTGTCCTTCTTTCGCTGGTCCATTGGCAAAGCCAAATGCAAATAATACGATTATTACCAAAGTAATTTTTTTCATATTTTATATTTTTTTGGAACAAATGTAAAATTAAAACATACCGATATAAGAAATTTATGACTTATTTAACGTGGTTGTAAGTAGTGGAATTTAAATCTGAAAGTGATATGGATCATGTTGCCAAACTTCAAAATACCAAATTATTTTCTCAAAAGAAGAGCATAATCAAAGTTGGATGGGACAGTTTTATAAAAGAAAGGAGCTTCAATTGAACCTCCTTTTTATAATAAACGGAATAAATTATCCCGCCAATTCTACTATTTTATGATCGTCAACTAAAGTTACTTTTACCAAACCATGTTTTGCTAAACCTTTCATGGCAGCATCCCATTTTTTGCCGCTCAGTTCTGATTTTACTTTCAATAGACCTAAATCCATTTTGCTGTCATTGACTTTCAAAAGATCAATAATTAATTTTTCGTCGTCTTCTAGTTCAATTTGGACTCGTTTTTTCTCTGGTCGCATTTGAGGAAACAACAACACTTCCTGAATAGAAGCATTATTTGTTAAATACATAATTAATCGGTCCATTCCAATTCCCATTCCGGATGTTGGAGGCATTCCGTATTCTAACGCTCTCAAGAAATCTTCATCGATAATTCCGGTGGCTTCATCGTCTCCTTTTTCTGATAATCTCATTTGGTCTTCAAAACGTTCTCTTTGGTCAATTGGATCATTCAATTCAGAATACGCGTTCGCAACTTCTTTACCACAAACCATTAATTCAAAACGTTCTGTCAATTCCGGATTGTCGCGGTGTTGCTTACACAATGGAGACATTTCCTTTGGATAATCCGTGATGTAAGTGGGCTGAATATAATTTCCTTCGCATTTAGCGCCAAAGATTTCGTCAATCAGTTTTCCTTTACCCATAGTTTTATCCACGTCAATTCCCATTCCTCTGGCAGCGTCAAATAACTCTATTTCACTTTTCCCTGAAATATCAAATCCAGTAAAATGTTTGATAGAATCAGTCATTGTAACTCGAGCATAAGGTGCTTTAAAATTGATGGTATGCTCTCCAAAAGTCGCTTCTGAAGTTCCATTTACGGCAATCGCGCAATGCTCCAAAAGGTCTTCGGCAAACTTCATCATCCAATTGTAGTCTTTGTAGGCTACATATATTTCCATGGCAGTAAATTCCGGGTTGTGTGTACGGTCCATGCCTTCGTTACGAAAGTTTTTCGAAAACTCATAAACTCCTTCAAAACCACCAACAATCAATCTTTTTAAGTATAATTCATTCGCAATACGCATGTATAAAGGCATATCAAGCGAGTTGTGGTGCGTGATAAAAGGACGCGCTGCAGCACCACCGGGAATCGGTTGCAAAACAGGGGTTTCTACCTCTAAATATCCTTTGTCATTAAAGAAAGAACGCATCGCATTAAACAGTTTTGTTCTTTTGATAAACGTTTCTTTTACGTGATCATTCACCGTTAAATCCACGTAACGACGACGGTATCTTTGTTCCGGATCAGCAAATGCATCATGCGTTTTTCCGTCGGCGTCCGTTTTTACTACAGGAAGCGGTTTCAAGGCTTTTGCCAAAACCGTCAAACCATAAATATGAACCGAGATTTCACCTACTTGCGTTTTGAAAACTGTTCCGCGAACCCCAATAAAGTCGCCAATATCCAATAGTTTTTTGAAAACCACATTGTACATTGTTTTCTCCTCATCAGTCGAAATATCATCTCTCGAAACATACACTTGAATACGTCCTTCAGCATCTTTCAATTCCGCAAATGACGCCTTTCCCATGATACGCTTACCCATCAAACGTCCTGCTAAAACCACTTCCTTTCCTTCGTACTTCTCGAAATCGGCTAGGATTTCGCTGGAATAAGCGGTTGTGATAAATTCGGCTGCAGGATAAGGTTCGATGCCTAAATTGCGTAATTCTGTAAGTGCTTCTCTACGTAGAGTTTCTTGTTCGGATAATGCCATTTTATGCTGATTTTAAGAGCGCAAAGATACTGTATAAGTAGCAAAGTAGCAAAGTGCTAAAGGTTTTTTGGAGCTATTTCCAGCTTTCCGTTACAATCTTTTTATTTTTAAAGAAAAAATAAAAAGGATTTTCACTGTAATCTGGGCTATAAATTGTAGTTATTATTTTACATTTGGTAAAAAATAACGATTCAAAATCATAAAAATTGAAAAATAAAATTTACGCCTTACTGCTTTTAGTATTCTTTTTAACAAGTTGCCAGGTCACAGAAACTATTCATATAAACGAAGACGGAACCGGGAAAATAGAAACGGTATCACTTCGCGACGAGCATAGTTATATGCAAATAGCTGGGGAGAATTACTCCAAAGAAGAAATTTTTCAGGATACTACTTATGTTTTTCAGGATTTGATAACAAAACATTCCGAAACATTTTCCAGATTACCAGCGTTTGAAAAAGCAATTTTTCAAAAATTTGCTACAGTAAAAGTGCATATTAAGAAAAGTTCTTTCGAGAAAGAATTTCGCACAACAATCAGTCAAAATTTTAATAAAATAGAGAAAGTTGCTGATTTATACAAAACCGAAGAATATGCGGATGATATAGAAAATAATTATGCACTGGTTGCCGAAGAACATTATTATAGTGTGAACTACGCTTTTGACGGAAGTGTTTTTAAAAGGATAGTGAAAATTACAGATGCAGTTGAACTAAAAAAGCAGCAGGATAAGATTGAAGGATTCAAAACGCAAGTTTCTAAATTCAAAATTACGCAGCCTTATGCTTTAAGGTATCATTTTCCCAGAAAAATAAAGGCGGTATCCAATTCGAATGCAAAAATCAGTGTGGACAAAAAATCATTGGAATTGCAGTTTCTAATAGCAGATTGTTTGGTAAATCCTGAGAGTACTAATCTGGAGGTTATTTTAGAGTAACGTTGTTAAACTTAAATGATCGTTTTTCTTGTCAAGTCGAGCGCAGTCGAGACTCATTTGGTTGGTCTCGACTGCGCTCGACTTGACAAACGTGTAATTAGGAACAATTTCATTATTCATTCTTGAAAACTTTGTACTTTTGCAAATCAAAAATAAGTGAACGAAATAGGATTGCTTCGTTCCTCGCAATGAAAAATGAATAAAACCATCCAACTTCAAGATTTAGGGACTAAAGATTACAAAGAAACTTGGGAATACCAAGAGGAATTGTTCAAAGGAATCGTTGACTTGAAAATTAGAAATCGCAGAGAAGAACTCGAATTAGAAACTCCAAATTACTTTCTTTTTGTGGAACATCCACACGTGTATACTTTGGGGAAAAGTGGTGATTTAAGTAATTTGCTTTTATCTGAAAAACAATTGGAAAAGAAAGGAGCGACTTTTTATAAAATCAATCGTGGAGGTGACATTACGTATCACGGACCGGGACAAATAGTAGGATATCCAATTATAGACTTAGAAAATTTCTTTACCGATATTCATAAATATTTGCGTTTTCTGGAAGAAGCCATTATTCTTGCCCTTCAGGAATATGGAATTGTTTGCGGCAGAAGCGAAGGGGAGACTGGTGTTTGGTTGGGTGCAGGAACTCCATTTGCCAGAAAAATTTGTGCCATGGGCGTTCGCGCTTCCCGGTGGGTAACCATGCATGGATTTGCTTTAAACGTAAATGCTGATTTGGGTTATTTTGATAATATCATTCCGTGTGGGATACGCGGTAAAGCCGTAACTTCTTTAAACGTCGAACTTGGCGTAGAAAAAGTTAATGAAGAAGAAGTAAAAGAAAAAATCCTGAAACATTTTTCAAATTTATTTGAATGTTCGATTATTAGACAATGAGATTGTTAGGCTTCTTAGATTCTTAGTGTAATCTAAGAAGTCTAATAATCTAAAGATCTAATTTTATTTGTTCAGGCAACAACCGAAATGTCATTCTATGGTATTTCGTCACGCCATATTTCCGTATCGCTTCTCGGTGTTCTTTGGTGGGATAGCCTTTATTTTGTTTCCAATTGTACATTGGGAACTCCTCATGAATGCGGTTCATGTATTCATCACGATACGTTTTTGCTAGTACAGAAGCAGCTGCAATACTCATATATTTTGAATCTCCTTTTATGATACTTGTGCTTGGAATAGAAGTGAGAATCTCGATTTCAGCAGCAGTAAAAATTTTTCCACTATTATTTTTAATACCTTTTTTTCTAATAAAAGGGGTGTTTCCATCTACAATAATACATTCCGGTTGCGGATCGAGTTTTAAAACACATTCTTGCATTGCTTTAATTGAAGCATTCAATATATTAATAGTGTCAATTTCTAATGGTTCGAGATGGGTTACGGCAAAGGTAACAGCTTGGTGTTCGATAACAGGTCTTAATTTTTCTCTCGCTTTTTCAGATAACTGTTTACTGTCGTTTAATGTATCATTTTGAAAATCAAATGGTAATATTACAGCAGCAGCTGTAACGGGTCCGGCAAGACAGCCCCGACCGGCTTCGTCGGTTCCGGTTTCTAGTATTTTATTTGAAAAATTATTTTTAAGCATTATTCTTATTTTGTGTTGCAAAGATTATAAAATTTTATCTGTAATAATGCATCACTGTTTTATTTGATACAGAGATTTGTAAATTATGATTGTGTTTTAGGTTTTTTTTATACCGAAAAAGGCGTTTGTTTTTTTAAACTGAGAAGAATGAAATTGAAAATGAAGGAATGTTGATGTTGAATTAACTTAATAATAATGTCGAATTCTGTTGGTATTCGGCTTTATTGTAGTTTTTTGGGTTTTTTAGACAATAATGATTTGCGTTTATATAACTAAAATAGTTAATAAATTGATTTTTTAATTGTTTTTTAAGATTTATTTTAAATAATATTTTGTAAAAAGTTAAATATTGTTTTTAGTAGGAGTGGGTTGTGTAAAGTTTAAGAAATAATTAGGATTTTTGTGGGATAACTAATTCAAAATAATTTAATATGAGATCAAAATTCAAATGGATTTTTTCGTTGTTATTGGCATTGTCAATGCAATTTGCGTTTGCACAAGAGAAAACTGTTACTGGTGTAGTTTCAGACGCTTCGGGGCCTATTCCTGGAGCAAATGTTATTATTAAAGGAACGCAGCGCAGCACTCAAACTGATTTTGATGGAAAGTATTCCATTAAAGCAAAAGCAGGGGAGACTTTAGTTTTTTCTTTCCTAGGGTTAGAAGACCAATCTAAAGTTATTGGTGCTTCTAATACTATAAATGTAAAATTTGTTCAATCTGCTTTAAATTTGATTGAAGTAGTGGTTGAGGGGTATGGGAAGACATCTACAAAAGCAAAATCAATTGGAGCAACTCAAACTGTTTCTGCAAAAACAATTGAAGGAAGGCCTAATGTGAGTGTTTTACAGTCGTTGCAAGGTCAATTGGCTGGAGCAAATATTGCTTTGTCTTCTGGTCAGCCAGGGACTAATAAGATTGATGTTATTATTAGAGGAGCGGGGTCTTTGAATGCTAGTACAGATCCATTGTATGTAATAGATGGAGTTCCATTGACTCAGGCATTTTTTAGAAATTTAAATCAAAATGATATAGAAACTATTTCAGTTTTGAAAGATGCTTCAGCGACTTCAGTTTATGGTAATAGAGGTTCCAATGGTGTGATTGTAATTACAACAAAGAAAGGGGACTTTAAATCTGATTTAGATATAAATTTTTCTTCTAGTTACGGTATATCTGAATTTAGAGGAGATGATTACAATCTGGTTAATGCAAAACAGCATTTGAAAATTCAAAAAGAGTATGGTGTTGGTCCAGGTTTTACAGGGTCAGCTCCAGCTGTAACAGTTGATCCAAATAATATCGATAGCTATGCTATAGATACAGATTGGAAAAAAGTCTTTTTTAGAACTGGAACAACATCTAGTCAAGATGTAAGTTTCACTGTAGGAGGTGAGAATACGAAAAATTTTACTTCTTTAGGATATTTCCAACAAGATGGTATTGTTCCTACATCAGATTTTAAGAGATTTACTTTAAGGTCTAATTTTTCTGGTAAATCATCAAATGATAGATTAACATACGGCTTAAATTTAACCGCTGCTTTTTCTAAAAGAAAACAACTTGAACAAGAAACCAGAGCGGGAATTAATAGTAATGTATTACAGAATCCTTTAACGGGTTACTTAACTTCTGCCGCTTATTTTGATCCAGCTACTTATGTAAGTGGACAGCAGTTATTTAATGATTTTGGATCTCCTTCGCTGGATATTATTCCATTTATGCTTATGGATTTGTACAAAGGAAACAATGCTCCTAGTTATTTTGAAGAGTTTAAAACCATAGTTTCTGGAAATCTAGGATATAAATTGACAGACAATTTAACATTCAGAACTACTGCTGGTATTGATTACGCTGATGATAAAAGAACTTTTGCTATTGGACCAGAAGCTTACTTATCTGTTGTAAGAGCTGTTGGAGCGGGTCAGGCATTTAATGGTAGTGAAACTCTAAGTTCAGCCAGAGAGTTTACGTTTAATGCTACAAACCAGCTTAATTATAAAAAAGAGTTTGGTAAGCATACCATAGATGCTTCTGTATTTACAGAGTATTTAAAAGCACATAGAAGATCTAATTTTTACCGACAAACCGGTTTGAATCCTTTAACATGGTCTCCTGGAGCAGGAACAGGTTACATTACTTATAGTTTAGCTTTACCGTTTACATATGCCCCACTAGTAGGAGCTTCCAGAATAGATGCTGGTTTATTCTCCTATTTTGGTACTTTAGACTATGATTATGATTCTAAATATGGATTTGCTGCTTCTGTAAGGAGAGATGCAAGTTATAGATTTGTTGATGATAATAAATGGGGTACTTTCTGGTCAGTTGCAGGGAGATGGAATATTTCTAGAGAAAACTTCATGCAAAATAATGATTTCTTCAAAGAGCTTAAGTTGAGAGCTTCTTATGGTACAACTGGAAATCAAAATGTCGCTGCAAGAGGTGAGGATAGTGATGTTGCTACAATTTTTGGAGCAGCACAAGCAGTTAGGGATTTAAATAGTACTCAATCAGGGTATGGAAATGTAGCTTCTTTTGGTGTTTCGTCTTTTGCTAACAAAGATTTAAGATGGGAAACTACAGCTCAAGCTAACATTGGTTTAGATTTTAATATTAAAGGTAGATTGACGGGTTCTTTTGATTTATATAGAAAATTAACAACTGACTTGTATACATCTATTCCAGTTTCTGCTTCTAATGGGTTTAATAATATTTCAGGAAATAATGGATCTTTATTAAACAAAGGTATTGAGCTTAATCTTAGATATGATGTGCTTAAAAATACGGCGTTTAAATTATCGGTTTATGGTAATGGTGCATACAATCGTAATGAAATACATGATTTAGGGGTGCTTAATGATGGTAAAGGAAAACAAAGAATAGGTACTGATTTTGCAAATGCACTTGGAGGTCCTTTAAATCAATATTTCTTAGTTCCTTATGCAGGTGTAAATCCTGTGAATGGAAATTTATTGTTCTTAGATATCAATGGTGTAGAAACTGAAAGTCCTGTTGATGGTGACAGAAGATTAACGGATAAAAATTATTTACCGGTGTATCAAGGTGGTTTTGGTTTTAATGCTTCATATGAAGGGTTCTTCCTAGATGCAGCCTTTACATATGCTGCTGATTTCTTTAGATTTGATGTAGATTATGCAGGTTTGATGGATATTAGAAACGTTGATCCTTTTCCTGTTTCTGCTGATATATTAAATGCTTGGACTCCTACTAATACTAATAGTAATGTTCCTTCTTGGGATGCTACAAATATTGATTCAGGGGATTTATCTGATAGATTTTTAATGGATGCTTCTTATGTTCGTTTAAGAAATTTAAGTTTAGGATACAATGTGCCAGCTAAATTTTTAAATAAAACGTTTATGAAAAGTATACGTTTTAGATTACAAGCTGAAAACATTTTAACTTTTACTAAGTGGAAAGGATTTGATCCTGAAACCTTTAAAGCTTCTACAACGGGTTATTTTCCAACTCCAAAATTATATACTTTTGGGATTGATGTTAATTTTTAAAAATATAAAAATGAAAAAAAGAATAGTACTTTTTAGTCTCTTTGTAACGTTGCTTTCTTGTAACGATGCATTAGAAATAGTTCAAAAAGGGGAGTTAAATGACGCTGCCTTGTTTACATCTGTTGCTAATATGCAATTGTTTTTAAGTGAAACTTATGATAGGGCTAGTATTCAAGATGAAATTCACGTGAGTTCTCTATTAACTGATGAGGTTGCAATTGGAAGTGGTCTTACCGTAAATGACACTCAAAGGTTTTTTCTAGTTACTACTAATGGTTCCGCAGCAAATATTTGGAATACTCATTATAATTTAATTAATTATTGTAACAGGTTAATCAGAGGTGCTGCCTTATATACACCCACAGCTGCAGAACTTCCTGCATATAATTCAGTATTAGCTCAAGCAAGAGCTTTGAGGGCTTTTGCGCACTTTCAGTTATTGACTTATTTCTCAACTGATTTGAGTAATGATGCAGCTCCAGGTGTTATGATTGTAGATTTTGTACCTACAATAAATCAAGATACTCCTAGGTCTACAAATGGTGAAGTTTTTAAGTTTATTGAAGATGATTTAGATTATGCTGAAGCAAATTTAATTGCACCAACAGGAACTAACGCTTACAAATTTGTAAGCAATAATTTTATTAAATCGTTCAGAGCTAGAATGTATTTATATAGAAAAAACTATGCTCAAGCTTTAGTTTATGCTAATGATGTTATTGCTACATCTGGTAGATCTCTTTCTACTTGTACTGTGTCTGTTGCTAATTTTCCAGCTACGTCTTCAGCTATTGTTCCTCAAGGTACAGGTACTGGTAGTACTACTATAAATGTAGATCCGGGAGCAGGTTTCCCTGTTCAACGTGCACTATACCAAGTTGATCAATGGGTGTCTGCTGCAAGTCCTATGTACAGAAAAATGTGGGTTGATGCTGACCAAGGTGAAATTTTATTTGCCCTTGACAGACCTATTAACAAAATCAACTTTGGTAGTAGGTATAATACTAATGGTTCGCATCTTACAGGTGGTCCATTATACGACATGGGAAGAACTCTTTTTAATTTGTATACAAATCCTTTAGGAGGTGGTGCTGAAGATTTTAGAAGATGGTGTTTCGTTGATCGTTCAGCTTCTATCTCTACTACACCAGGAACTGCTACTAGAACAGATGAAGTTATTGTTATTGATAAATATCCTGGAAAAGCAGGTGGGCATACTGCTAATGATTTAAAAGTTTTCCGTTTATCAGAAATATATTTTATTAAAGCGGAGTGTTTAGTTAGAAGTGGAGATTTAGTAGGAGCTGCTAATTTAATTCGTCAAGTTAGACAAGCTAGAAGCTATACTGGTGGAGTTGTTCCTTTACCTGTTTATTCTAACGTTACTACTGCTATAGCTGATATTTTATTAGAAAGAAGAAAAGAACTTTCTTTTGAAGGACATAGATATATAGATCTAAAGAGATTAGGTGTTGATGCTTCTGTTTCTGGTACTGATCGATATGCTCAAGATGCTGTTAATTCTTCTGCTACTAGTCCGGTTAATATCAGTAATGGGGACTATAGGTTTACTTTACCTATTCCGCAAGCAGAAATTAATGTTAATGCTTTAAGTCAAAATCCTGGGTATAATTAATTTACTAGTGATTTGATAATTTAAACCTTCTTCAATCTTGTTAGATTGTAGAAGGTTTTTTTTAATTAATTTTTTATGAAGAAAATATTTTTTATGCTTTTTGCTTTTCAGATTTCTTTCAGTCAGACTAACGTTGAAAGAGAAAAAATTAAGTCTACCTATGATGAAAAGAAAATAGTTAAATTGAAAGATAGATTTAACAGTGATTTTAAATTTCAAAAAAATTTAATTAATGCTTATAAATCTAATAAACTAATTGTGGATTCTGAGAAAAGATCCTTGCAAAGGATATATGATGGAATGCCCATTTATTTTACTACTGATAATGCTGAATCTGGAATCACAATTAATGCAAATTCACTATATACTAATGGTGAACTTGGTTTAAATTTATCCGGTTTAGGAATTACTGCAGGAGTTTGGGATAGTGGAAAAGTTAGATCGACTCATCAAGAGTTTAATAATGATAGAATTGTATTAGGCGATAATTATGCCACTTTAAGTTCTCATGCTTCACATGTTTCTGGAACTATTATTAGTGCAGGTATTGATTCTAAGTCTAAAGGGATTGCATATAAAGGTACTGCTAAAACTTTTTATTGGGATTCTGATATATCAGAAATGGCTGCGTTTGGTTCTGAAGGATTTTTAGTTTCAAATCACTCTTATGGTTACACTTTAGGAGGGCTTGCAAATTGGCGTTTTGGCGCATATGATCAAACTTCTGCGGATTATGATATGATTTCCGATGTATTTCCTTATTATCAAATAGTTGTGGCGGCAGGGAATTCTAGAAATTCAATTCACCCGCAAATAGTGGCAAAAAATGGATTTGATTTGCTTACTGGCTCTACTTTATCAAAAAACTGTTTAGTAGTTGGCGCTGTGAATTATGTAGATAATTATACAGGACCTTCAAGTGTTGCAATTTCTAGTTTTAGTAATTATGGACCTACAGATGACGGAAGGATAAAGCCAGATATTGTTGCCAAAGGTGTTGGAGTATATTCTACAACATCGACTTCAGATTTATCATATGATGGTACCTATAATGGAACTTCAATGGCGGCACCTGCAATTACAGGATTAATTTTGTTATTACAGGAACACTATAAGAATTTGAATGGTGTTTTTATGAAAGCGGCTACAGTGAAGGGGTTAATTTGTCATACTGCAAGTGAAACAGGATATTATAATGGTCCTGATTACGAATATGGCTGGGGTTTGGCAAATGGTAAGGAAGCTGCATTGTTAATTTCTAATAATGGTAGTAAATCAGTTATTAAAGAAGAAAATTTAGTTGAGAATACCTTGTTTTCTAAATTGATAACCCTGAATACTTCACAACCTTTATCAATATCTATTGCTTGGACTGATCCTGTTGGTACAATTGTTTCTTCTGGGATAGAGGATAGTAGAACATCTGTGTTAGTAAATAATCTAGATTTGAAAGTTATTAAAGATAATGTTGTTTATTATCCTTGGAAGTTAGATGTAACAAAACCTCAAGAACAAGCTACTAATAATTCCGATAATGATGTTGATAATATTGAAAAAATTTTTATAGAAAATGCTGAACCGGGTACTTATACTATTCAGGTCAGTCATAAAGGGACTCTTTTGAGTGGAAGTCAAAATTTTTCTTTAATAGTCAATGGTCAAACTGGATTAACATTAGCTTCTTCTGACTTTGAAATGAATGATGCTATTAAATTGTATCCTAATCCTACTCAAGATGTATTGTTTTTTGAATTACCTCAAAATTTTACTCCAATTACAATAGAAATCTATGATGTGTTGGGTAAGCAAATAAATAAAGTTAACTATTTACAAAAAAACAGTATAAAAGTTTCCGACTTGTTATCAGGATTGTATTTTATTAAGTTTGTAGGGGTTGAAAAAGTTATTGATTTGAAATTTGTAAAAAAATAATTTTTTACTTTTTTAATTATTTTAAATTTTAAATTAAAAACATCCAGTGTTAACTAGATGTTTTTTTTATTTATATCTTTTGTCATTTACCTTTGCTTAATTACAATTGCAAAAGTAATTACGTAGTTGTATCTTTTTTCAAATGAGAATCCTCTTTTTTTATTTTTGTGAGCGTAAATTCTTAAATTACTTATTTTGTTTAATGTTTCGAAAAACGGGTTCAGGTTCGATGCACCTTATCACTATAAGTTTTCTTTCCTTATCCACTTCCTGAATTTTATATTATTTTGATTTTAAGTTTTTTTAAGAGTGTGATTAATGTCTATTCTTTTGTTTTCCTGTGCTTTAAAATATTTTTATCAGATTGGGTATCTTTCATAACCTGATGGCTCGATATGCAAAATAATAACCTTTGTTTTGTTTTCAATTGCATATTGAAAATTCTTTATCAATGCGATTCATATACTCATCCCGATAGGTTTTAGTCGATACCGAAGCTGTAATACTCATATATTTTGAATCTCCCTTTATGATACTGGCATTCGGAATCGAATTTAGGATTTCAATTTCGGTAGCAGTAAATATCTTTCCATCTCGGTTTTTAATTCAGCCTTTAGAAATTAACGGACTGTTTTTTTTTGCAATAAATAGATTCTAGTCTAGGGTTTAGTTTTAGAATACTTTCCTGCATCGCTTTTCTAGATGTATCCTAGGATATTAATTTCATCAATTGTTAAAGGCTCAAGAAGGGTTACTGCAAATGAAATAGCTGCTGTTCTATAATTAGGTCTTAATTTTTCTCTGACTTTTCTGACAATTGTTTTACTTTCATTTAATATGTCATTTTGAAAATCAAATGGAAGTATTACAGCAGCAGCTTCGACAGATCCGGCAAGGCGGCCACGTTTCGTTTTGTTAGTTCCTGTTTCTAAATTTGGTGTTAAAAAAAAGATTTGTTAATATTAAATTAACTTTGACAAAAGAATAATTTTAGACATAAATATTTGTGTATTATTGTGTGTAATGTTTAAATTATATAGGAATGTTCTTTCTTTAGGCAAAAATGTTAATAAAAATAAAATATATTTTTTGTTATTAATGTTGTTTTTTAAGTTTTTTTTAAGATTTTTGCGGAATAACTAATTCAAACTAATTTAATATGAGATTAAAATTCAAATGGATTTTTACGCTATTGTTAGCGTTATCTATGCAGTTTTCTTTCGCACAAGAGAAAACCGTTACTGGTGTTGTTACGGATGCCACTGGACCAGTTCCGGGGGCGAATATTGTGGTTAAAGGCACAAAAAACAGTACTCAAACTGGTTTTGACGGAAGATATTCTATCAAAGCTAAAGCTGGTGATGTTTTAGTGTTTTCTTTTATAGGGATGAAAGAGATTACAGCAAATGTTGGAGCTTCATCGACAGTTAACATTAAAATGGCGCAAGCGGATAATACCTTAGAAGAGGTTGTAGTGACATCATTTGGAATAAAAAGAGATAAAAAATCTCTGGGTTATTCTACACCAAAAATCCAAGCAAAAGAACTTACTGCCGCAAAAGCTACAAACGTAACCAATCAACTTGTAGGTAAGGTTGCTGGTGTACGCGTAACCGGATCAGGAGGAGCTTTTACGGGTTCTAGTATAATAATAAGAGGGCTTACTACTTTTACTGGAAGTAACCAACCTTTGTTTGTTGTGGATGGGGTGCCTATTGACAATAGTGGTGGAAATACTCCATTACAAAGAGGAGCATCGCGATCAAATCGTGCTATCGATATTAATCCTGAGGACATCGAAAGCGTAACTGTTTTAAAAGATGCTGCTTCAACAGTTCTTTATGGATCTAGAGGTGCATCTGGTGTTATTTTAATTACTACTAAAAAAGGTAAAAAAGGAGAGAAATCATCAATTACTTTTGACTCAAGTTACAATATAGGAAATGTAAATCGTTTACCGGATTATCAAAATGAATATGCGCAAGGTTTAAACGGTACGTTAACACCTGCTCAAATTGGTTCTGCTTTAGTGCCTAATAGATCAAATTCCACAGGCCTTATGGTATCAACTTCATGGGGGCCTAAGATTATGGGTCAAACAATTACAAACGCGTATGGTCAACCTGAAGTATTGCAAGCTTATAAAAATAATGTTAAAGATATTTTTAAAACTTCTTATAACGCTCAAAATAACTTAAGTTTTACTGGAGGTTCTGAAAAGTCTAGTTTTAGACTTGCGCTTGGTAATACAAAAGAAACGTATGTTATAGACAATAACAATTTATCTCGAACTAACATAACTTTTTCAGGAAACACTCAAATGTCCGAAAAGTTGAACGTAGGAGCCAATATTACTTATACAAATACAAGTTCACAAAGAACTTTACAAGGGAACAACCTGTCTAACCCACTTTTTAGAGGATATTTCACTCCAAGATCTTACAATTTAAGTGGTTTGCCATTTGAAAATGCTACAGGTCAACAGTTGTATGCTGGTGGTGAGGACAACCCGTATTGGACTATTAAAAACAACCTGTACAATGATAAGGTAAATAGAATATTGGCTAATTTTAACGGTAAGTACGATTTTACTTCATGGTTGAATGCTGACTTTAGAATCGGTACAGATTTTTATAATGTGAACAGTGCTGGTTTTGACCAGATTGGAAACAGAGGTCAGGGTTTTGTAGTAGGTTCAACAAATATTGGTGGTTTAGTTGAGAATGCTTTAAACGTTCATAACTTAAACCAATATTTTACATTGAACGCTAGTAAAAAGTTTAATAATTTTACAGTGTCTGGATCATTTGGAAATGAGTTTAATAATAACTACAGCTCCGCTTCTCAGGTTACAGGTCTTAATTTAGTAGTGCCTGGTTTTGCTAATTTATCTAATGCTACGACGTTTGCTCCTTCTTCTGCTAAGGAAAATACAAAACTATTTGGAGTTTTTGCAGATGTGTCTTTGGAATATAAGAATTTTTTATCCGTAAATGTTAAGGCAAGAAATGACTGGTCCTCTACGTTAGCTCCAGAGAACAATTCTATTTTCTATCCGGCAGTGTCTGGAAGTTTTGTATTAACAGAAGCGTTTCCCGGTATTAAACTTGATGGTAAAATCAATTTAATAAAGTTTAGAGCAAGTGCAGGTGAAGTAGGAAAAGGTGCTCCTGCTTATGCAACTAGTACTTACTTCAATCAAGCTCTTGCTAGTGATGGTTTTGGTCCACAAATTATTTTTCCTTTTAATGGAAATGCTGGGTTTAGTCAATCTGATTTAGCGGGTAATGCAGCACTTACGCCAGAGTTTACGAAGGAGGTTGCTTTTGGAACTGAAATGGCATTTTTTAATAATCGATTAAATATTGATGCTACCTATTACGAACGTAAAACTCGTAGTGTAATTTTACAAGTACCTGTATCAGCGGCTTCAGGAGTTACAAACGCTTATAGGAATGCAGGAAAGCTTTCTACAAAAGGGGTGGAAATTGCAGTATCAGGGACACCAATCAAAACCCAAAATTTTTCATGGGATTTAGGAGCAAATTATACTCAGTATGTATCTACGGTTGATGAATTGGCTCCAGGGGTAACTAACATATTCTTAGGTGGTTTTACAACTCCTAATATTCGCTTAGTTGCGGGAGATGAATACGGTCAAATTTATGGATCTAAATATCAACGTAACGCTGCTGGGCAAATGTTAATTAATCCTGCAACCGGTTTGCCATTGCAAACGCTGGATGTGCAAAAAATAGGGAATCCAAATCCTGATTTCACAATGGGTATAACTAATACTTTTACTTACAAAAACTTTAGTTTGTTCGTTTTACTTGATATTCGTGAAGGTGGAGATCAGTATTCAAGGAATATAGCTGACGTACAAAGAAACGGTGTGGCGGTAGAGACAGCTGAATTTCCAAGATTTGCAGCCGATAATGTTACTCCTAATACTCCATATCTTTATGAAGGTGTTTATGCCTCAGGACCAAATGCAGGTCAGCCAAACACTATAAACGTAAATGCTCAATCTTATTATGGTAATCAAGGAAAGTATATTGCTGCAGAAGGATTTATATATGACACTTCATGGTTTAGAGTTAGAGAAATGTCCTTTTCGTACAAACTATCCTCTAGTTTATTAACTAATACTGGAATTAAGGGATTTGAGGTTGGAGTTTTTGGAAGGAATTTATTCTTGCACGCACCTAATTACCCACATTTTGACCCAGAACAAAATGCGTTAGGGGTTAGTAATGCACAAGGTTTAGAGTTTAATTCTTTACCAAATACAAGAACAATTGGTTTTAATCTTAAAGTAGTACTTTAGTAATAATTTTAAATATGAAAAACATAAAAAATAAAATAGTATCGGTACTATTCTTAGTTGCTTTCGTAGTGACTGGATGTGAATTTGGTGATACCAACGATGATCCAAGCAGTATAAAAGCTGCTCCAATTAATCAGCAGTTAACATCTCTGACTGTGAACGTTGGTTTTTTAGCTGGTAGCGATTTAAATCGCTATTCTTCTTTGATCATGCAGCAGTATTCAGGACAAACTGTTGGTGCAACAACCCAGACTCAATTTTTCGAACAGTTTCAAATTGTTGGTACAGATTTAAACAATGTATGGTCTAGTATTTATGCTACTGTCTTAAATGATGCAGAGAATGTAATAGTTGGTGCAACCGCTACTAATAGTCCGCACTATTCAGGTGTCGCCAAAATTTTAAAGGCCTATACTTATCAACTTGCTGTAGATACTTGGGGTAGTATTCCTTACTCGGAAACCCAAAAGTTAGCTGCCAATGTTAAGCCTAAGTATGATTCTGACGAACTTATTTATACAGAATTAATAAAATTATTAGACGAAGGTATCGCTGAGGTCAATGCGCCAACATCTGCGATTTCACCAGGGACTAACAGTACAATTTATCCGGGGGCTTTTTCAGCTGTTAGAAACAACTGGGTTAGATTTGCAAATACATTAAAACTGAGAATATTTCTACATTATAGTGAAAAGGATGCTGCTTTTGCAAAATCTAGAATGGATGCATTGATTAATTCTGGAGCGCCTTTAATGACCGGTAACTTAGATAGCTTTCAGATGAATTTCGTTGATGCTGCTAATGCTAGAAACCCAATTGACCAATTTGAAAATCTTAGACTTGGTAATTTAGTGGTTAATGCAAAAATTGTGAATTTGATGAATGCTAAAACAGATCCTAGAAGACAATTTTATTTTACGCAATTGCCCGCAGGTTCTGGTTTATATGTTGGAGCAGTTTCTGGAGCGCCGGCAGGGCCAGGTAACTATTCTAAATTTCACACTTATTTAAGAGGAGCAATTACCGGTGCAGTATATAGTGGAGCAGCGCCTATTAGAATGTTAACATTTGCAGAGTATAACTTTATTAGAGCTGAGGCGGCTTTGAGATTCGCATCTCCTGGTAGCGCGCAAACATTTTTCCAAGCAGGTATAAGGGCTTCTATGGAAAGTGCAGGTGTAGCGTCAGCAGATATTACTGCTTATTTAGCAGCAAATGGTACATTAACTGGTACTACTGTACAACAGTTAGAACAAATAATAAACGAAAAATACATTGCTAATTACGGTGTTGTTGTAGAACCATGGACTGATTTTAGAAGAACGGGGTATCCTACTTTAACTTTACCGGCTAATGCAGTTATACCATTTTTTCCTAGATCACTATTGTACCCTCAATCAGAGATTGATTTAAATCCTGAAAATGCAACGCAGAAATCTGGTATGAATGTCAAAGTTTTTTGGGATACCAGACCATAAAAAGGGTATTATTTTTTTAGTTCCAAAAATATGCAGGATTAAAAAAAGAGTAAACAACAATTATTAAATTAGGCTGTCTCAAATTTAAATTTGAGACGGCCTTTTTGTTTTAGATGATTTTCATTTGTTTTTTAATGAATTTTAAATACCATTCAATTCTAAGAGAGTTGATTTTGAAAAATAGGTAAAACGAGTCTTTTTAGCCCACTTTTTTTAAATATTTTCTGTGACTGCCAATAAACTACCTTTTAATGCTATTGTTTACATGAAGCGTCGGAATCCTTTTTTTGTAAAAAGTTGTTCTACTATGTGGTGAAACTGTTTTCGTTGTTCTATATTTTCTTCACTGTTCAGGAGTCGATGGACTTTAAGTTTTTATGGACTATATCACAATTAGAATTAGATTCTAATCCAACGCTAAGATCACAACAAAATCCGGGGTATTAAATTTATCAACAATGTTGTCATTAAATAAGGTAAAATAACATTTTAGATGTTAATCTTTGTAAATGTGTCTTCTTGTTATGATTATTCAAACAGCTGTAATAATTTTTTCTTATAGCTGTTTTTTTATTTATAGGCTTTTATCATCTATCTTTGCCTGATTACTTTTGTAAAATAATTACCTAATCATATATCCTCCCAAATGAGAATTCTCTTTTTTTTATTTTTTTTAGCATTCCCAACGCTATTGTTTTCTCAAGAAAAAGCGAATAAAAATTTAGATTTTAATAGTAAGTACAATAGCTCAGATTCTATTAAAAAGAAAAATGAAAAAATTGCTACCATTGATATGTATCGTTTTATCACGATCGATAACGATACCACTTACATTGATACTTCGCTAACCATTCAAAAAGAATACAGTCACAACTATTTGCGAAAAGATATTTTCGGACTTTTACCTTTTGCAAATGATGGACAAACGTACAATACGTTACAGTATAGTTTAACCGATTTTTCTCCGTATCCGGAATTTGGTTTTAAAGCAAAACATTTCAATTTTTTAGAGGCTAACCAAATACGATACAGCTCTGTTGCTACTCCTGTAACCGAATTGTATTTTAAAACCACCGTAAGAAAAGGACAGTCCGTAGATGCTTTTATAACCTTGAATACTTCTGAAAACCTTAATTTTTCTATTGCATACAAAGGGTTGCGTTCAGAGGGTGAATATATAAATCAATTATCCAGTACCGGTAATTTTAGGTTTACCACTAGCTATAATACCAGGAATAAGCGCTATTTTGCAAAAGCACATTATACTTTTCAAGATATTTTGAATGAGGAAAATGGAGGGATAACGACTATTGGTGATTTCGAAAGTGAAGATCCAAACTATAATAATCGTCAAAGATTTGAAGTTTATTTTTCGGATGCTAAATCATTTCTTAAAGGAAAAAGAGTGTTTTTGGATCATAATTTTAGAATAAATTCAAAAAAGGGAGATAATAACCTGTATTTGACCCATCAGTTCAATTATGAAAATAAATTTTTCGAATACAACCAGGCTACAGTTCCATCCATCGTTGGTACTGAGACAGTATATCGTTTTGGAGATTCATTCCTGGACAGCGGAATAAATGATCAAACCCGTTATAACAAAATGTACAATAAAGTGGGACTGGTTTATGAGAATACCACTTTAGGAAAATTTCAATTTTTTGCGGATGATTTTAGATCGAATTATCACTACAATCAGATATTAATTTTTGATGATATAACCATTCCTAGCTCATTCAGCCAGGAAATTAATAGTGTAGGTGGTCAATATGAATACCGACAAAATAAATGGAATGGTAAATTTTTATACTCAAGAGCTGTAACGGCACAATCGTTATCAAATCTGGATGCTAAATTAGAATATGATCTTAATGATGAAGCACAATTCTCATTTCGATATCAAAATATAAACAAACTGCCAAATAATAATTATAATTTGCATCAGAGTAGCTATGTGCAATACAACTGGTCAAATGATTTTAAGAACGAAAAAATAAATTCAATTAGCGCTAATGCGATTACGCCTTGGGTTGATGCGGAACTACAATTTTCAGTTTTAAAAGATCATTTGTACTTTGCTGATGTTTCAACAGATACACAAATAGTAGATAAAACACAAATAATTAATCCTGCACAATATGGGAAGACCATAAATTATTTATCGGTTAAAGCGAGCAAAGAATTCAAATTCGGAAATTTTGCTTTAGACAACACCATTCTATATCAAAAAGTGGATCAGCAAGATGCAATTTTAAATGTTCCGGAAATTGTCACAAGAAATACGTTTTATTATTCCAATTATTTATTCAAACGTGCTTTGTTTTTGCAAACAGGAATTGTGCTGAATTATTTTACGAGTTATTACGCAAGCGATTACAATCCGGTTATTGGAGAGTTTTTTGTCCAAAACGAAAAACAAATTGGAAACCATCCAAACTTTGATTTTTTTATAAACGCAAAAATCCAAAGAACTCGAATTTATTTCAAAGCAGAGCATTTCAACTCTTCTCTTACGGGTAATAATTTCTATGCCTCACCAAATAACCCATCACGTGATTTCACGATTCGATTCGGATTAATTTGGAACTTCTTTAATTAATTTGCGACAAATAGTATAGCTTTTCAATGCTCTTTTCTTGGGCGTTTTATCGTGCTATCCGCTATATCTTTACTTGCTTAAAGGAAGCAAGTAAAGGATGCCGCTTTTATCACGAACGCAAAATAGTGTAAACAAGAATATTTTATAACAAAATACTATCTTTGCATCAGAATTACAACAAATCACAATCTAAAATTTATAATAAAATGCGCTACGCAGAAAATATATTAGGCACAATAGGCAATACACCATTAGTAAAACTGAATAAAGTAGTTGCCGGTATTGACGCTTTGGTATTGGCCAAAGTAGAAACTTTCAATCCGGGCAATTCCGTAAAGGATAGAATGGCCGTAAAAATGATTGAAGATGCCGAAGCTGACGGAAGGTTAAAACCCGGAGGAACAATTATTGAAGGAACTTCAGGGAATACAGGAATGGGATTGGCATTAGTAGCCATTATAAAAGGATACAAGCTGATTTGTGTGATTTCAGATAAACAGTCCAAAGAAAAGATGGACATCCTTCGTGCAGTAGGCGCAAAAGTAGTAGTTTGTCCGACTGATGTAGAGCCTACAGATCCACGTTCGTATTATTCAGTTTCCAAAAGATTAGCGGAGGAAACGCCTAATTCCTGGTATGTGAATCAATATGATAATCCATCAAATGCGATTGCACATTACGAGCAAACGGGTCCGGAAATTTGGGAGCAAACGGGGGGCAAAATTACACATTTTGTTTCTGGTGTTGGGACTGGAGGAACAATTTCAGGCGTTGGAAAATATTTGAAAGAGAAAAATCCAAACATCAAAATCTGGGGAATTGACACCTATGGTTCTGTATTTAAAAAATACCATGAAACAGGTGTTTTCGATGAAAATGAAATCTATTCCTACATCACAGAAGGAATCGGTGAAGACATATTGCCAAAAAATGTTGATTTCTCTTTAATAGACGGATTCACAAAAGTAACTGATAAAGACGCCGCCGTTTATACCCGTAAAATAGCACTTGAAGAAGGAATATTTGTTGGGAATTCAGCAGGTGCAGCCGTAAAAGGATTGTTGCAGCTCAAGGAACATTTCAAGCCAGAAGATGTTGTTGTGGTATTATTTCACGATTCTGGAAGTCGTTATGTAGGTAAAATGTACAATGACGATTGGATGCGCGAACGCGGTTTTCTGGACGAAGAAATCACAAAAGCAGAAGACGTTATCAAAGACCATATCGATAAACCATTGATTGTAGTTCGTACGGAAGAATTAGTTTCACACGCTATCGAAAGAATGCGTAAATATAAAATTTCTCAAATTCCGGTGATTGATGTTACAGGTTTTGTAGGTTCTGTTGATGAAAGTGATTTATTCCAAAGTTATGTACATGACAAAAATTCAGCAGAAAGACCTATTAGAGAAATCATGGGAAAACCGTATCCGATTGTGAAATTAGGCACGCCAATAGAAAAAGTTTCCAAATTATTTACCAAAGAAAATGAAGCCGTTTTGGTTGATTTAGGAAATGGGAGACACCACATTATTACCAAATATGATATTATTGGGTCTATAAAGTAAGATTTTATAATTCAAAATATTAAAATTTTTATAGCCATGAATTTGACGAGTTTATTTCGTTAAATTTGTGGCTTTTTAGATTTATAACAAACATACAATATGACCTTCACCGCCATAGATTTTGAAACCGCAACTGCATTCCATCCGTGTTCTGTGGGAATTGTTACCGTAGAAAATGGAATAATTGTAGATGAGTTTGTTAGTTTAATCAAGCCTCCAAATAATGTATATTCTCCCTTTACCATTCAAGTACATGGGATATATCCGCGAGATACGGTGCATGCAAAATCATTTGTACAAGTGTATCCTGAAATACAAAAACGCCTTCAAAATAGAGTAATTGTAGCTCATAACGAAAGCTTTGACAGAAATGTTCTGGCCAAATCAATGGCGCTTTATGGTTTGGATTATGCCGATTTGAATATCGCTTCTCGTTGGGAATGCACCGTAAAAATATATAAAGCCAAAGGATTGAAACCAGCAAAATTAAGCGACTGTTGTCGAGAAATGAAAATTCAGCTAAACCATCACGAAGCATTATCAGATGCTCGGGCTTGTGCCAAATTGTATTTACTGAGATAATTTACCTGTTTCGAATTACTCTTAAATAGTACTCTTATTCTCTCAATCTCTTTGTTTTTTAAAGTGCGAATTCCATTGTTTATTCTCCTATCAAACAACCTGAAACATTCCAAGAACTAAAGCTGGATCCTTCTGATTTGCCTTGAGGGATTTTAATTTGTATCGTGTGTTTTCCGGCCGAAAGATTTCCTAAATCAATATAAACTGGATTAGTTACTGTTCCAGGGCACCAGTTGGAACGACTTAAATCAGAGGAGGATAATCCGTCGCTGAAATTTCCAGATGCTGGATTGCTCAATCGGTAGGAACCGCAATCCGTTCGCCAGGGCGTAAACGCAAAAACTTCTTTTTTATCAACGAGTATGGTGTTTTTCTTTGCTACAAATTCATCTCCATTTTCCCAGCCGCCGTGACCAGTGGCAATGTATCGTAACTTGAAATTCTTGAACCCTTCCGGAACATCAAAAGTTACTTCCAATCCTTTCTCGTTACTAAACATAGTTGCATATTGTTGACCCGCCATTTCCATAACATTATTGGTGTTGAAAATAGGCAGCAACCACGTATTCTGAGGTTTGCTTTCTTCTTCTGGATGTATAGAAATATTTAGGCTGGCTTTGTGTCCGCCGTTGTCGTAGTTCCCAATATTCATCCCAATCCAAACTTCTTTATTGCTCAAGGCAGGAAGCATTTCTGAAATATCCTGACGGTAATAAACGCTGTCTTGCCACACTTTATTCTTCAATTGAAGCGTATTGAATTGCTTTACGCCAAAAGGGGTGAAAAAGCGCATCAATTCTAAAAGTGGAGCGTAATTTTCTGTTCGAATCACACCTTGATATTTTTCGCCATTTCCATTTTCGTAAACAGGCAATACTTTTACTCCATTTTTCAAGCCATCAAGAAACGAAATGTTTTTGTCAGTAGGAATTAAAAATACGGAACCGGTTCTGTCGTAAGCGTCTCCGTTTGATTGTTCCGTTACATCGACAAAAATTCGATTTCCTTTTTTGATTCCTGGAATTTTTACTTTTTTGAGAATTATGGTTCCGTTGGCAAATCGCAAGATGCTGTCATTTGATCGGGATGCCTCCGAAAAGTTGATGATTTCTTTCTCAAAAATAGCAATATTGGTAAATCGGCTTTTCCAGATTAAATCCTTGTACGTTAATTGGTCAACTATTTTAGGGAATGGATTTGGCAATGTCAAGAGAGTTGGAATAGTTTTTAATAGTTCTATTTTGCTGGCTGTAACTTTAGAATTTCCATTGCGAACCATTTCAAGAACCAAACCTAAATTTTGTCCCAAGACACTCGGTGCCCCTTTTAAATTTAATTCATTAGTATACCATAATTCAATAGAGTTGGAGTTAATGGTGGTTTTTGCTTTTTTACAGGTGTAACCGAGTATTTTTTTGGTTTCATCACTAAATTCAAACTTTTGTTTTCCTAAGGCTAAGCTATCAATGGTTAGAATCGAATTTCCATTTTTAAATTGTGCAAATTGTGAAATGGATTTTGAGTTAAAATCCACAAAAGTTTGTTCAATAGGGAAATCGGCTTTTTTTAGTATTATTTTTTCAGAAGTGATCAAATTTGTTTTCTCGGAAGTAAAAACCAAAATGGGGTCTTGGTTCTCAATAAGGGTACCGTTTGAACTTTTGACATAAGTTATTTTTATTGATTTGATATTTTTTTGAGCCAGAGTTGAAAAGACAAAACAAAAAACAAAGAATAAAATGAAGTGGTTTTTCATAGTAGTGGAGTTAGGAAGACAAATATAAAAAATTTAGGAGGATTGTCTGAGGATATTTTTTTAGATTATCTCGATGTGTTTCGGTGTAATAATTTTCATTACTTTAGTATCTTATCTTGAAATTTAAAAAAATGAAAGAAGATTTCCTCCATTACCTCTGGAAGTTCAAGAAGTTTGATACTTTGAATTTAAAAACGGTCCACAATGAGGAAATCACAATTGTCAATGTAGGTCAATATCTTGAATTGGCAGGTCCTGATTTTTTTAATGCTCAGATCGTTATCGGTGCTCAAAAATGGGCTGGCAACGTTGAAATTCACCTTAAATCTTCGGATTGGTACGTACATCATCACGAAAAAGATAAAGGGTATGAAAATGTAATTTTGCACGTGGTTTGGGAACATGATATAGCGGTTTTTAGAAGTGACAATTCTGAAGTTCCAGTTTTAGAATTAAAAAAATACGTTGAAAAAGCGACTGTAGAAAACTACCAGTCTTTAATGGCCCCAAAATCATGGATTTTTTGCGAAAAACAGTTGAAAGAAGTTGATGTATTTACATTGCGGAACTGGCAAGAGCGTTTGTTTTTTGAACGGTTGGAAAGAAAATCGCAACCTATATTTGATTTATTGGAACAAACCAATCAAGATTGGGAAGGAGTTTTGTTCTGTTTGTTGGCTAAAAATTTTGGTTTAAACACAAACGGAGAAATCTTTTATAAAATCGCGCAATCTATTCCTTTTTCAATAATTAGAAAGGAAAGTTTTGAAGTCGAAAATCTGGAAGCTTTGATTTTTGGAGCTGCTGGATTATTGGATTCTGAAAAAGAAGATAACTATTTCAAGGATTTAAAATTTAGGTATTTCTATTTGTTGCATAAGTATCAAATAGAGAAAATTTGTATAGAACCGGTACAGTTTTTCAAGCATCGCCCCGATAATTTCCCAACGATAAGGCTTTCGCAGCTAGCTAATTTATACCACAGTCAGCAGAACTTATTCTCCAAAATAAGTAGCTTGAATTCATTAAAAAGCAGTTACGAATTATTTCAAATTACAGCTTCTGAGTATTGGCAAAACCATTATCAATTTGATAAAGAAAGTCCGAAAAAAAAGAAAACGCTCTCTAAATCTTTCATTGATTTAATTGTAGTAAACACCATAATTCCGATTCAATTTGCTTTTGCAAAAAGTCAAGGAAAAGAAATTTCGGAGGATTTAATCCGTTTGTTAAATGAAGTTGCTGCAGAGAAAAATGGCATCATAGAAAAATTCACTTCTTTTGGAATACAGTCAAAAAGTGCTTTTGAAACACAATCTTTGTTGCAACTCAAGAATGAGTATTGTAATAAAAGTAAGTGTTTAGAATGTGTTATAGGCATGGAGTTGCTTAAAAATAATTAGTGAATTAGAAAATGAGTCAATAGGATAATTTTGTAATTTTGCTCATAACTCATAACTCATAAGATGTCAGTAATAATTAAGCTTAAGTTTTTTTTTGAAAAACACGGTTTCCATGTTTCTTCTCGTTTAGCTGATACTTTAGGAATGCGTGCCAGCAGTGTACGATTGTTTTTTATCTATTTGTCTTTTGTTACTGTAGGATTGTGGTTTGCGGTTTATCTCACATTGGCTTTTTGGATTCGTTTGAAGGATTTAATTCGGGCCAAACGCACCTCGGTTTTTGATTTGTAAATAGCTATAAATGAAAAAAAGGGATTATAAAGTATTTAAACTTTATAATCCCTTTTTTTCATTTATGATGAAATTTTATTTATCTGGATTGTTTAATTTACTATTTTTCTTTCCATAGACAAAATAGATAACAACACCTAATGCCATCCATACTACAAGTCTTGCCCAGCTTTCATTTGGCAATGAATACATCAAGGCTAAACAGATCAGAATTCCTGCAATTGGTACAAAAGGCACTAAAGGCGTGCGGAAAGATCTTGGTGCATCTGGCATTTTTTTACGCATTACCAAAACTCCGATACATACTAAAACAAATGCTAATAATGTTCCAATACTTACCATATGACCTAAATCACTTACGGGTACAAAACCTGCAAAAAGACTCACGAATACCATGAAGAAAAGATTTGTTTTCCATGGTGTTCTGAATTTTGCGTGAATATCACTAAAGAAAGAAGGCAATAAACCATCTTTACTCATCGTGTAGAAAACACGACTTTGTCCCATTAGCATCACAAGCATTACCGAAGTATAACCTGCTAAAATAGCTACGATTAACCCAGTTTGTAAAAATGTATATCCAGTTCTTGCAAATGCTGTTGCTGCTGGTTTAGCATCGCCTGCAAATTCATTATAAGGAACAAGTCCAGTCATTACGTGTGCAAACAATACGTATAATATGGTACAAATAACCAATGATCCTAAAATACCAATTGGCATCCCTTTTTGTGGGTTTTTTGCTTCTTGAGCTGCTGTAGAAACAGCGTCAAAACCAATAAAAGCGAAGAATACAGTTCCTGCTCCAGCTGCGATTCCTGACCATCCAAATTCTCCAAATACTCCTGTGTTTTCAGGGATGTATGGTGTGTAGTTTGCCGTGTCAATAAAGCTCCAGCCTAAAACAATAAACATAATAACTACTATTACTTTTACAACAACTAGAAAGTTGTTTATAGATGCAGATTCTTTAGTTCCTCTTATCAGTAATAAAGATAGCATCGAAACGATAAAAATAGCAGGAAGATTTATGATTCCGCCTTCTATAATTGTTCCGTCGCTTAATTTTAATGTTTCCCAGGGAGAACATATTAAATCGTGGGGAAGATGTATTCCGTATTTGTTTAATAATTCGAGTAAATAGCGAGACCAACTTACACCTACTGTAGCGGCTCCTAATGCGTATTCAAGAACTAAATCCCAACCGATAATCCAAGCCATAAATTCTCCCATAGTGGCATAAGAGTACGTATAAGCACTACCTGCTACGGGGATCATTGATGCGAACTCAGCGTAGCAAAGTCCTGCAAAAGCACATCCTACGGCGGCTAAAATAAATGAAAGTGTAACTGCTGGACCGGCATGCTCTGCAGCAGCAATACCTGTTAATGAGAATAATCCTGCTCCAATAATTGCTCCAACTCCAAGTGCTACTAATGAACGTGAAGACAAAGTCCTTTTTAATCCTTTTTCGGATTCTGATGCTTCATTTAGCAGTACCGACAGTGGTTTAGTTTTCCAAATTGACATGGGTTATATGGTTTTGTTTGTTATTAAGCTCCAAATGTATAGTTTTTTATAAAAAATAAAAATAATAATTGAAATTTAAGTTCTAAAAAATTAATTTAATTGTTTTTATTAGGGTTTAATCTATGGAAAAACTTTTTTGGAGTGTGTCTAATAGATATGTTGCTTTGTTTTTGACATAATTTTTGCTTCTTTCGAATGTTTTTCTTTAGAAAGGGATACATCTTGATTTTAATTTATAATTTTAGGATTCTTATGTAAATTTACTAACCCCGAATTGTCAAATGAGTTTTAAAACGATTCACACTTATTTTAAGTTCACACGAGATCAGCGTACGGGTGTGTTTTTGTTATTTGCAATCATTATTGTTTTGCAGTTCATTTATTTTTTTGTTGACTTTAATGCAGTGATAAAAGAATATCCTGATAAACAAAAATGGCTTTCCCTTCAATCTGAAATTGATTCCATGAAAACGGAATCCGAAAAAGAGTTGCCAAAAGTGTATCTTTTTAATCCCAATTTTATAACCGATTATAAAGGATATAAGTTAGGAATGTCAGTAGAGGAAATTGACCGCTTGTTCGCTTTTAGAAAGGAAAATAAGTATGTTAATTCCTCTAAAGAGTTTCAAGACGTGACTAAAGTTTCGGATTCGTTGTTAAATGTAATAGCGCCCTATTTTAAATTTCCTGATTGGGTAAATAATAAGAAACAAGATAAAGAATTTAAAAAATATCCAAATCAGGCTTTCGCCAAAAAAGAAAAAATTGTTTTAATCGATATCAATCAGGCAACCAAGGAGGATTTGATAAAAATTTACGGAATAGGCGAGGCAATTTCTTTGCGAATTTTAAAACAAAAAGAAAGTTTAGGCGGATTTGTTTCCATGGAACAAATGAAAGATGTTTGGGGATTATCGCCCGAAGTGATTGAGAATTTGAATACTCATTTTAAAGTTTCAGTACTTCCGAATTTTAAGAAAATAGATATTAATAATGCTTCTTTAAAAGAGCTTTCCCAGTTTTATTATTTCAGATATGCTTTGGCAAAAGAAATTGTGACTTATAGAAGCATGCGGGGAAATATTAATAATGTTGAGGATTTAACAAAAATTAAGGGATTTCCTGTTGATAAAGCAAATATAATTGGCTTATATTTGGACTTTTAATTTGAAGGACACCTTCAATTTATTAAAAATTAATAAAAAAAATTAATTAATTTTATGAATTCAATATATTTTACAGAAGAACATCAATTATTTAGAGCAAGTTTACAAGATTTTTTACAAAAAGAAGTTGTACCTCATATTGAAAAATGGGAGAAAACTGGTACAATTGAGCGTTTTATATGGAAAAAATTTGGAGAAATGGGCTTTTTCGGAATACGATATCCTGAGGCTTATGGCGGATTGAATTTAGATTTATTTTACACAGTTATTTTTTTAGAAGAACTTCAAAAAATAAAATCATCCGGTTTTGCAGCTGCTATGTGGGCGCATTCTTATTTAGCAATGACACATTTAAATGCGGAAGGCGATGAGCGAATTAAACAAGAATATTTGGTGCCGAGTATTTCTGGTGATAAAATAGGAGCTTTGTGTATTACAGAGCCTTTTGGTGGAAGTGATGTTGCAGGTATGCGTACTACAGCTATAAAAAAAGGAGATAAATATATTATTAATGGTTCTAAAACATTCATAACTAACGGTATTTATGGCGATTATTATGTAGTTGCTGCGAAAACAAGTCCAGAACTTGGAAACAAAGGAATAAGTATGTTTTTGATGGATAGTAACCTTAAAGGAATTTCCACTACAAAACTTGATAAATTAGGTTGGAGAGCTTCAGATACAGCAGAGATTGCATTTGATAATGTAGAAATTCCTGTAGAAAATTTAATGGGTGAAGAAGGGAAAGGATTTCCTTATATTATGCAACATTTTGCCTTAGAGCGTTTGATTATGGCTATAAATGCTCATGCAAGAGCTGAATATGCAATTGAGTATACAATCGAATACATGTCACAACGAGAAGCATTTGGAAAAACAATAGATAAGTTTCAGGCGTTAAGACATACATTAGTAGAGCACGCAACAGATGTTGAGCATTGCAAAGTGTTTAATTATGCTGCCGTAGCCCGATTAGACAAAGGAGAATATGTGGTTAAGGAGGCTACTATGGCCAAATTAAAATCTACAAAAGTGGCTGATGAAACAATTTATAGTTGCTTGCAAATGTTGGGAGGTTATGGCTACATGGAAGATTATCCATTAGCACGTTTATTTAGAGATAGTCGTTTGGGGCCAATAGGAGGTGGAACTTCAGAAATCCTTAAGGAGATTTTATCAAAAATGATAATTGACAAACAAAATTATGAGCCAGCTGTGAAATAATAACTTTTTAGAATATAGAGAATAGAATATAGAGCCAAGAAACAAGTAGTGTGACTTGGCTTTTTTTATTCTTTGTTCTTGTCTTGTTTTAATTCTTTTAAAATAATTCATAATTTATAACTTATAACTCGTAATTAATACATACTTTTGCACACTTAAAGAAAGGGGGTGTCTATATTATGTTAATTATACCAATTAAAGACGGAGAAAATATCGATAGAGCGTTAAAACGTTACAAAAGAAAATTTGATAAAACAGGAACTGTTCGTCAACTAAGAGCACGTACTGCTTTTATTAAGCCTTCAGTAACGAATAGAATCAAAATTCAAAAAGCGGCTTATATCCAAAATATGAGAGATAACTTAGAGAGTTAGTCAATATCTATTAAATAAATTACCGTTAGTCATTAAAAGTTTTATAACTTTGATGCTAACGGTTTTTTTATGGCTACTAATAAAGATGCATTTCGGGATTATCTTCAGTTGGAAAAAAAATACTCTCCACATACCGTAACTGCGTATTGCAATGATGTTACTTCTTTTGAATTATTCAATACCATTCATTTCGATCAAGAGGATGTAGAGCAGGTCAATTACAGTCAAATTAGAACTTGGATTGTGTCGCTTGTGGATGACGGTATGTCAAATACATCGGTTAATAGAAAAATTGCATCCTTAAAAGCATTTTATAAATTTCTATTAAAAACAAAACAAATAGAAGTGAGTCCGTTGTTAAAACACAAAGCGTTAAAGGTTCCGAAAATAGTGCAGATTCCTTTTTCTGAAAAGGAAGTTGTGGATGTCTTGGATGTAATGCGAAGTGCTGTAGGTTTTCAGGAAATTAGAGATAAACTGATAATCGATTTGTTATATACTACAGGAATGCGAAGAGCGGAATTGATTGGTTTAAAAATAAATAATATTAATTTATCCGGCAGCACAATAAAAGTATTAGGAAAACGTAATAAAGAACGAATCCTTCCTGTTTTGCCAGTGATAAAAGAGCAGTTCTCGTTGTACTTGGAAGAGCGAGAAGGGTTGTTGTCTATTATAGATAGCGATTATTTGTTTCTCACAAAAAAAGGGTTAAAATTAAATGATTCCTTTGTGTATCGATTAATAAATTCTTACTTTAGTACTGTCTCTGAAAAAGTAAAAAAGAGCCCCCATATATTGAGACATACTTTTGCAACGCATTTGTTAAATAATGGAGCGGATTTAAATTCAGTCAAGGAATTATTAGGTCATTCTAGTCTGGCGTCGACGCAAATATATACGCACAGTAGTTTGTCAGAACTGAAAAGTGTGTATAAAGAGGCGCATCCACGGGGTCAGAAGTAATTTTGAGAAATGTTTAACTATTAAAAAAAATGATTATGAAGGTAAGTGTTCATGCAGTTAACTTTACTGTTGACAAAAAGCTAGTAGATTTTGTTCAAGATAGAATGGACAAGTTGGAAAAGTACTACGACAAAGTAGTATCGGCGGATGTTTTTTTGAAAGTTGAAAAGACAAGTGATAAAGAAAATAAAATTGCCGAGGTGAAAATTAATGTCCCAGGTGATGATTTTTTGGTAAAAAAGCAGTGTAAAACTTTTGAAGAAGCGGTTGAGCTTTCGGCAGAATCCTTACAAAGAATGTTGGTTAAAAGGAAAGAAAAAATAAGTTCGCACATTTAATATGAATTTTTTTTTAAAAAATGTTTTGATTGAGAGATAAAATCTATACATTTGCAGTCCGTTAGAAATAGCGGACTTTTTTTATTGATATTGCCAGCGTAGCTCAGTTGGCTAGAGCAGCTGATTTGTAATCAGCAGGTCGTGGGTTCGAGTCCCTCCGCCGGCTCAAAAGGCATAAAATTTATATAAAAAAAGTTGGGGGAGATACTCAAGCGGCCAACGAGGGCAGACTGTAAATCTGCTGTGTGAACTTCGCAGGTTCGAATCCTGCTCTCCCCACAAGGATGAATTTTAGATTGTGAATTTCAGATTGTAGATTTGAAAAGTCTAAAATTAGAAGTCTATCCTGATGGTTATCGGGATTAAAATCAAGGATTCTGCCGACTTAGCTCA
Source organism: Flavobacterium glycogeni (assembly GCF_048286775.1). Lineage (NCBI taxonomy): Bacteria > Pseudomonadati > Bacteroidota > Flavobacteriia > Flavobacteriales > Flavobacteriaceae > Flavobacterium > Flavobacterium glycogeni. The sequence continues at coordinate 230,192 of NZ_JBLVPV010000002.1, forward strand.
GAGGTAGAGTGCTTCCTTGGTAAGGAAGAGGTCACGGGTTCAATTCCCGTAGTTGGCTCAAGTTAGTAAGAAATTGAAATAAATATATAAACTAGATTAAAAATTAAGTAAAATGGCAAAAGAAACCTTTAACCGTAACAAGCCCCACTTAAACATTGGTACAATTGGGCACGTGGATCACGGAAAAACTACATTAACTGCAGCAATCACAAAAGTGTTATCTGATGCAGGTTACTGTCAAGCAAAATCATTTGATCAAATTGATAATGCTCCTGAAGAAAAAGAAAGAGGTATTACAATTAATACATCTCACGTTGAGTACGAAACTGCTAACCGTCATTACGCACACGTTGACTGTCCAGGTCACGCGGATTACGTAAAAAACATGGTTACTGGTGCTGCTCAAATGGACGGTGCTATCCTTGTTGTAGCTGCTACAGACGGACCAATGCCACAAACTCGTGAGCATATCCTTTTAGGTCGCCAAGTAGGTATTCCTAGAATGGTTGTATTCATGAATAAAGTGGATATGGTTGATGATGAGGAATTATTGGAGCTTGTTGAAATGGAAATTAGAGACTTATTGTCTTTCTATGAATATGATGGAGACAATTGTCCAGTTATTCAAGGGTCTGCTCTTGGAGGATTGAATAATGATCCAGCTTGGGTACCAAAAATCATTGAATTAATGGAAGCTTGTGATACATGGATTGAAGAACCAATTCGTGATACGGCAAAACCATTCTTGATGCCAGTTGAAGATGTGTTTACAATTACTGGTCGTGGAACTGTTGCTACAGGTCGTATCGAAACTGGTATTGCTAATACAGGAGATGCTGTTGAAATCATTGGTATGGGAGCTGAAAAATTAACTTCTACTATTACAGGAGTTGAGATGTTCCGTAAAATCCTTGATAGAGGTGAAGCAGGAGATAACGTAGGTTTATTGTTGCGTGGTGTTGATAAAGAATCTATCAAAAGAGGAATGGTTATCATTAAGCCAGGTTCAGTTAAGCCACACGCTACTTTCAAAGCAGAGGTTTATATCTTGAAAAAAGAAGAAGGTGGTCGTCACACACCATTCCATAATAACTACCGTCCACAGTTTTACGTACGTACAACTGACGTAACAGGGGTTATTACTTTACCAGAAGGTGTAGAGATGGTAATGCCAGGAGACAACTTAACTATCAATGTTGCTTTGTTAAGCCCAATCGCAATGAGCGTTGGTTTACGTTTCGCTATCCGTGAAGGTGGTAGAACAGTAGGTGCTGGACAGGTAACTGAAATTGTAGGATAATCTACTAAAATAAATTCAAAAAATAGTGTCGTTTAACGATGACACTATTTTTTATTCTACGGGCGTAGTTCAAGGGTAGAATAGCGGTCTCCAAAACCGTTGATGGGGGTTCGAATCCCTCCGCCCGTGCAAAAAAAAATAAATCATAATGACAAAAGTTGTTAATTACATATCAGAAGCATTTGAGGAATTAAAGTCAAATGTGACTTGGCCAGCTTGGGCTGAGGTGCAACGTCTAACGATTGTTGTTGCTGTTTTTTCAGTATTATTCGCTTTGGCAACTTGGGGAGTAGATGAAATTTTCGCAAAAGCTTTGGCTGGATTTTTTAACTGGATAAAAGCATAATTTTTTTGTTATGGCAGATAATAATATTAAGAAGTGGTATGTCGTTAGAGCGGTAAGCGGGCAAGAAAATAAAGTGAAAGCTTATATTGAAACCGAAATTGCGCGACTAGGAATGGGAGATTATGTTTCGCAAGTTTTAGTGCCTACTGAAAAAGTAGTTACAGTAAAAGAGGGGAAAAAAATAATCAAAGACAAAGTTTATTTTCCTGGTTATGTTATGATTGAAGCTAATCTTATTGGAGAGATACCTCATATTATTAAGTCTATAACAAGTGTTATTGGTTTTCTAGGTGAAATCAAAGGTGGAGAGCCTGTGCCGTTGAGAATTTCAGAAGTAAACAGAATGTTAGGTAAAGTAGATGAGTTAGCTGTGAATACAGATACTCGTTCTATTCCTTTTAACATCGGTGAAACTATTAAGGTTGTTGACGGACCTTTTAATGGTTTTAACGGTACTGTTGAAAAAATTAATGAAGAAAAGCGTAAACTGGAAGTGATGGTTAAGATTTTCGGAAGAAAAACACCATTGGAATTGAGTTTTATGCAAGTTGAAAAAGTATAATTTTTTGTTACATCTATAATATCCATTACAATCGCTTCCAATGATTGTAGTGTTAAATTTTTTAAAAAATGGCTAAAGAAATTAGTAAGGTAGTTAAACTACAAGTTAAGGGAGGTGCTGCGAACCCGTCGCCACCGGTTGGACCTGCTTTAGGAGCTGCTGGGGTAAACATCATGGAATTCTGTAAGCAATTTAATGCTAGAACTCAAGATAAACCCGGCAAAATATGCCCAGTACAAATTACTGTGTATAAAGACAAATCATTTGATTTTGTTGTAAAAACTCCTCCAGCGGCAGTCCAGTTATTGGAAGCTGCAAAGCTAAAGTCCGGATCTGGTGAACCAAATCGTAAAAAAGTAGCTAGCGTTACTTGGGATGTTATTAGAACAATCGCCGACGACAAAATGGTAGATCTAAATGCATTCACAATCGAATCTGCTATGAGCATGATTGCTGGAACAGCTAGATCTATGGGTATAACTGTATCAGGAGATTCTCCTTTTTAATTAAGAGAAAGACATGGCAAAATTGACAAAAAAGCAAAAAGAGGCTGCTTCGAAAATTGAAAAGAACAAATTATACTCTTTAAAAGATGCTGCGGCATTGATAAAAGTTATTGCTTCTGCAAAATTTGATGAGTCTGTTGATATCGCAGTTCGATTGGGTGTAGATCCAAGAAAAGCGAATCAAATGGTAAGAGGTGTGGTAACATTACCTCATGGAACTGGTAAAGATGTTAAAGTATTAGCATTAGTTACTCCAGATAAAGAAGCGGAAGCTTTGGCAGCTGGTGCAGACTATGTTGGTCTTGATGATTACCTTCAAAAAATTAAAGACGGTTGGACAGATGTTGATGTTATCATCACTATGCCTGCTGTAATGGGTAAATTAGGTCCATTAGGTCGTATATTAGGACCTAGAGGTTTGATGCCAAACCCTAAAACAGGTACTGTAACTATGGATGTTGCTAAAGCTGTTGCAGAGGTTAAAGCTGGTAAAATTGACTTTAAAGTTGATAAAACTGGTATCGTACATGCAGGAATTGGTAAAGTTTCTTTTGGAGCTGAGCAAATTTATGACAATGCACACGAAATTATTCAAACATTAATCAAACTTAAACCAACTGCTGCTAAAGGTACCTATATTAAAGGGATTCACCTTACAAGCACGATGAGTCCTGCAATTGCATTGGACCCAAAAGCAGTATAATTGGTAGTTAATAATTTTTAGTATGACTAGAGAAGAAAAATCAATCGCGATTGAAGAATTAACTGCACAGTTAGCTGGTACAAATATCATTTATGTATCTGATATTTCTGGATTAAACGCAGAAACAACTTCAAACTTGAGAAGAGCTTGTTTTAAAGCAGGTATTAAATTAGAGGTAGTAAAAAACACTTTGCTTGCAAAAGCAATGGAAGTTTCAGATAATGATTATGGTGATTTACCTTCTGTATTGACAGGTAACAGTGCGATCTTTATTTCTGATATTGCAAACGCACCTGGAAAAATCATTAAAGATTTTAGAAAAAAATCTGACAAGCCTGTATTAAAAGGAGCTTATATTAACTCTGAAATTTACATCGGTGATGATCAATTAGATGCATTAGCAACTATTAAATCTAAAGAAGAGCTTATCGGCGAAATCATTGGATTGCTTCAATCACCAGCTCAAAGAGTTATTTCTGCACTTCAAAACCAATTCGCAAAAAGCGAAGAGGCTACAGAAGAAGTAGAAGCATAATAAAACCGACTTTATAGTCTAAGTTTTATTTTAAAAAGCGCACAATAAATAAATTATATTTTTACAAATCATTTTAAAACGATAGAAAAAATGGCAGATTTGAAACAATTCGCAGAACAATTAGTTAACCTAACGGTAAAAGAAGTTAACGAATTAGCAACAATATTAAAAGATGAGTACGGAATCGAACCAGCTGCTGCAGCTGTAGTGGTTTCAGGTGGTGGAGAAGCTGCTGCTGAAGAAGCTCAAACGGAGTTTACAGTTGTATTGAAAGAAGCTGGTGCTTCTAAATTAGCAGTTGTAAAATTAGTTAAAGAACTTACAGGTTTAGGTTTGAAAGAAGCTAAAGATGTAGTTGATAGCGCTCCAAGTAACGTTAAAGAAGGTGTAACTAAAGAAGAAGCTGAAGGGCTTAAAAAATCTTTAGAAGAAGCTGGAGCTGTTGTTGAGCTTAAATAGTTAAACTCAGTTTAAAGAATTAGGTTTAGGTCTTGGGTTTAGTCTCCCAATGACCTAAACCATTTTTCGTATAACAAAAGTCTACCTTGTATAATTACATAATAGTCTTTGAAAACAAATTCATTTTACCCATTACGAGGAAAAAAAATTAACAGATAATAAGAAAGTAGTTATCTTAAATTGGTTTTTAAAGATGTAATGGTTGTAAAAGAAAAGTATAAATAGATCAATATTTGTACAAAAAAATTACTTTTTTAATCAAAATTTTGTCCATTGATGATAACAAATCAGACCGAAAGATTGAATTTTGCCTCAACAAAAAATATTCCTGATTATCCAGATTTTCTAGATGTTCAGGTTAAATCGTTCAAAGATTTTTTTCAATTAGAAACTAAATCTGACGAAAGAGGCGACGAAGGGCTTTACAATACCTTCATGGAAAACTTCCCAATTACTGATACAAGAAATAACTTTGTATTGGAATTCCTTGATTATTTTGTAGATCCACCACGTTATACAATTCAAGAATGTATAGAAAGAGGTCTTACCTATAGTGTGCCTTTAAAAGCAAGGTTAAAACTATATTGTACAGATCCAGAACATGAAGATTTTGAAACTATTGTTCAAGATGTTTATCTTGGTACAATTCCTTATATGACGCCGAGCGGTACCTTTGTTATTAATGGTGCTGAGCGTGTAGTTGTTTCTCAATTACACAGATCTCCAGGTGTTTTCTTTGGTCAATCATTCCATGCAAATGGTACAAAATTGTATTCTGCCAGAGTAATTCCTTTTAAAGGTTCTTGGATAGAATTTTCTACAGATATTAATAGTGTAATGTACGCTTATATCGACAGAAAGAAAAAATTACCAGTTACCACTCTTTTTAGAGCAATTGGTTTTGAAAGAGATAAAGATATTCTAGAAATTTTTGATCTTGCTGAAGAAATTAAGGTTTCTAAAACAGGTCTAAAAAAATATATCGGTAGAAAATTAGCTGCCCGTGTATTGAATACATGGCATGAAGATTTCGTAGATGAAGACACTGGTGAAGTAGTTTCTATCGAACGTAACGAAATAATCCTTGATAGAGATACAATTATCGATAAAGATAATGTAGAGGAAATCATTGATTCTAACGTTAAATCTATTTTGCTGCATAAAGAAGATGCTAATCAAGGTGATTATGCGATCATTCATAATACGTTGCAAAAAGATCCAACAAACTCTGAAAAAGAGGCTGTTGAACATATCTACAGACAATTACGTAATGCTGAACCGCCTGATGAAGAAACGGCTCGTGGTATTATAGATAAATTATTCTTCTCTGACCAACGTTACAACTTAGGTGAAGTAGGTCGTTATAGAATAAATAAAAAATTAGGTTTAGATACTCCAATGGAAAAGCAAGTCTTGACCAAAGAAGATATCATAACTATTGTGAAATATTTGATCGAATTGATCAACTCTAAAGCAGAGATTGATGATATTGATCACTTATCAAACCGTCGTGTAAGAACAGTTGGAGAACAATTGTCGCAACAATTCGGTGTTGGTTTAGCGCGTATGGCGAGAACTATTCGTGAGAGAATGAACGTTAGAGATAACGAGGTGTTTACACCAATAGATTTGATTAATGCTAAAACATTATCATCTGTTATCAACTCTTTCTTTGGAACAAACCAGTTGTCTCAGTTTATGGATCAAACGAATCCACTTGCCGAGATTACGCACAAGAGAAGATTATCTGCACTAGGACCAGGTGGACTTTCGAGAGAAAGAGCAGGTTTTGAGGTACGTGACGTTCACTATACGCATTACGGACGTTTATGTCCAATTGAAACTCCTGAGGGACCAAACATTGGTTTGATTTCATCTCTTGGTGTTTATGCTAAAGTAAACGGAATGGGTTTCATCGAAACACCGTATCGTAAAGTAACAAACGGAACTGTAGATCTAGTGTCTACTCCAGTTTACTTAAGCGCAGAAGAAGAAGAAGGAATGATGATTGCTCAGGCAAATATTCAAATGGATGCTACAGGAAAAATTACTGCCGAAGACGTAATTGCGCGTCAAGAAGGTGATTTCCCAGTAATTGAACCAACAAAAGTTGATTATACGGATGTTGCTCCAAATCAAATTGCTTCTATCTCAGCTTCTTTGATTCCTTTCTTGGAACATGATGATGCGAATAGAGCCTTGATGGGATCTAACATGATGCGTCAGGCCGTACCATTAATTCGTCCTGAAGCTCCAATTGTTGGAACTGGTTTAGAGCGTCAAGTAGCTTCTGATTCTAGAGTATTAATTAATGCTGAAGGAGATGGAGTTATAGAATATGTAGATGCCAATATCATCACTATCAAATACGACCGTTCTGAGGAAGAAAGAATGGTAAGTTTTGAGTCGGATGAAAAAACATACAATCTAATTAAATTTAGAAAAACCAATCAAGGTACAAGTATCAACCTTAAACCTATCGTAAGAAAAGGGGATAGAGTGGTTCCTGGACAAGTATTATCTGAAGGATATGCGACTCAAAATGGTGAATTAGCTTTAGGTCGTAACCTAAAAGTTGCGTTTATGCCATGGAAAGGGTACAACTTCGAGGATGCGATTGTAATTTCTGAAAAAGTGGTTCGTGACGATATTTTTACCTCTATTCACGTGGATGATTATTCATTGGAAGTTAGAGATACTAAATTAGGTAACGAAGAATTAACGAACGATATACCGAACGTTTCTGAAGAAGCTACTAAAGATTTAGATGAAAATGGTATGATTAGAATTGGAGCCGAGGTTAAACCTGGTGACATTCTTATCGGAAAAATTACTCCAAAAGGGGAATCAGATCCTACTCCGGAAGAGAAATTGCTTCGTGCAATCTTCGGGGACAAAGCAGGTGATGTAAAAGATGCTTCATTAAAAGCCTCTCCTTCTTTACATGGTGTTGTTTTAGACAAAAAATTGTTCGCAAGAGCGGTAAAAGATAAACGTAAACGTACTCAGGATAAAGATGCTTTAGGAGCACTTGAAATGGAGTTTGAAGTTAAATTTGTTGAATTAAAAGACAAATTAGTGGAGAAACTTTTCTTGATCGTAAACGGAAAAACATCTCAAGGTGTAATGAATGATTTGGGTGAGGAAGTTTTACCAAAAGGTAAAAAATACACTCAAAAAATGCTTTATGCTGTTGAAGATTTTGCTCACTTAAGTAAAGGTCAATGGGTTGCAGATGATGCAACTAATAAAATGGTTAATGATTTAATTCATAACTATAAAATTAAATTGAACGATTTACAAGGTGCTTTACGTAGAGAGAAATTCACTATTACTGTTGGAGATGAATTGCCAGCAGGAATCTTGAAATTAGCGAAAGTATATATTGCCAAAAAACGTAAGTTGAAAGTTGGGGATAAAATGGCGGGACGTCACGGTAACAAAGGTATTGTTGCTCGTATCGTTCGTCATGAAGATATGCCTTTCTTGGAAGACGGAACGCCAGTTGATATCGTGTTGAACCCACTTGGTGTACCTTCACGTATGAACATTGGTCAAATTTATGAAACAGTTCTTGGTTGGGCAGGACAAAACTTGGGTAGAAAATTTGCTACACCAATTTTTGACGGAGCAACTTTAGATCAAATCAATGAATTGACTGACGAAGCTGGAATACCACGTTTTGGACATACACATTTATATGATGGTGGTACAGGAGAACGTTTCCACCAAGCTGCAACAGTAGGAGTTATCTACATGTTGAAACTTGGACACATGGTTGACGATAAAATGCACGCACGTTCTATAGGTCCATACTCGTTGATTACTCAACAACCATTGGGTGGTAAAGCTCAATTTGGAGGTCAGCGTTTTGGAGAGATGGAGGTTTGGGCACTTGAAGCTTATGGAGCATCAAGTACTCTTAGAGAAATCTTGACTGTGAAGTCTGATGATGTTATCGGTAGAGCAAAAACTTACGAAGCAATCGTAAAAGGTGAATCTATGCCAGAACCAGGATTACCTGAATCATTCAATGTATTGATGCATGAATTGAAAGGTCTTGGACTTGACATTCGTTTAGAAGAATAGTACTCAGTGATCAGTGATCAGTTGTCAGTTTCAAACTGAACACTGAACACTGATCACTTTTTTAAATTAGTTTTCAGGATTTATACCCGTAACCCGTTCCGATTTTTTATTTAGAGCCAAAAGGTTTTATAATTAGCACTTCAAAATTTTTATTTGAAGTTTAGAGAAGTAATTCGAGGTAATAGTTTAATGATTTAAATCTTTTTTTGAGCGATTCGCTTAAAAGTAAATCATAAATCTAAAATCAATTTTTAATTGCAAATAAATCAATAGTAAAAACTATGATGAATAATAGAAATAATAACAATAAAGATAAAAACCCTATAAAAAGGTTTAATAAAATCTCAATAGGACTTGCTTCTCCTGAATCTATCTTGAAAGAATCAAGAGGTGAAGTATTAAAGCCGGAAACAATCAACTACAGAACGCACAAGCCTGAGCGTGATGGTCTTTTCTGTGAACGTATTTTCGGACCAGTAAAAGATTTTGAATGTGCTTGTGGTAAGTATAAAAGAATACGTTACAAAGGTATTATCTGTGACCGTTGTGGTGTAGAAGTAACTGAGAAAAAAGTACGTAGAGACAGAGTAGGTCACATCAATCTTGTTGTGCCTATTGCTCATATCTGGTATTTCCGTTCACTTCCAAACAAAATTGGTTATATCCTTGGACTTCCATCTAAGAAATTAGACATGATTATCTACTACGAAAGATACGTAGTAATCCAAGCAGGTATCGCTAAAAATGCAGAAGGTGAATCAGTACAAAGATTAGACTTTTTGACAGAAGAAGAATATTTAAATATTTTAGACACTCTTCCTGTTGACAACCAATATCTTGATGATTTTGATCCTAATAAATTTGTTGCCAAAATGGGAGCAGAATGTATTATGGATTTATTGGCAAGAATTGATTTGGATCAATTGTCTTATCAATTGAGACACAATGCTAACAATGAAACGTCTAAACAACGTAAAACGGAAGCGTTAAAAAGATTACAAGTTGTTGAATCTTTCCGTGAGTCTAACTTGAACCGTGAGAATCGTCCTGAATGGATGATTATGAAAGTGGTACCAGTTATTCCACCAGAATTACGTCCACTTGTGCCACTTGATGGTGGTCGTTTTGCAACTTCAGATTTAAATGATTTATACCGTCGTGTAATTATACGTAACAACCGTTTGAAAAGATTAATGGAGATTAAAGCTCCGGAAGTTATCTTGAGAAACGAAAAACGTATGTTGCAGGAATCTGTAGATTCACTTTTCGATAATACTCGTAAGGCATCTGCAGTAAAAACAGAATCAAACAGACCATTAAAATCATTATCTGATTCCCTTAAAGGTAAACAAGGACGTTTCCGTCAAAATTTACTTGGAAAACGTGTGGATTATTCTGCTCGTTCGGTAATTGTTGTTGGACCTGAATTGAAATTATCTGAATGTGGTATCCCAAAAGATATGGCGGCAGAATTATACAAACCTTTCGTTATCCGTAAATTGATAGAAAGAGGAATTGTAAAAACGGTTAAATCTGCTAAGAAAATAATAGATAAGAAAGAGCCTGTAGTTTGGGATATCCTTGAAAATGTAATCAAAGGTCACCCAATATTACTGAATCGTGCTCCTACATTGCACAGATTAGGTATCCAAGCATTCCAGCCAAAATTAATTGAAGGAAAAGCAATCCAATTGCACCCTTTAGTTTGTACTGCATTTAATGCGGATTTTGATGGGGATCAAATGGCAGTTCACTTGCCGTTAGGACCAGAAGCTATTTTGGAAGCACAATTGTTAATGTTGGGTTCTCATAATATCTTGAATCCTGCTAATGGTGCTCCAATTACGGTACCTTCTCAGGATATGGTTTTGGGTCTATATTATATGACCAAAGAACGTTTATCTACGCCTGAGCTTAAAATTTTAGGAGAAGGAATCACTTTTTATTCTGCTGAAGAAGTAAATATTGCTTTGAATGAAGGTAGATTAGAATTGAATGCTTCTGTAAAAATTAGAGCAAAAGATTTTAATGAAGCAGGTGAGTTGGTTTACCAAATCATCAAAACAACTGCGGGTCGTGTATTATTTAATGAAGTAGTACCGGAAGCAGCTGGATATATCAATGATGTATTGACTAAGAAAAACCTTAGAGACATTATCGGTCACGTTTTAAGTTCTACTGATGTACCTACAACAGCGGCTTTCTTGGATAACATGAAAGACATGGGGTACAAATTTGCCTTCAAAGGTGGTTTGTCATTCTCTCTTGGGGATATTAGAATTCCAGATCAAAAACCAAAATTAATTGCAGACGCCAGAGAACAAGTTCAAGGTATTTCTGTAAATTATAATATGGGTCTTATTACCAATAACGAACGTTACAACCAAGTTATTGATGTATGGACTTCAGCAAATGCTCAATTGACAGAGTTAGCAATGAAAAACATTAGAGAAGACCAACAAGGTTTCAACTCAGTGTATATGATGCTTGATTCTGGAGCAAGGGGTTCCAAAGAACAAATTCGTCAGTTAACTGGTATGCGTGGTTTGATGGCCAAGCCAAAAAAATCTACTGCTGGTGGTGGTGAGATTATTGAAAACCCGATTCTTTCTAACTTTAAAGAAGGTCTTTCAATCCTTGAGTACTTTATCTCTACTCACGGGGCGCGTAAAGGTCTTGCGGATACGGCATTGAAAACTGCCGATGCAGGATATTTAACAAGAAGATTGCATGATGTATCTCAAGATGTTATTGTTAACATTGAAGATTGTGGTACTCTTAGAGGTGTTGAAGTTTCAGCATTGAAGAAAAATGAGGAAATTGTTGAATCATTAGGAGAAAGAATTTTAGGACGTGTTGTTTTACAAGACGTAGTTAATCCTTTAAACAATGAAGTTTTAATTCAATCTGGACAACAAATCACAGAAGTTATAATGAAAGCAATTGACGCTTCTCCAATCGAGAAAGTGGAAGTGCGTTCACCATTAACTTGTGAAGCGTTAAAAGGTATTTGTGCAAAATGTTACGGTAGAAATTTAGCTACTGGTAAAATGACACAAAGAGGAGAAGCAGTTGGTGTTATTGCAGCACAATCTATTGGAGAACCTGGTACACAGTTAACATTACGTACATTCCACGTTGGTGGGGTTGCGGGTGGTATTTCTGAAGAATCAAGCATCGTTACCAAATTTAATGGTAAACTTGAAATCGAAGATTTAAAAACTGTTAAAGGAGAAGATAGCGAAGGTAATGCAGTTGATATTGTTGTATCTCGTTCTACTGAATTGAAATTAATTGATGAAAGAACAGGTATCTTATTAAGTACAAATAATATTCCTTACGGTTCAAGTATTTTCGTTAAAGACGGTCAATCTGTCGCTAAAGGAGATGTGATTTGTAAATGGGATCCATATAATGGAGTTATCGTTTCTGAATTTACCGGTAAAATTGCTTACGAAGATTTAGAGCAAGGTCAATCATTCATGGTTGAAATTGATGAGCAAACTGGTTTCCAAGAAAAAGTAATTTCTGAATCTAGAGCTAAAAAATTAATTCCAACTTTATTGGTTTACGGTAAAGAAGGAGAACTAATTCGTTCTTATAACTTACCAGTTGGAGCCCACTTGATGGTTGAAAACGGTGAGAAAATTAAAGCAGGTAAAGTATTGGTGAAAATTCCACGTCGTTCTTCTAAATCAGGAGATATTACAGGAGGTTTACCTAGAATTACAGAGTTGTTAGAAGCTCGTAATCCTTCAAATCCAGCCGTTGTTTCTGAAATCGATGGTGTTGTTTCTTTTGGAAAAATCAAAAGAGGTAACCGTGAGATTGTTATCGAATCTAAATTTGGTGACGTTAGAAAATACTTGGTTAAATTATCAAGCCAAATTCTAGTTCAAGAAAATGACTTCGTAAGAGCAGGGGTGCCTTTATCTGATGGTGCAATTACTCCGGATGATATTTTAAGAATCCAAGGACCAGCCGCTGTTCAACAGTATTTGGTTAATGAAATTCAAGAAGTATACCGTTTGCAAGGGGTAAAAATCAACGACAAACACTTTGAAGTAGTAATACGTCAAATGATGCGTAAAGTAAGAGTACAAGATCCAGGTGATACTTTATTCTTAGAAGATCAATTGATTCACACTAAAGACTTTATCGTTCAAAACGATAAATTATATGGTATGAAAGTAGTTGAAGATGCTGGAGATTCTAGTGCTTTAAAAGAAGGTCAAATTATTACGCCTCGTGAGTTGCGTGATGAAAACTCTTTATTGAAACGTACAGATAAAAATCTTGTTGTAGCTCGTGATGTTGTTACTGCAACTGCAACACCAGTTTTACAAGGTATTACAAGAGCGTCGCTTCAAACTAAATCGTTTATTTCTGCTGCCTCTTTCCAAGAGACTACTAAAGTATTGAACGAAGCTGCTGTTGCAGGTAAAATCGATTACTTAGAAGGATTGAAAGAAAATGTAATTGTAGGACATAGAATCCCTGCCGGAACTGGTATGAGAGAATATGACAATACAATTGTAGGGTCAAAAGAAGATTATAACGATATGATGGCTAACAAAGAAGAATATATTTATTAAAATATGAGTAATTCTAATCAACAACAAGAGCAAATTAATATTGAGCTTGATGAAAAAATTGCTGAAGGAATTTATTCCAATTTGGCAATAATAAATCACTCTTCATCAGAGTTTGTTTTAGATTTTGTAAGCATCATGCCTGGTATTCCTAAAGCTAAGGTGAAATCAAGAATTGTCTTGACGCCACAACATGCTAAAAGATTGTTGAAAGCAATAGGAGAAAATATTCACCGTTTTGAAGTCGCTCATGGCGAAATAAAAGACACTGAACAAGCACCGATTCCGCTTAATTTTGGTCCTGCGGGACAAGCATAATATTCTTTAAAAGGCTCCAGAAATGGAGCCTTTTTTGTTTTATCAAATGCAAATTTGGATTTTATTATTTATTTTTTGAAAGCATTAATACTACAAATTTATACCGTTTTTTTTGGAGTCTCTAGTGTACGGTATCATAACTCACAATAAATTTTATTCACAAATTGATTATTAACTCACCATTAAATCTTATGCGTGAATAACAAATTTGTGCTTTAAACGAGTATTACGGTGCTTCATCGAAAATATTTTTTATTAAAAATTTAATGATTTAGTTTCGTCCAAGAATAAGGGAAACATATTATTAAATTTCTAATAAAAAACATAAAATGAATTATTTTTCAAAACATAATGACACTAAAAAGAGTAACAACACCTTTATGTTGTTAGTTATTATTTTATTGTCTAATGTTGCTGTTTTTGGTCAATCAACTGAAAATAATGTTGCTGCTAATGCTACTGAAGTTATTAGTGTTGCAAAACAAGAAAATATTTCAACAAGTACTTCTTCTTCAAGTAGTATGAATTTTGTGTTATGGTTTATGGGTTCGAAACAAGATCCAAACAGTACGATTTCTACACAAGGAACAAATACAAAAAAACAGGTTATCACTTCTGGAGCGGCTCCAAACCGTCTTTTGATAAAAACTTTTTTGAAAAAAGCAGTAAATTTGGAGAGTATGGTTGCTTAATCTTAAATTAATTTTATGATATAAAAAAAACGCTAATTTTTAAATTAGCGTTTTTTTATGCAACGTTTTATGAGAATATAATTTTACTCAAATTCTGAAGTAAAATATAATTTCACATTTGGATATTTATTCTGTGTCATTTGGATCGTAAAGTCAGAATCAGCTAAAAACACTAATTGTCCGTATTTATCATGCGCCAAGAATTTCTGTTTGATTCTTCTAAATTCTTTAAACTCATCGCTTTTTAGATCATTTGGTTTTACCCAACATGCTTTGTGTACCGGAAAGTTTTCATACGTACATTTTGCGCCATATTCATGTTCTAAACGGTATTGGATAACCTCGTATTGAAGTGCGCCAACCGTTCCAATGATTTTTCTGTTGTTCATTTCCAGCGTAAATAATTGTGCTACACCTTCGTCCATCAATTGATCGATTCCTTTGTCCAATTGCTTGGCTTTCATCGGATCAGCGTTGTTGATGTATCTGAAATGCTCCGGAGAGAAACTTGGAATTCCTTTGAAACTCATGATTTCTCCTTCGGTCAACGTATCACCAATTTTGAAATTTCCGGTATCATGCAAGCCTACAATATCACCTGGATAGGAGATGTCTACAATTTCTTTCTTTTCTGCAAAAAAGGCATTTGGACTGGAGAATTTTAAATTCTTCTTTTGACGAACGTGATAATACGGTTTATTTCTTTCGAAAGTTCCAGAAACAATTTTTATAAAGGCCAGACGGTCTCTGTGTTTTGGATCCATATTGGCATGGATTTTAAAAACAAATCCAGTCATTTTTTCTTCTTTGGGATCTACTAATCGTGTTTCAGAATCTTTAGGTCTTGGCGATGGAGCAATTTGTACAAAACAGTCCAGTAATTCTCTAACTCCAAAATTATTCAATGCTGAACCAAAAAATACAGGTTGCAGTTTTCCGTCTAAATAGTCCTGACGATCAAATTTTGGATATACTTCATCTATTAGTTCTAATTCTTCTCGTAATCTGTCAGCGGGTTTTTGACCGATAATTTTTTCTAATTCCGGATTTTTAACATCGGAGAAAGCGATAGTTTCTTCAATATTCTTGCGGCTGTCTCCACTAAATAAATTGATATTTTGTTCCCATAAATTATAAATTCCTTGAAAATCATAACCCATTCCTATTGGGAAACTTAATGGAGTAACTGTTAAACCCAGTTTTTGTTCCACTTCATCCATCAAGTCAAAAGCATCTTTTCCTTCTCTGTCTAATTTATTGATGAACACGATAATTGGAATTTTTCGCATTCTACAAACAGCCACTAATTTTTCTGTTTGTTCCTCCACACCTTTGGCAACGTCAATTACAACAATAACGCTGTCAACAGCGGTTAAGGTTCTAAAAGTATCCTCGGCAAAATCCTTGTGTCCGGGAGTATCTAGAATGTTTATTTTTTTGTCTTTATAATTGAATGCCAAAACCGAAGTAGAAACCGAAATCCCTCTCTGGCGCTCAATTTCCATAAAATCACTGGTAGCGCCTTTTTTGATTTTGTTATTTTTTACCGCACCCGCTTCTTGAATTGCACCACCAAAAAGGAGGAGTTTCTCAGTAAGTGTTGTTTTTCCGGCATCAGGATGTGAGATAATCCCGAAAGTTCTTCTGCGTTGTATTTCTTCTAAAAAGCCCATGTTTATATAAATAGTTTGCAAAAGTACTATTTATAAATGCCAATTAAAAAAATTGTATACTCTAAATGGAGTAGGCGAGTTTTGAAGTTACAATTCTGGGGGTTTTAAATCAATATTAGAATTGAGAATATTTAACAACTGATAAAAAAAGAAGGCTGTCTTTTTCAGACAGCCTTTATGATATTTATGTGTTACATGTTGATTGACCAAACAGAATATCCATTTGGCGGACACTGAATTTTAACCCATTTATCACCTTGTGTTGTAGGAAACCAAGTTGAATTTCCTGTGAAATCTTTGATTTGGGCATTAGCCCAATTTGTCTGGATCCATCTTTCTTGCCAAGTTGAAGAGTTATTAATGTAAACCACTAAACCAGGATTTCCATTATAGCCATTTCTTCTGGCGATATATTCATCAGTATCGGTGTATAAAATAGAAGTAGTTCCGGTTCCTTTATTGTTGTGAATCCAGATAAGATTATCCAGTTTCGCTTTATTCAACCATTCTTCATAATCTCTGTAAAAAATAGTTGGATATCCTTCGTGAGTTAAAATATAAGCGTACGCTAACTCTTTTTTCCAAATTTCATCGGTGTCATGATTGGAGACGAAAGTAACCGCTTTGTAAGGGTTTCTTTTCCACATCATGTCATCATTTAAAATATTTAGATTGTTTCCGTCAAATGCATCGTTCATTTTATAGTAACATGCAAAATCAAAAACAGAACTATTGGCATTATTCGCCCAATCATTCAGTATGTTTACGTTAGAATCCCATAACTCACCAACGGAGAATCCACCAACGTTTGCATTCCAATCTTTTATTACCCAAGGAGCAAAACCTTTCACGTAATCAAATCTCCAGCCATCAAACTTCATGGTGTTTTTATAATATTTCCCTACACCATCTGCTCTTTTCCAAAGCCAGTCTTGAACATTAGGCACAACATGAGCTAAGTCAGGAAAGCCTCCAAAAGCACCTTCATCGTTATTTCCGTATGAATTTTTGTAAAAATCAGCGCTGGTTCTTGGGAATTTCCCTGAAGCGACGCCAGTAAAGTTAGTATAGGTTTGTGTTCCTGTAAAAGGATTGTTTTCTAATTGTCCGCCGCTATTGTGATTTAATACCATATCAGCATATACTTGCATGTTTTCGGCGTGCACTTTAGTTATCAGACTTTCTAATTCTGTGCGGGAACCAAATCTGGTTTCTACAGTGCCATTTTGATTGTAATTTCCAAAATCGAAATAATCTGTAGGGTCGTAACCCATAGAAAATGGTCCATTTTGAGCTTTTGAAACCGGAGGAAGCCAGATGGAACCAATACCTGCATTTGACCAAGCAGTTATTTTGGCGTTAACAGTATTCCACCAGTTTCCGCCAGCAGGAACGTCCCAATAGAAAGCTTGCATCATGACGCCACCGCCAGGATTAGCAACGTATCTTCCGGTTGTTGAAGTAGTCGATTTTCCGGTACTGAATGGTTGTCCATCGTGATGTGTAACGTTGATTACTTTGAATTGTGAAGCTGCAGCAGCTGAATCTGTTAACAGATCGTCATTCGAATTGCACGAATACATACCAACTAATAATGCTGATAATAGATACGCTTTAAAATTTTGTTTTTTCATAAATGAATACATTAGGTTAGGTAATAGATTTTGGGGTAACAATTGAAAAATAGAAAGTGATATGATTTCTAGAAATTTAATTTTTATGGAGTGTTTTTTTAAGATTAGAAATAAAAACTCGTTTTATCAAAATCAAATAAATTAGTATAAATTTATTTTTATGTTTAATTTTTTGATAAAACATTACTTTTTTAGCTAATTTATGCAAATTCTTACGCGAGTAGCATGTGAATTTTTTTAACCCTTAACGAAAACGTTGTAGTGTTTACAACTTTTTGAATAGAGCGTTAAAAATGAGAATTTTAAGCCCTGTTTTTTTTGTTTTTAGGAGTGATTTTTTTAATTATAAGTTCATTTTGAATGAATGAAATATTAGAAAAAGGAAAAACAGTTCTCGCAAAAAAGTAGGATGTTTGAAAAAGCAAAATAAATTTATACTGGAATCATTCAATACTATACAATGAAGATTTTAATCTTTTTCACTTCTAACCTTCAGTTTCTTTACGATTTAGAAGCGAAACAGGACAATAAATAAATCCGTTTATAATTTTTTGTTAATAGTAGGTAGGAAACTTGTATTATGTAATTGAATTGTTATTTTTGTTCGTTTTAAATTTAAAGAATGCTAAGGAATTGTATTATAAATTCAATTCGCTTCTTGATTCTTAAAGTGTATATTTGCCAAGATTAACAGAACATTTATAGGACCAGATTTAAAAACAGGAAAATAACGATCTTACGATAAAAAATAAATTAAAAAAATGCCATTAAAAAAAATACAAATGAAATCCATTAATAATAAAATTGCACTTACTTTTTTTCTTTTGCTTTTTTCAACTGTTGTAGCAAGTGCGCAAGAAATTATTAAGGATAGTGTAGTTACTCCAGTTAAAAAAATACAAGCTACTGGAAAACAAAAAATTGATGGTGTTATTGCCACTGTAGGAGACTATATTGTATTAGATTCAGATATTGACAAGTCGTATCTTGAAATTTCTGCAGGGGGAGGTTCTGTAAAAGACATTACAAGATGTCAAATGCTAGGAAAATTACTCGAAGATAAATTATATGCGCACCAAGCAATACAAGATAGTATTGTAGTGACAGATGCTGAAGTTAA
This sequence comes from Flavobacterium glycogeni, assembly GCF_048286775.1. Classification (NCBI taxonomy): domain Bacteria; kingdom Pseudomonadati; phylum Bacteroidota; class Flavobacteriia; order Flavobacteriales; family Flavobacteriaceae; genus Flavobacterium; species Flavobacterium glycogeni. The sequence goes on from NZ_JBLVPV010000002.1 coordinate 248,721, forward strand.
AGGCATGATGGAAGATCGTTTGAGCTATATGATAGAGCAAATAGGATCTTTGGACAAAGTAGTGAAATATTATAAAAAAGATTCTGAAGAAGAATTTAGAACTTATTTTTCTGATATTTTGAAAGAAGGTAGGTTAAGTACAGCAATGCGAAATAAAATTGTTGATGCTGTAGAAATTACTCCTGAAGAAGTCCGTAATTATTTTAAAACAATACCTACTGCAGATCTTCCTTTTTTTGGTGTAGAATTGGAAGTGGCTCAAATTGTGGTTGCTCCTAAAGTTTCGGATGCCGATAAACAAAAAGTAATTGATAGACTAAATGGTTTCAAAAAAGAAATAGAAGAAGGTTCTAGTTTTTCTACTAAAGCTGTTTTATATTCTCAGGATCCGGGTTCAAGATCAAATGGTGGGTTTTATAAAATGAATCGTAAAACACCATTTGTAAAAGAATTTAAGGATGTGGCTTTTAGTCTTGCTGAAGGAGAAATTTCGGCTCCTTTTGAAACAGATTTTGGTTTTCATATCATTTATGTTGAAAAAATTAAAGGGCAAGAAGTAGAATTGCGTCATATATTATTGACACCAACCGTAACTGAGGACGCATTGAATGAAGCTAAAGAAAAAATTACTTTGATCAAAAAAAGAATCGAAGATAAAGAAATCACTTTTGCGGAAGCGGCCAGAACACTATCTGATGAGAAAGAAACAAGAGTTAACGGCGGTGCTTTAATCAACCCTAAAACACAAGATACTCGTTTTGAGTTGACAAAAATGGATCCGGCTTTTTACAGCCAAGTATCTAATTTGAAAGAGGGTGAAGTTTCGGCTCCTATATTAGAACAAGGAGAAGAAGGAAAGAAAAAATTCAAATTAATTACCGTGACGAATAGGATAGATGAGCATGCGGCAGATTATGCTAAAGATTACATCAAGATAAAAGATTTGGCTTTAAAAAGCAAACAGATTACTGCTATTGGGAAATGGTTTGATGAAAAGATTAAAGAAACCTACATCAAAATCATTGGAGAATACAGGGATTGTGATTTTACAAACAATTGGCTTAAAAAATAGTATTCTTATTCCTTTACCAGATTAGAATTAGGAATAAAAATTTTCCGATAAATAAATAAAAAGAGTTAGTTTTATGATTTCATAACGCTAACTCTTTTTAATTTTAAATACTTAATACATGTCAGACGTAGCAGCAATACATAACTTAGTTCAAAAAAGGAATGAGCTAAAAACGGAGATAGCAAAAATCATTGTTGGTCAAGATGGCGTGGTAGATCAAATTTTGCTTTGTATATTTTCTGGGGGGCATGCATTATTAGTTGGAGTTCCTGGATTAGCCAAAACGTTGATGGTGAATACGCTTGCACAAGCACTGGGACTTGATTTCAAAAGAATTCAGTTTACTCCGGATTTGATGCCGTCAGATATACTTGGGAGTGAAATTCTTGATGAGAACCGTCATTTCAAATTTATAAAAGGACCCATTTTTTCGAATATTATTCTGGCCGATGAGATCAACAGAACGCCTCCAAAAACTCAAGCTGCTTTGCTGGAAGCCATGCAGGAACGTTCCGTTACCATTGCTGGTGAGAACTATAAATTAGACTTGCCTTATTTTGTTTTGGCAACTCAAAATCCTATTGAGCAGGAAGGAACGTATCCTTTACCTGAAGCGCAATTAGACCGATTTATGTTTGCCATAAAACTGGAATATCCTTCTTTTGAAGAAGAAGTTCAGGTAGTAAAAAGGACGACTTCAGTTTTGAATAATACGATTAATCCATTGTTTACAGCACAAGAAATTATTGATTTCCAGCAATTAATCCGTAGAATACCTGTCGCTGATAATGTAATCGAATATGCAGTAACATTGGTGAGCAAAACAAGACCGGACAATTCTTTGTCTAACGAGTTTGTAAAAAATTATCTGGATTGGGGAGCAGGACCAAGAGCTTCTCAAAATTTAATTTTGGCTGCTAAAGCGAACGCGGCTTTCAATGGAAAATTTTCTCCTGATATTGAAGATGTAAAAGCCGTGGCAACTGGAATTTTGCGTCATAGAATTATCAAAAATTACAAAGCTGATGCCGAAGGAATTACGGAAGAAATGATTATTGCGAAATTAATTTAATTGAGAAGGCTAATTTAGAAAGGTTCTTTATTCAATTGCGAATAAAGAACCTTTTTGTTTTTAGGAATGAATTTCGACTTTGTTGGAAAAAAGATCTTATATTATTGATTGTTTAGTTTTTTGATAAAAATCCGTGTTTTTATTAATATAGAGCAATAAAAACGATTATTTTACAATAATAATTTTTCAAAAGGCGACTTCTATTAAATTTTTTTTATTCTCATCTTTAATTATTAAATTTGCTCCACAAAATAAACTAATATCTATTTATTATGGCTTTTGATATTGAAATGATCAATGAAATCTGCCTTTAAAATTGAAAAGACTTCTATATATGAACACTTATAAGGATTACATCCAAGAGATTGAAGAACGAAAAGGCCAGGGGCTTAACCCGAAGCCAATTGATGGTGCTGAATTGCTAAGCGAAATCATCGAACAAATTAAAGATTTGAATAATGAGTACAGAGCGGATTCTCTTAATTTTTTTATTTATAATGTTGTACCCGGGACTACTAGCGCTGCTGGTGTAAAAGCTAAATTTTTAAAGGAAATTATTCTGGGGGAATCAGTAGTTGCTGAAATTAAGCCAGCTTTTGCTTTAGAGTTATTATCTCACATGAAGGGTGGAACTTCTATTGAGGTGTTACTTGATTTAGCTTTAGGTAATGATGTTGCTATTGCTAAAGAAGCAGCAGCCGTTTTGAAAACACAAGTTTATCTTTATGAGGCGGATACAGATCGTTTAGAAGCAGCATTCAAAAATGGTAATGAAATAGCTGCAGCTATTCTAGAGAGCTATGCTAAGGCTGAGTTCTTTACTAAATTATCAGACATACCAGAAGAAATTAAGGTAGTTACTTTTATTGCTGGTGAAGGGGATATCTCAACTGATTTACTTTCTCCAGGTAATCAGGCACACTCAAGATCTGATCGTGAACTTCATGGTAAATGTTTAATTTCTCCTGAAGCACAAGCTGAAATCAAAGCATTAGGAGAAGCGCATCCTGATAAGAGTGTGATGCTAATCGCTGAGAGAGGTACTATGGGTGTAGGATCATCAAGAATGTCAGGTGTAAACAACGTGGCATTATGGACAGGTAAACAAGCAAGTCCATATGTTCCATTTATCAATATTGCTCCAATCATTGCGGGTACAAACGGTATTTCACCGATTTTTCTAACGACTGTAGGGGTTACAGGTGGAATTGGAATTGATCTTAAAAACTGGGTAAAAAAGTTAGATGCACAAGGTAATGTTGTATTTGATGCAGCAGGAGAAGCAGTTCTTGAAGAAGTTTACTCTGTTGCTACTGGAACTGTTTTTACAATCAACACGAAAACGAAGAAACTTTATAATGGAGATAAGGAATTGATTGATATGTCATCTTCTTTAACTCCTCAAAAAGTTGAATTTATTAAAGCTGGTGGATCGTATGCTATTGTATTCGGTAAAAAACTACAGACATTTGCAGCAAAAACTTTAAATATAGATATACCTCAGGTATATGCTCCATCAAAAGAAATTTCTATCGATGGACAAGGTCTTACAGCAGTAGAAAAAATATTCAATAAAAACGCTGTTGGAACTACTCCAGGAAAAGTGTTGCACGCAGGTTCAGATGTACGTGTGGAGGTAAATATTGTAGGGTCTCAGGATACAACTGGTCTTATGACATCTCAGGAATTGGAGTCTATGGCTGCTACTGTGATTTCTCCAATAGTGGATGGTGCTTACCAATCAGGTTGTCATACTGCTTCAGTTTGGGATAATAAGTCTAAAGCAAATATTCCTAGATTAATGAAGTTTATGAACGACTTCGGTTTGATTACGGCTCGTGATCCTAAAGCAGGATATCATGCTATGACCGATGTAATTCACAAAGTATTGAACGATATTACCGTAGACGATTGGGCTATCATCATTGGTGGTGACTCTCATACAAGAATGTCTAAAGGTGTTGCTTTCGGCGCTGACTCAGGAACAGTTGCTCTTGCACTAGCTACAGGTGAAGCTACTATGCCAATCCCTCAATCAGTGAAGGTAACGTTCAAAGGGGAGATGAAGCATTACATGGATTTCCGTGATGTGGTTCATGCTACTCAAGCACAGATGCTTCATCAGTTTAAAGGAGAAAACGTATTCCAAGGTAGAGTTATTGAGGTGCATATCGGTACACTTAATGCGGATCAATCCTTTACATTTACGGATTGGACTGCCGAGATGAAAGCGAAAGCTTCTATCTGTATTTCTGAAGATGATACTTTGATTGAATCCTTAGAGATAGCAAAGAGTAGAATCCAGATCATGATTGATAAGGGGATGGATAATGCAAAACAAGTTCTTAAAGGTTTGATTGCGATAGCGGATAAGAGAATAACTGAGATCAAAACAGGTGTGAAACCAGCTTTGACTCCGGACGCAGATGCTAAGTATTATGCTGAAGTTGTTGTTGATCTTGATGTGATTGCTGAGCCAATGATTGCAGATCCAGACGTAAATAATATTGATGTTTCTAAGCGATATACTCACGACACCATCAGACCTCTTTCTTTTTATGGTGGAGATAAAAAAGTAGATCTTGGTTTCATTGGATCTTGTATGGTGCATAAAGGAGATATGAAAATTCTAGCTCAAATGCTTAAGAATATAGATGCGCAACAAGGTAAGGTGGAGTTCAAAGCACCACTAGTTGTGGCTCCTCCAACCTATAACATCGTAGATGAACTTAAAGCAGAAGGAGACTGGGAAATTTTACAAAAGTACTCTGGTTTTGAATTTGATGATAACGTACCTAAAGCAGTAGCGCGTACAGCATACGAAAAAATGTTGTATTTAGAGCGTCCAGGATGTAATCTATGTATGGGTAATCAGGAAAAAGCAGCAAAAGGAGATACTGTAATGGCGACTTCTACTCGTCTTTTCCAAGGAAGAGTTGTTGAGGATACTGAAGGTAAAAAAGGAGAGTCTTTGCTTTCGTCTACACCAGTTGTAGTTTTATCAACAATCTTAGGTAGAACTCCTACTATGGATGAGTACAAAGCTGCAGTAAAAGGGATCAACTTGACTAAGTTTGCACCGCCTCATAAGCAATTGGTAAGATAATTACAGATTGTTGTCAAATATAGTAAGAAGCCTGAGTAATAAACTCAGGCTTTTTTTATTAGCTATTCTATTTTTTGTATCTTGTAGTGTTCAAAATGAAATAACAAAAAAAAATATTATTATGGCATTTGATATTGAAATGATTAAAAAAGTGTACGACAACATGACAACTCGTGTTGATAAAGCACGTGAGATAGTTGGTCGCCCACTTACTTTAACAGAGAAAATTTTGTACAATCACCTTTGGGACGGATCTCCATCTGTCGCTTTTACAAGAGGTGCTGATTATGTTGATTTTGCTCCAGACAGAGTTGCTTGTCAAGATGCAACGGCTCAAATGGCATTATTGCAATTCATGCATGCAGGTAAATCTAAAGTAGCTGTTCCTACAACAGTACACTGCGATCACTTGATTCAAGCTAAAGTTGATGCTGCAACCGATTTGGCAAGAGCAAAAACGCAAAGCAATGAAGTATTTGAATTTCTTTCTTCAGTATCTAATAAATACGGAATTGGTTTCTGGAAACCGGGAGCGGGAATTATTCACCAAGTAGTTTTGGAAAACTATGCTTTCCCAGGTGGAATGATGATTGGTACCGATTCTCACACTGTAAATGCAGGTGGTTTAGGAATGGTAGCAATTGGTGTTGGTGGTGCTGATGCGGTTGATGTTATGTCAGGAATGGCTTGGGAATTGAAATTCCCTAAATTGATTGGAGTAAAATTGACTGGAAAACTTTCCGGTTGGACAGCTCCAAAAGATGTTATCCTTAAAGTAGCTGGAATTCTTACTGTAAAAGGTGGAACAGGTGCTATCGTTGAATATTTTGGTGAAGGTGCTACTTCTATGTCTTGTACAGGAAAAGGAACTATCTGTAATATGGGTGCCGAAATTGGTGCGACTACTTCTACATTTGGTTACGATGCTTCAATGGGACGTTATTTGCGTTCTACTAATAGAGCTGATGTAGCTGATGCTGCTGATAAAATTGCGCCTTACTTAACAGGTGATGCTGAAGTATATGCAAATCCGGAATTGTATTTCGACCAAGTTATCGAAATTAACTTAGACGAATTAGAGCCACATTTAAATGGACCATACACTCCAGATTTAGCTACTCCAATTTCTAAAATGAAAGAGGAAGCGATCAAAAACAACTGGCCTTTAAAAATTGATGTGGGTTTGATTGGTTCTTGTACGAACTCTTCTTACGAAGATATTGCTCGTGCAGCTTCTTTGGCTAAACAAGTTACCGATAAAAACTTAAAAATAAAATCTCAATTTACCATTACTCCGGGATCTGAAGTAGTGCGTTATACAATAGAACGTGACGGATTTATCGATATTTTCGATAAAATGGGAGCAACTGTTTTTGCTAACGCTTGCGGACCATGTATCGGAATGTGGGATAGAGAAGGTGCTGAGAAAGAAGAACGCAACACAATCGTTCACTCTTTCAACCGTAACTTTTCAAAACGTGCCGATGGGAATCCAAATACTATGGCTTTCGTAGGTTCGCCGGAATTAGTAACGGCGCTGGCAATTGCTGGAGATTTAGGTTTCAATCCGTTGACTGATACTTTAATCAATGAAAATGGAGAAGAAGTAAAATTAGACGCTCCAACAGGAAATGAATTGCCTCCAAAAGGTTTTGATGCGGAAGATCCAGGTTTTCAAGCGCCAGCCGAAGATGGTTCAGGTGTTCAAATCGCAGTTAGCGAAACTTCAGAAAGGTTGCAATTATTAGCTCCGTTCTTACCTTGGGATGGAAAAAACATCACAGGTGCTAAATTGCTTATCAAAGCTTTCGGAAAATGTACAACAGACCACATCTCTATGGCTGGTCCATGGTTGCGTTTCCGTGGACATTTAGATAATATTTCTAATAATATGTTGATTGGTGCTATCAATGCATTCAACCAAAAACCAAATACAGTTAAAAATCAGTTGACTGGTACGTACGATGCAGTTCCTGCTGTAGCGCGTGCTTATAAAGCAGCTGGTGTTCCTTCAATTGTTGTTGGGGATCACAATTACGGAGAAGGATCTTCTCGTGAACATGCGGCTATGGAACCTCGTTTCTTAGGTGTGAAAGCGGTATTGGTAAAATCATTTGCTCGTATCCACGAAACAAACCTTAAAAAACAAGGTCTTTTGGGATTGACATTTGCTACTGAAGCAGATTACGATAAAATCCAGGAAGATGACACCATCAACTTCACAGATTTAGTTGATTTTGCTCCAGGAAAACCGTTAACTCTAGAATTCGTTCATGCTGATGGAACCAAAGATATTATCTTGGCAAACCATACCTATAACGAAGGACAAATTGGTTGGTTCGTTGCAGGTTCGGCATTAAACTTGATTGCTGCCGCTGGAAAAGCATAAGTAAATTAAATATTTTATATTCAAAACTCTCAAGGTAACTTGGGAGTTTTTTTTGATTCATTCCAAATTTATTTTAGGAGCTATTTCCTGCTGTCCGTTTCAAGCTTTTTCGCGCAATTGCTTTTTTCCAAGATAAAAAAGGAGCTTCCGTTGGTCGCTCTTTTTTCTCAGGAAAAATAGGCAATTCCACTTCAAAAGGCTTTCCACTTTCATCAGGGCTAGAAATCAGAAGCAAAAATTTCAATCCATTTTATTTTTTTACACAGATTTACAATTTTAAAAGATTTCTCCAATAAATCGAATTCGCTTTTTCTTTAATCTGTGGAAACCCTTTATCCCGAAGCTTCGGGAGTGGTAAAAATTAGTACAGGGATTAGATACGGATAGTCGTAAAAAGGAAAGAGGTTTAAATCGAAAATAGGAACAAAATTCAAAAAACAGGGCGGAATTTTATTTTTTGAACGTTAAAATTTAAAAAAAGACGGTGTTTTTTGATTAAATCACTTATATTAGCTTTTTTGAAAAATTAAATTTTCAAAGAAGCTTTTTTCGATTGTTTCTAGAATCAACCTTCTTTAGAATTTTTATTTTCAACGCAACACTGCATTAGTAGTGTACGGCGTAACGGTTTCAGCTGCTTTTGCAACTGAAATAAAAAATCAACTAGAATTTAAAATGAACACATTCTGACTCTCTTTTTTTAAAAGAGATAAGGATTATTTTTACAATTTTTTAAATAGAATAGTAAAAAAGCAAACCATAGCGAGATTTAATAATTATATCCCGAAATCGCTGTGTAGAATAAAAAAGGGATACGTAATTTGAAATAAATGAATATGAGTTTAAGATTAATTGTAACATTGTTTTTATTGAATAGTATCGTTCTTTTTTCTCAGGAAAAAAGCATGAAACACACCATAGTAAAAGGAGAAACAATTTCTAGTATTGCTGAGAAATATGATGTAAAACAAAGTGCTATTTTCAAATTAAATCCAAACGCAAAAAATCTCTTAAAACTCAATTCCATTTTATTAATTCCTGTAGCAGCCTCAAAGAAAACAAATACTAAATCCAAGGTCGCAACAAATTCCTCCGCAAAAGAACACGAAGTACTTGCCAAAGAAACGCTTTACGGAATTGCCAAACAATACGGAATCTCCCTAAAAGAATTAAACGAACTCAATCCAACATTAGAATCTGCAGGATTGAAAATTGGTCAAAAAATTATAATTCCAGCGAACACATCTTCAACGGAAGTAGCTGTGACTCCTCAAACCAAAATGGGCTCCCAAAAAGCTGCATTAATAGTTGCTCCCCAGGTAATTGAAGCTGAAAAATCCACTACGGAACAAACCACAATAGAAGTACTGCCCAAAGAATCAAAATATTCTATCGCAAGAAAATACGGAATTATGGTTAAAGAATTAGACAAAGCCAATCCAACTTTAGGAACTAAAGCACTTAGAGTAGGTCAAAAAATAACTATTCCGGGAAATGGAATACCAGTAACTGAAGTAGCGGTTGTGCCACAACAAAGCAAAGAATTACCAAACGAAGCAGCTGTAGTTATTGCTGAACCCGTTACAATTGTACCGAAAATAGAAGAAGCGGTAGTTTTACAGCCAAAAATAAATTCGCCAAGTGAAGAATCAGTAGATATTGCTCAACCTGTTACAATTGTACCGAAAATAGCAGCAGCAGTAGTTTTACAGCCAAAAATAGATTTACCAAAATCAGAATTTACAGCTCTTCCTCAACCAAATGAAACGGTTAGCGCAACTTCAGAGAATATTGTTCGGGAAGTGTTGCCTAAAGAAACTAAATACGGTATTGCTAAACAATACGGAATTACGGTTCGGGAATTAGAAAAACAAAATCCAGAAATTAAAAACGGACTTCGTGTAGGATATAAATTGAACATTCGTGCGAATAATGTACCAGCAGAAAACAGTGCTGTTGTCAGCACTGATAGCGATAATACGACTACTATTGAAAACACTAAAATTGATTTTAGCAATTCAGTAAAACCTATTTTTAGCCATGCTCTTCTGGATCAATTGATAGAACGCGCTTCAGAAAATATAGGAACCAGATATCGTACTGGTGGAACTTCAAAAGAAGGATTTGACTGCTCCGGTTTAATGTGTACTACTTTTGGGGCATTCGACATTAAGTTACCAAGAACATCAAGAGAACAATCTGGTATTGGCACTAAAATAAATACCGAAGAAGCTCAAAAAGGCGATTTAATTTTCTTTAAAACGAATGGTAGACGCCAAATTAATCATGTGGGTATGGTGGTAGAAGTTTGCGAAGGAGAAATAAAATTCATTCACTCTTCAGTGAGTAATGGAGTTATTATTTCCTCAACTAAAGAGAAATACTATGAGAAAAATTTCTCCCAAATAAATAGAGTCCTACAATAATTCTAAATAGTAAAATTCAATAATAAAGAATAAAAAAAGCGAAACTCCTCAGGCAACTAAGGAGTTTCGCTTTTTTAGTTTAATGATGTTCTGCACTATTTATTTCAATCCAACATCATTTGAATACTTGAACGTATATTTGTTTGATTCCGTCTGCTCTTACGGTTATGGTGTCAAGTTTTCCTGGCCCATCAGATGTTATTGTATTTTAGTTTTTATTTTGCTAAAAAAGTATTTGTTGTTTTGTATTTAAAATTAATTCTTGCCAAGAATGGTATTTATAATCTTTATCCATTCATCAATAGTGCTAGTATTGGTGTTTATGGCCACACTATTATTGTTGTAAGGCAGGTACGTGCTTTGATTATTACGAGAAAATAGCCCAACAGTAGGTGTTTGCGCAGCACTGGCTAAATGCATAATTCCACTGTCTGCACCAATAAAAATGCGGGTATTTGCAATTACAGATCCAATTTCTCGAATATCTTTGCTGTAAAATGTTGGCGCTTTAAATCCTATTTTTGAAATATTTTCGACGGGCAAAACTTCTATAATAGTGTAGTCTTCATATTCCGTTTTTAATCTCTCATAAAATTCTTCCCACCAAGTTTCCGAGTAGCATTTATCATCAGTTGCATAGGTGAAAATGGAAATAGTTTTTTTGTCATTAAGGACTATTTTGTCTACTGTTTTTTTGCCTTCAGCCAGTTCAGAAAGGCTTAACTTAAGGTCTAAGGATGGAACTGGATTATCGTTTTCCTCGAATCCTAATTTGGTTAAAAAACTTCTGAATTCATACACCGGATATTTTGCAATGTGTTCGTAATCCTTGTGTTTCAATTGAATTGTTTCGTCTTCCTCGCCAAAAAATTTATATTTTGCATTAGCAAACTGCGCTGACAATCTCCCTGATGAAGAACCTTTGGCGACATTTATTGCAATGTCATAGCGTTGTCTTTTGATTTTTGTCCAAACTTGAAAATAACGTATTAAATGTTTAAAAGGTTTTTTGGGAAGTTCAATGATGTAATTGATGTTCGTGTAATTTTTAAATATAATAGGTGCTAAACCGCCTTTTACAAACAAATCAATTTTGCAATCAGGAAAAGTAGTTATTACATCTTGAACCAGTGGCGTAATTAATAACAGGTTTCCTAACCTGTGATTCGGTCTGGAAATTAAAATTCTTTTTATTTCAATTTTGTGAGTCAAATCTATTTTTTGCTCAAAGTGTGAACTGCCGATGTTTTTAGTCAAACTACGCGTTAAAATCCTTCGGAATACATTTACTTTTTTTAAGATACTCATACTTTTAAAAATATTAAATAGTTTTGAACCCGTTTTTGGTTAAAAAAAAGATTATGGATATTCATTATGTTGTAAAACATAAAGGAATCAAATCGTCTATAAGTAGGCTATGTATCAGACAAATGTACGATATTGATGGGATCATTCTGCCTGTATCATAAAATTAAAAGGAACAATGAATCAGAATTCAGTTTGTTGAGATTGCAAATTGTATTCTATGTTGTACGAAGTTTACGCTGAATTTTGCATTATCCTTTCTTTTGTGATCTGGTTCGGTTGGCTACTATTGCTTCATCATTTAAATTAATATAGAATTAATGTAAATTAGCTTTCTGTATCATAAAAAATAGCGCTATTGCTGAACGTTCAGCATATATTTTGCAATCTTTGAGCTCTAAAAAATTAAATAGCATTATGAGTAAGACGAAACTAACAATTAATCGCAACGGATCTATAAAAATAGAAGGTGATTTCGAAATAACAGATTGTGAAGGAAAAGTGTACGGATTAGAAGGAAGAACTGCCTTGGGTCTATGCCGTTGTGGATTATCAGTGAACAAACCTTTTTGTGATGGTTCACACCGCAACAATTTTGAACATGAATCAGCCGCATTTGACTTGCCGCCAATGAAAACCAATTAAAAACACATTTTCTCCATACATGTGAAAATGTACTAAGATTATGTAGATTGTTTTGTGTTTATAGGAATCTAATTTAAAGTACGATATAAAAAAGTTACATCTTCATGGGTGTAGCTTTTTTCTGTTTTTCTTGTCTGTCGTTGTGGGCACGGAAAAGATTTCCGCCTATCGAACCGAGAGCAATTATAGACATCCAAGTGAAAAAGAAACATGATGACTGAACTCTCAAGGCAACTTGGGAGTTTTTTTGGTTGTCAAGTTGGTATTAAGTTTTGATTGACCTGCAAGTTTTTAAACGTGCTGCGGAAAATCCGGAGACTTTGAGGAGGTGTTTCTCGGTCTCCGACCGATATGTTTAAATAATTTCATGATTTATTTGCGGTCGGGAGACCGTTTGTCGTTTCCTCAAAGTCGCAGACTTTGCGGAGCGGCTAACTCTTCGTAGAGCGGGAGCCGCTGTTATGCGAAAATTAAATCGTCTGTAGTCAATTTTATTTTTGGTTTATTCAATTTTGAAATAGCATTTTTCACTCTAATTTGTTCATTTTTAGGTAAGAAAACGGGAATTAATTCACTAATGTCAATTTTTAATAATCGATTAATTAGAATTAAATCTTTTAAAGAAAAAGGACTAATTCCGTTCATTAATTCTGACATGTGAGTTTTACTTTTATGCCCTAGAATAGATCCTAATTCTTGTTGATTTAGATTAAGATCTTTTAGTTTATTTTTGATTATAGTCTTCCTGTTTTCTATGAATTCTCTTTCTTTTTCGGCAATTAATTCTGCAATGTCACTTTCTTTAATTTTATCTTCATCAATTGCATTTTCATCAGACCAATTATTGGTTTCATATATTTCAATAATGTCTCTTAACTTTTTTCTTAAAGTTTTGAAATGAACTGATTCCCTGGAAAGAAGACGTAATTTTCTATCTGCGATTAAAGCTCTTTCAAAATCTAATTCATTTTCTATTTTACCTTTAAGAACAAATTCTTCAATGTCAAAATGTGTTTTCATGGCTATACGTGGTTTCGTGATTTTAACCATTTTTCAATAGTCTTTTTGTTGTTTTTAAATGTTCTTTCATAATCTTGATGGTCGCCTGTCCATATAATTGTTGCTTCTCCATCTTCATCAAACTCCAATAAAATCATTGTTCGATGTATTGCAATATCAAAAAAGTAAAATCCATCATTATGAACACAATCAGCATCGTTTCTAATGATCTTTAGTTCAGCCTCATTCTTCCAATTGTTATTTTCAATATCTGAAATTAATACATCAATTGCTGTACATAAAGATTTGCTTCCAAGATTCTTTACTTTTAGTTTCGTTAATCTGTTTTTTCCGATTAATCTCATAAGTATATACAAATATAAAAAAAAGTTCGGAATAAAACCAAACTTATATAATGAATTTCAATAAGTCTTTAATGTCCGAAGGCAGAATTTGTCGCAACGAGATTTTGTCACCAGAAATAATTTGGAAAATGTCGTATGGAGGTAGTTTCATTTTGTTAGTTATTTTGTAAATATAAATAAAAAAACTACAATGTAAATTGCGCTTTACTTTGTAGTTTTTTGTTTGGTGGCTTGTTGTTGTGGGGACGGAAAAAGTCTGGAGACTTTTATACGTTTACGAGTTTCAAGGCAATTTAAAAAAACGCAAAGTCTGAAGACTTTGCGGAGCGGCTAACTCTTCGTAGAGTTGGAACCCTGAAAATTCCCTTTCCACTTAATTTCGCTTCCTACTTTCCAATCCGAATGGGCTTCGCAATTAAACATAAATTGTTTAGTGTATTCCGGATTTGTTAATACCTCCCAAACTTTGTCTACCGTTGCGTTAAGTTTTAATTTGCGTATTATTAATTGATCTGAATTCATTTTGCTATTGATTTTTTTTCAATTAGTTCGTTTATCGATTGGTCGAAATACGCAATAATCTTTTCCTGATACACTTCCTTAAATTCAGATTTCATAATCATGGCGTGTTTTGCCTTTTCAATGGTCCATAATTCTGATTGCACATTACAGTTTAGATGCAATCTTTCTCCCATTGACACAGTTGTCCAATCATCCGTTAACGAATAAATGAATAGTATGGACTGGAGCTTCTTGACTTCTTTAATCCGGTCAATCATTCTGATTTTTTTTCTGTAACTAGGAAAGAAAACGTTGAGTATCTTTAGTGTTTTATGGGCAACCGGAAAATGCACCCAAAATTCATCTAGTGTTGTTGCGGCACTTTCAACGATTGCAAAATCATAATTATGCGATTCGTCTGCAAACGCGATAGTTGCCCATATTCCGCCTAAAGAAATGCCGTGATAGCCTATTGGCAAATCGGGTGTTAGTTTTTTAGCCTCCATGCCGATGGCAATAATATCATCGAAATACGAAAAATTACCATGGGCACTTTCCCCAAAACCGTTGATGTCAAAAAGCAGTACATTGTATCCGTGCGCTCTTAAAAGATTGGTGTATCCGTTTTTGATAAAATATCCTTTGGCCTCTTTGCCCATCGGGTGCCCCAATACGATTGTTGCTTTTGCATTTTCAGTTTTAGCTAAAGCAAATAATCCTGCGATAAGCCCGCCCGATTTACTTTGTACTTCAATTTGTTGCCATTCTTTTTTTTCTTCTTCGGATAACGGATTTACCCATTCGACCATAAAACGCCCAAAAAAAGGCTTTTTACATAATTTATAAAAATTCATATCGCAAATTTTAAACTTAGTGTATCTAAAAGTTTTCGGAGTTTAAGGAACGACCTTAAACTTCCTTTGCAAAGATGCTTAATCCAAATGGCTTTAAAAATAACCTATGTTAGGCAACGATAAATTTTCGAATACGGCTCAGACTTTCGGGATGAATTCCTAAATACTTGGCAATTTTATTTATGGATATTAACGAAACGATATCGGGTCTGTTTTGCAAGAGTTCTATGTAACGTTGTTCTGCAGTTTTTGTCAATAAGTCCTTCTCTCTTTTGGTATTATTTATAAACAACCGTTCGGTAACATACCTGCCTAATTGATTCGCCAGTAAAGAAGTTTTATAGGCATTTAGTATGTCTGCACCATCAATGACATCTAATTCAACCTTTGTCAAGGCAATTAATTGAACATCGGAAGGAAGCTTTGTCAAAAAGGAGGTATAGGAGTTGAGAAAACTGTTTTCGAAGAAAAAATCAAGTATTCTTTCATCATCATAATAAAGCAGTGAAACCTGTACGATACCCCTTTTCAAGAAGTAGACTTTAGTTTCAATTTCATCATAATTTGTAATTATTTGCCCTGCCTCTATTTCTTTTTCGGTAATTTTAAATGGAATCTCGTCATTGCTTTTTAGATCAATGTCAAGTAGCTGGTTTATATATTGCAGTGTGTTCATTTCAGTTGCAGGCAGCTGTTCCGCTGTTTTTAGAAGTTGGAAAGAATAGGACCAAAACTTCAATTAATCATTGATTTCAAAAGTACACAATAAACTTTAAACTAAACATGGAACACATTATTTAACAAAATAGCCTGCTTATTGTACAACTCAATTTCGTTAATTAAATCTGAAATTGTTGTTTTATTTATTCCGCTAGTATATCCACCTTTATAGAACAAAACTGAAATAATATACTATTTCACTTAGATGATTTGTCTTTGGTTAAAGTCTACAATTATTTATAAAAAAATCAAGTCAAATCCCTCTTTTAATTAAACTGCTTACCTATTTTTGTTTATGAATAAATAATTTACAAAACATGACAACAATAAAAAGAACAACTTCCTCAGCTATCGATTTCCAGAACCTTGTCGTTTTACTCGATAAAGATTTAAAGATAAAAGATGGCGAAGAACACGATTTTTATGCACAGTTTAATAAAATAGACAAAATCAAAAATGTTGTGGTTTATTACTCCAACAATGAAGCTGTTGGTTGCGGTGCATTCAAGGAATTTGATACCAATACCGTTGAAATTAAGAGAATGTTTGTTCATCCTGATTTTCGTGGGAAAGGAATAGCAGGATCGGTTTTAAAAGAATTGGAAAACTGGGCCGGGGAAATAAACTATACCGCATGCGTTCTGGAAACCGGAAAAAACAACCCAGAAGCTATTGGGCTTTATGCCAAATATGGCTATGAAATAATCCCGAACTATGGTCAATACGAGCATGTTGAGAATAGTGTTTGCATGAAAAAAATCAACAAACAATAGCATTCTATATGACTCCACGAATTGAAACTTTGTCTGAAAAGAAATTGATTGGCAAGCGAATTCAAATGTCGCTTATAGCTAATAAGACTTTCGAATTATGGAAAAGTTTTATGCCCAGACGAAAGGAGCCAAAACGCAAATTCCTATGAAGACTAATTTTATGGGTAAGGGAACTTGTGTTCAAAAGTGAAGAAAAACACGAAACCAAACCCAAAATACTTCTCAAAAAAAAGAGGACAGTAAATCCTCTTATAATTCTCTCTCATGATTTTACGAAAACTCCATAGTGTTAACGGACGTGCAATAGGTTCCGTTCAACACGAGTTTCATTGTTCGTGCTACGCACGCAACGAAACTCTAACTGTTATGTGTAGATTTTTTTAATTGTATATGAAATCATCAAAATGAATTATTGGTTTTATATCTTGAAATGTAGAAATGCAAATTCCATCAATTTCATTGTCAAGCATCTCTTCTTTCGTTTCATAAGGATTATAAATAAAATATGTAAAATGTAAATATTTTATTGGGCGATATTCTACAAATCTAGATGTTATTGAAGAATACATCCAACTTGCATACATTTGCTTCTCAAAATCTTCAGCGTTGTCAATTATATTTTGAGTTATTTTTGCTATCCCAAAAGGTTTTTCTTCATCAGCATAAGACACTCGACAATCTATAGGATGATTTTTATCTCCTTTAAATACCAATGATATGGAAACAATATTAGTGTCTTCTGAATCTGTTGTGAAAATTACAGTAGCATTTGAAAACTTATATTTATAATAGTGAAATTTATACTTTTCTTCAAGGTATTCTTTTTCTAAATAATCTGTTCCTTTTGCGATTGGTTGCCCAAAGTCTTCTATGATTTTTTGAATTGTTATTTCACCAGGGACATAATTGTAAAGAAAATCTTTAGCAAGAAATCTATTTTTAGATACACCTAACAATTCTTTATTTTTAGCTTCCTTATTTCTATTTATTTTATCGGCAATATATTGGATTAAGTAGATAACACCTCCTGATATTATTCCACTGATGATTCCTGTTACTACTGTTTCTTGAAAATTTGTCATCTTGTTTGGATAAATTTACGCACAACTTGCATATAGGCGAAACAAACCCTCGTATATACACCCAAATATGGGTAGATTGGCGAAGGTTTCTTTCGTTTTATGTTTTTCAAATATATTAAAATTTTCTTACAAATTTTCTTGAAATAAATGAATACCATTGTTATTGCGGTTTGCGTGAGGGAGGGTAGCGGCATCCTTTATTTTCTTTCTTTAAGAAAATAAAGATACAGCGTACAGCCCGACCCGAAGTTGCGAGGAGGAACGACGAAGCAATCTGCAGGGGCACGCCCAAACTAAAAACCTATTTGTCATTTTCTACTCCACTTTATGAAATTTCCAAAAAAAGTATATCTTTAGCCAACTAAAAACCAAAAATCCAATATATGGAAGACCAAAAACCAGAAGATTTTAAAAGAGAATTAGGATTACTTGACGGAACCATGCTTGTGGTGGGTTCTATGATAGGTTCCGGGATATTTATTGTAAGCTCAGATATGGTGCGCCAGTTGGGTTCGGCCGGTTGGCTGATTGCTATGTGGGTGCTTACGGGTGTAATTACGGTGATTGCCGCCGTGAGTTATGGCGAATTGAGTGCTATGTTTCCTAAAGCCGGAGGGCAGTATGTGTATATCAAAGAAGCCTACGGGAAACTGGTGGGTTTTCTATACGGTTGGAGTTTCTTTGCGGTGATTCAAACCGGGACAATTGCTGCCGTGGGTGTGGCTTTTGCTAAATTTGCTGCTTATTTGTACGCGCCTTTAAGCGATAAAAATATTTTGTATGAGATTGGCGATTTCAAACTCAATGCTGCTCAGATTGTTTCTATTTTTACCATTATTTTGTTGAGTTACATCAATAGCCGCGGGGTAAAAAACTCTAAGATCTTACAAACGGTTCTTACCGTAATCAAAATTCTGTCGTTGGCAGGTTTGATTATTTTTGGTTTCATGGCTGCAAAAGCAGAAGTGTGGGATGCCAACTGGACCAACGCTTGGGCTTCACAATCTATGGATGTGACTAACGGATCTTGGATGCCTATAAGCGGAACGGCAATGATTTCGGCAATTTCGGCAGCTTTAGTGGGTTCGTTGTTCTCGAGTGTGGCTTGGGAAGGGGTGACTTTTATTGCAGGTGAAATTAAAAACCCAAAACGCAATGTGGGATTGAGTTTGTTCTTAGGAACCTTAATCGTTAGTGTTATTTATATTGTGGCCAATATTATGTATTTGGCTGTTGTGCCTTTGCAAGGTATTGCCACGGCCGAGTCAGATCGTGTGGCGGTTGTAGCTTCACAAGTTATCTTTGGATCCGTTGGGACTTTGATTATTGCTGTGATGATTATGATTTCGACTTTTGCCTGTAACAACGGATTGATTATGGCAGGTGCCAGAGTCTACTATACGATGGCTCAAGACGGTGTTTTCTTTAAAAAAGCAGCCGAATTGAATAAAGCCAGTGTCCCGGCATGGTCTATTTGGGCGCAGTGTATCTGGGCTTCGGCTTTGTGTCTGACAGGGAAATATGGCGATTTATTGGATTTTGTGGTAATCATCGTTTTGATATTTTATATTCTGACCATCTTGGGAATATTTATTCTTCGCAAGAAAATGCCCGATGTAGAAAGACCGTATAAAGCTTTTGGATATCCGTTTTTACCGGGACTCTATATTGTTATTGCAAGTGCTATTTGTTTGGCGCTGTTATACACTAAAACAAGTACAAGCGGTTGGGGTGTTTTGATTATGCTGATTGGAATTCCGGTGTATTATTTGACAAAACCTAAGGAGTAGTTAGTTATGAATTATAAGTTATGAGTTTGCGGATGTATTAGTTTCATGACTTTTAAAAAATCCATGAAAATCGGATTGATCCGCATCATCTGCGAGCCATTACATTTACACATAAAAAAATCCGTCTCGTTTTCATAACGCGACGGATTTTCTATTTAATTCAGGTTGGGTTGCTGCTTTTTTCAATCTAAATCTAAAAACTAAAAAACTAAAAATTACAACCCGCAACCCACAACCTGTAAACGATATGCTAGTAATACGTAAAACGTCTTACTTTGGCAATGTATTTTGCTAATCGGATTACCTGGTGGCTGTATCCGTATTCGTTATCGTACCAAATGTATAACACGATATTTTTTCCGTCGGCAGAAACGATTGTGGCGTTACTGTCATAAATTGCAGGAGCTGATGTTCCCACGATATCCGAAGAAACCAATTCGTTATTCAAAGAATATTTGATTTGTTCTACCAATTCGCCTTCCAATGCATATTTTTTCATGATGGCATTGATTTCTAAAAGCGATGTTTCTCTGGAGACTTCAAGATTCAAGACTACCAATGAACCGTTAGGAACCGGTACCCGAATCGCATTTGATGTTAATTTTCCGGCAAGGCTTGGCAATGCTTTTGCAACAGCACTTCCGGCACCCGTTTCGGTAATGACCATATTCAAAGCAGCGGCTCTTCCACGACGGTATTTTTTGTGCATATTATCCACAAGATTCTGGTCGTTCGTATAGGCATGGATCGTTTCTAAATGTCCTTTTACAACTCCTAATGTGTCTTCAACAGCTTTCAATATTGGCGTAATTGCATTGGTAGTACACGACGCAGCCGAAAAAATGTTGATTTCGTCAGGATTGTATTCGTTTTGGTTTACGCCATGAACAATATTTGGAACTCCTTTTCCCGGAGCGGTAAGCAATACTTTATCCGCACCTTTAGAAACTAAATGTCTACTTAACGCTTCGTGTGTAGTAAAAGCGCCTGTGTTGTCAATTACCAACGCATTGTCGATTCCAAAATGAGTATAATCAATTTCTTCTGGTCCGTTGGCAGTAATGACGTGAACGGTTGTTCCGTTGATAATCAAAGCATTGTTTTCAGGGTCGGCAGTTACCGAGCCTTGAAAATCGCCGTGAATAGAATCGTATCGTAATAAGGACGCTCTTTTTTCAAGAGTAGTGGCGTCATTTTTATCACGTGTCACGATAGCGCGCAATCGCAATTGACTTCCTTTTCCTGTTTTGGACATTAATTCTCTAGCCAATAAGCGACCAATTCGACCAAAACCATACAGCACAACATCTTTCGGTTGGATTTCCTCAGAGTCTTTTGCGTATTTTAATTTATCAATAACAAAATATTTGGCGTCAGGGTATTTTTCATCTTCCAAACGATATTCGTAAGTCAGTTTGCCAATGTCGAGTTTAGAAGGCGGTAAATCCAATTCTAAAACAGCTCTGGCTATTTCTACAGAATCAAATACCGAAATAGGTTTGCTCACAAATTCTCCCGCATATTCATGTAGGTTGATGATGTCGCTTACATTTCTATCAATTAATTGATTTCTAAATAAGACCATTTCTATGGATTTATCATACCATAAATCGCTGATGATTTTAATCAATTCTACTCCTGCACGTCGCCTGTCGGCTTGAAAAGTAACTTCCTTTTCGTATAAAGTTGTGGTTGCCATGTTGAAAATTTAATGAAAATAAGTGATTGTATTTTTTACAAATTTTGCGCAAAAGTACCCATTTCAATCGATTTCGTAATACATTTTATGAATTATTTATAAAATAAAAAAGCCACCTTGTTTTTTCAAGATGGCTTTGGTTTTTTTAAAATTCGAATACCTTAGAGGATCACTCGGATTACCTCTCCGTTTTTATTAATCATTTCGATGCGTACCGTCTGGTTTTCCTCTTTTTTACTTAAAAGTTTAGAAACCGTTTCCACATCCGTAGCTTTTACATTGTCAATACTCAAGATAATATTTCCTATTAATTCCGCTTCGTATTGTTTCAAGTTTTCGCTGGTGATTGATTTAATTTTTACACCATAATCAATTTTGAATTTCTTTTTGTCAGCGGCCTCGATGTTTTCTAATTCGATGCCTTTAAATTCAGCATTGAAAAACTCATTTTTGCTCAAGATAACAGGAACCACTCTGGTTTTTCCATCTCTGATATAGGTAACCTGTATTTTGTCATTGGGTCTTTTCGTATTGATGTATCTGGAAAGATCAGCAAAAGTCGTCACACTTTGTTCGTCTAATTTGATGATGACATCGCCTTTTCCAAGTCCTGATTTTTCGGCACCGGAATTTTTGGTTACTTTATTAATGTAGAATCCTTGCGTTTGTGTTATTCCTAATTCTTTGGAAGTAATACTATTTAATTCGCCTCCTTCAACACCAAGAATTCCTCTTTGCACATTGCCAAATTCCATAAGATCTTCAATGATTTTTCGGGCAATATTTGAAGGAACCGCAAACGAATAGCCTACATAAGAACCCGTCATGGAGGAAATCATCGTGTTGATTCCTATCAGTTCACCACGCGTGTTGACTAAGGCGCCACCACTGTTTCCCGGGTTTACCGCAGCATCTGTTTGTATGAAAGACTGGATTCCGCTAGTGTCTAAATCTCTGGCTTTCGCCGAAACAATTCCGGCGGTTACCGTGGAAGTTAAATTATACGGATTTCCGACTGCCAAAACCCATTCGCCAATTTTCACCGAATCAGAATTGGCAAAAACGGTATATGGTAATTTCTCCTCTGCGTCAATTTTCAATAAGGCAATATCCATTTTAGAATCGGTTCCAATGAGTTTTGCCACATATGATTTTTTATTGTTTAGGGTAATTTCAATTTCTGATGCACCTTTGATTACGTGATTATTGGTCACAATATAACCGTCTTCAGAAATGATTACTCCGGAACCCGTTCCTACTTGCTCCTGGGATTGTCCTCCTTTATATCCATAAAAATATTCTAAAATGGGATTCGTAATGATTCTGCGGGAAACGTTTTTTACGTGCACAACCGTATGGATGGTTTTTTCTGCAGCCTCAGTAAAATCAAGTACATCCGATGATAATCCTACTTTCTTTCCGTAAGAATCGGATGCCGTTGTGACTCCTGAATTTTTATCATTAGAAAAATATCCATTGGTGTCAAATAATAATTTGTATGAACCCAGTGTTACTACTCCGCTCAACAGGGAAACCAAAAAAAGTGTTGAAAATTTTTTCATAATTAAATTCGTTTTTTTAGATATTTACTCGTAAAAATAAAACTAAATTAGCTTCGTAAAATGCAGTTTAACGCTCTTTAACAATGATTAACATTTCATTAATAGTTCGTACTTTTGTATAACTCAATTCAATTAAAATGCAACTAGAATTTTATAAATACCAAGGAACAGGAAATGATTTTGTCATGATTGATAATCGTTCATATTTTTTTCCAAAAGAGAATACTCAACTCATCGCGCATTTATGCGACAGACGTTTTGGAATAGGAGGCGATGGTCTTATTTTACTGGAAAATGACACGACTACTGATTTCAAAATGGTCTATTACAACTCTGATGGAAACCAAAGTTCCATGTGTGGTAACGGTGGAAGATGTTTAGTGGCTTTCGCCAAAAAGCTGAACGTAATCCAAAATGATACTACTTTTATTGCGACAGATGGTTTGCATCACGCAACAATTGGGGACGACGGATTGGTTTCACTACAAATGATTGATGTTGCTGAGGTAAAAGTAAGTTCAGATCATGTGTTTCTAAATACAGGTTCGCCACATCATGTACAATTGGTTGACGATTTAGAAAATTACAATATAAAGGAAAACGGAGCAGCTATTCGCTACGGAGATTTGTATGGAAAAGCAGGAAGCAACATCAATTTTGTAAAACAAATTGACGACACCACTTTTTCGTTAAGAACCTATGAAAGAGGTGTAGAAGATGAAACGCTTTCATGTGGAACAGGAGCGACAGCAGTTGCTATTGCGATGAATGTTTTAGGAAAAACGGATGCTTCGGCAATAGATTTGAATGTAGAAGGCGGAAAATTAGTCGTTTCTTTTGATAAAAAAGAAGGGCAGTTTACCCATGTTTTTCTGAAAGGACCTGCGGAATTTGTATTTAAAGGAGCAATTGAGATTTAAAAAATAATCACTCTGAAACTTGAGGAGTCAATTTGGCGTCTCAAGCCTTTAACCCCTAACCTATAACTTCTAACCCCTAACTTCCAAAATGAAAACATTAAAAGGCGAAAACATCTATATTCGTGCATTAGAACCCAATGATTTGGAGTTTGTTTATGCCATAGAAAACGACCAGAGCATTTGGGAAGTCAGTAATACGCATACGCCTTACAGCCGGTTTTTAGTCAAACAATATTTAGAAAATGCCCATCAGGATATTTATGAAGCCAAGCAATTGCGATTGGCTATTTGTCAAGATAAGGATTTTCCAGCCTTGGGTTTAATTGATTTATTTGATTTTGATCCAAAGAATAATAGGGCAGGAGTAGGTATCGTTATCCAAGACAACGAAAACCGAAAACAGAATATTGGTTCAGAAGCTTTGGGGTTATTAATCGAATATGCTTTTTGTAATCTTAATTTGCATCAATTATATGCAAATATAGGAACCGAAAATGAAGCTAGTAAAGCTCTTTTTACTAAATTTGGATTCGAAATGATAGGCGTAAAAAAAGATTGGACCTTTGTGAACGGCATTTATAAAGACGAAGCTATTTTTCAATTAATCAATACTAAATTTTAAATTTTTTAGTTTTGAATCAGTATCGTTTCAAAATCAAATAAATAGGAAGAATGATCGTGTCATGATTCCATGAAAAAAAAAATAATACCACCTATGAATATTAAGAAAATCATCACCATTGCTTCTGTTGTTTTAATATCAATATTAATGATTTATGGATTAATACTATTGAAACAGATTTTTTCTGCGAACACAAAATTTACGGATAAAGAAGTTTATATCTACGTTCCAACCGATTCTAAATACGAAGATGTCAAGAAGATAATCGCGCCGTACATAGAGAATATGGATCGTTTTGAAATGGTGGCAAATAAAAGAGGCTATTCTGATAATGTAATTCCGGGTCGTTTTCTATTCACAAAAGGAATGAACAGTTATGAATTGGTAAAAACCTTGAGACTTAATTCGCCTGTGAAATTGGCTTTCAATAATCAGGAGCGTGTGGAGAATTTGGCTGGACGTGTAGGTTCTCAAATAGAAGCCGACAGTTTATCATTATTAACTTCGTTTAAAGATTCTATTTTCCTGAAAGAAAACGGGTTCAATGAAGAAAATGTTTTGGTAATGTTTATTCCTAATACGTATGAGATTTATTGGAACACTACGGCTGAAAAGTTCCGCGATAAAATGATCAAAGAATACCGTAATTTTTGGAATAAAGAAAGAGTTGCCAAAGCGCAAAAACAAGGGTTAAGTCCAATTGAAGCAACGATTCTGGCTTCAATTGTACACAAAGAATCCGTTAAAAAAGACGAGAGACCTAGAATTGCAGGTGTGTATTTGAATCGTTTAAGAGCGGAAATGCCATTGCAAGCTGATCCAACAGTTATTTTTGCGATGAAAAAGAAATCGAATGATTTTGACCAAGTTATCAAAAGGGTTTTTTACAATGATTTGACGATGAGTCATCCCTACAATACGTATATGAACGTTGGACTTCCTCCGGGGCCTATCGCCATGCCTGATATTACAGCATTAGAAGCTGTTTTAGATCCTGAGAAAAATAATTTCATTTACTTCTGCGCCAGTGTGGAGCGTTTTGGATACCACGAGTTTGCAGCTACATTAGAGGAACACAATAAAAACGCCAAAAAATATTCGGATTGGATCAACAGTCAAGGCGTAAAAAGATAGTTTTGGGATTTAAAGTATTCCTTATATTTTTACTCTTTGTCGGATTTCAAATTGGCCATTCACAAAATACAGCGGATAGTTTCTTTAAATCCTCCGATTCTTTACACCTAAAAAGGCAAAATACAGTTATCATTTCTGAAGCTGTTTTGGCTACGGGGACTTTAATAGGTTTAAACCAAGTTTGGTACGCCGATTATCCCAAATCTGATTTTCATTTTATAAATGATAATTCAGAGTGGCTTCAAATGGATAAAGCCGGTCATGTATTTTCTTCGTATCATTTGGGTCGGTTTGGTGCCGAAATGCTACAATGGAGTGGTGCCAATACAAAAAATAAAATGCTGTATGGAGCGGGCTTAGGCTTTGCGTTTTTAACTGCAGTTGAGGTTTTAGATGGATATTCCTCTGAATGGGGCGCTTCATTAGGAGATGTTGTTGCTAATGCTTCCGGGACAGCTTTATATGTTTCACAAGAATTAATATGGAAGGAACAGCGTATTACCCCTAAATTTTCTTTTCATACTACAAAATATGCCGGCTACAGACCAGAGGTTTTAGGAAGTTCATTTACAGAGCAAATTCTAAAAGACTATAATGGACAAACATATTGGCTTTCGGTCAATTTACATTCTTTTGCTAACGGCTCAAAAATACCAAAATGGCTCAACTTGGCTTTGGGTTATGGGGCTGATGGTATGATAACTGGAAATAAAGAAGATACTCCCCCCGTTTTAACTTCGAATCCACAAAGATTCAGACAATTTTACCTGAGTTTGGATGTCGATTTGACAAAAATTAAGACCAAATCCCATTTTTTAAAAACCGTTTTTTCCGTTCTTAATACCGTTAAAATTCCTGCGCCGACAATCGAATTTGTGCGCTTTAACGATATAAAATACCACTTAATCTATTTTTAGAAAAGTTTAACTTGCTGATTATCAGTATAATTATTTTTATCGTATCTTTGCGCATAGAAATTTCTTAACGGGACAGCGTTTTGAAGAAAAACAATTTATGATAAAGAAGTGGTATTTTTACACTAGTCTGACTGTAATTACAGTTTTTTTAAGCTCAGGTTTTAAACCGTTTAACTTAGAAACCAGCCCTTGGTTTCTTATCAATGAAGAAGAGGGAACACACTACTTATTTCCTTCTGAAAAGCAAGAAGATTACATCAATCTGAACATCCCTTTTACTGGAAATTTTTTCGTTGGCTTTAAGGAAGCAATCGGATACAGAGAATCTGAAAGTAAATATAAAAAAATCAATTCTTTAGGATATTTAGGTAAATACCAATTTGGTATTGAGACCTTAAAGTCTGTTGGGGTTCGGAATAGTTCTACTTTTTTAAATAGCCCTGAATTACAGGAAAAAGCATTTATTGCACTTTTGGCTAAAAATAAATGGGAGTTGAAAAAGGAAATTGAAAAATACGAAGGAACAATACTCAACGGAATTCATGTTACTGAATCTGGGATTTTAGCTGCTGCTCATCTTGGCGGTGCAGGATCAGTA
This sequence comes from Flavobacterium glycogeni, assembly GCF_048286775.1. Lineage (NCBI taxonomy): Bacteria > Pseudomonadati > Bacteroidota > Flavobacteriia > Flavobacteriales > Flavobacteriaceae > Flavobacterium > Flavobacterium glycogeni. The sequence goes on from NZ_JBLVPV010000002.1 coordinate 275,272, forward strand.
AAAAAGTACTTTAAAAATAAGGGTAAGCGTTATTTTAGAGATGCTTACGGAACTTCCATAAGAACTTATATGAAGCTATTTGGCGGTTACGATACTTCATCTATTGTTGCTGACGGCAATGCAAACGTAAAAAATATACAGATTTAATAGTTAATAAAACAAAAAAGGCTGTCTGAATTATTTTTGGCAGCCTTTTTTTTATTCTAAATCGAATTATTTCGCTTTAAGAATTTCCCCATTGGGACGCACCACTAATTTTATGGTTTCCTTATCTTTTTTGATTTTTATGTTATATTGTTTTTTGATTATATCCCCTTCTTCCTGTGAATAAAGAAAGCTGTCATTTACAATTGACCAACCGGGATATGTTCTGTAAATAGAATAGATAACCTCACTGGGAAGTCTTACATTTTTGAATTCTTCCACAACGCGTATTAATTTTCCGTTTTCATTATAAGTAGCGGTCAAAGAACCGTTTTTCACTTCCATTACCACAAGGTATTCTTCAAACCCTTCAGCATCTTTACCTAAATCATATGCGATAAATTTTTCTTCTACAACTCTCACCCTTTGGTCAGGATTATTATCAGGTATATAAACAGAAAAATCTGTTCCAACTCTTTTAATAACCACACCGGGTAATTCTTCGATTTTAATTTTACCTTTTTCAGTTACTTGGGAATATGATGCTATAGTAGTACATAAGAAAAGTAAAATAATAAGAGATTTCATGACATTTAGTTTTAAATTAATAAATGAGTTTCTATTATTCCAATAAACAAATAAATCATAAGGCATGTTGTTTTTGCTTCCCCTTTTATTTAGATTTAAATGCTTATGTATCAATGTTTTATAATTTATATTTTTAAAAAATAAATAAATATGCTTATGTAAATTTAGCTTTTTAATTTAGTTTTTAGCGTTAATGTATACCATAAGTTATGTTAATAAAATCAATTAAATTGCCTCTTTTTTAATAGGAATAGTATATTTTTAATCTGTAAAATAAAACAAAAAAGCACCAATCTTTTGATTAGTGCTTTAGATAGAATTGACAATTCTGTTGTTCTTTTTTATTCGAAACTGTCCATTAAAATTTCTAATATTTTAATGGCAGCTTCACTGATTTTTGTTCCAGGTCCAAATACGGCAACCGCACCGGCATCAAATAAAAACTGGTAATCTTGTGCAGGAATAACTCCGCCTACAACCACCATAATATCTTCCCGACCGTATTTTTTTAGCGCTGAAATTACTTGCGGGACAAGGGTTTTGTGTCCTGCCGCAAGAGAGGAAACCCCCAGAATATGAACGTCGTTTTCTACTGCTTGTTTGGCAGCTTCGGCTGGGGTTTGAAAAAGTGGACCAATGTCTACATCAAAACCTACATCAGCATAACCGGTAGCCACAACTTTTGCCCCACGATCGTGCCCGTCTTGTCCCATTTTGGCAATCATTATTCGAGGGCGACGTCCTTCTTGTTTAGCAAATTCATCTGCTAATTGTTTTGCTTTTTCAAAACTTTTGTCGTCTTTTATTTCTTTACTATACACACCGCTAAAGGATTTAATTTGTGCTTTGTATCTTCCAAAAACCGCTTCCAGTGCATCACTGATTTCTCCTAATGTTGTTCGGTTTCTAGCAGCCTCAACGGCAATTTCCAGTAAATTGCCTTCTCCTGTTTGCGCACAAAGGGTTAGTTTTTTTAGTGAATTTTGTACTTTTTCTGTATCTCGGGTCGCTTTGATTCGGTCTAATTGTTCCAATTGTTGCTTGCGAACCATTTGGTTATCCACATCCAGAATCTGTAAAGGATCTTCTTTGTCTAATCGGTATTGATTTACGCCCACAATAATATCCTGACCGCTGTCAATCCTGGCTTGTTTTCTGGCCGCCGCTTCCTCGATGCGCAATTTTGGAATTCCAGATTCAATGGCTTTGGTCATTCCGCCCAGTTCTTCCACTTCTTCAATAAGCTTCCAAGCATTTTCGGCAATTTCATTCGTCAAGCTTTCTACGTAATAGCTGCCTGCCCAGGGATCTACTGTTTTAGTGATTTTAGTTTCTTCTTGTAAATAAAGCTGTGTGTTTCTGGCAATTCTTGCCGAGAAATCCGTTGGTAAAGCTATGGCTTCATCCAAAGCATTGGTATGTAAAGATTGTGTTCCTCCAAAAGCGGCTGCGGCTGCTTCAATACAGGTTCTGGCTACATTGTTAAAAGGATCCTGCTCTGTTAAACTCCAACCCGAAGTTTGACAATGGGTTCGTAATGCTAAAGATTTATCGTCTTTTGGTTCGAATTGTTTCACCAATTTCGCCCATATCATTCTACCGGCACGCATTTTGGCAATTTCCATAAAATGGTTCATTCCAATCGCCCAGAAAAAAGATAATCTTGGAGCAAACTCATCAATTTTCATTCCGGTTGCTAATCCTGTTCTAATGTATTCCAATCCATCAGCCAGAGTGTAAGCCAATTCAATATCAGCAGTGGCTCCCGCTTCTTGCATGTGATATCCAGAAATAGAAATCGAGTTGAATTTGGGCATTTTTTTGCTGGTAAATTCAAAAATATCAGCAATGATTTTCATCGAAGGGGTTGGCGGATAAATATACGTATTACGCACCATGAATTCTTTCAGAATGTCATTTTGTATCGTCCCGGAAAGTAACTCAGGTTTTACGCCTTGTTCTTCGGCGGCAACAATATAGAAAGCCATAATAGGCAAAACAGCGCCATTCATCGTCATGGAAACTGACATTTCATCCAACGGAATCTGGTCGAATAATACTTTCATGTCTTCCACGGAGTCAATAGCAACTCCCGCTTTTCCGACATCGCCTACCACACGTTCATGATCGGAATCATAGCCGCGATGTGTCGGTAAATCAAAAGCGATGGAAAGTCCTTTTTGACCCGCAGCCAGGTTTCTTCTGTAAAAAGCATTGCTTTCTTCGGCAGTCGAAAATCCTGCATATTGACGCACAGTCCAAGGTCGGCGGACGTACATCGTAGCGTAAGGTCCACGTAAATTTGGTGCAAAACCAGCTCCAAAATCAAGATGCTTGAGATCATCAATATCTTGTTCCGAATACGTTGGTTTTAGTTCGATTCCCTCTGCGGTGAGAAATGCATCAGCCAAAGAATTTTCATTCTCCACTTTCAACGGTGTACTTTCTAATTTTATATGTTGTAAATCTTTTCTTTTCATTTGTTTTATCACAAAGATTATAGGTTTTTTGAAATTTTTAATTCCTTTCAATCCATATTTCAGTATTTCTAGATGTATGAAAAATAGCTTTAATTACAATTTTGTTATTGTAACTATTGAAATGAATTAAGTATGGAAAATTTTCAATCAAAGCCACTCTGGTATTGTCATATCTTATTTGAAACAGTAGCGGATTTAACTTAATTATTTTTAAACTTTCTCTAAAAGACTTGGTGAACCTCTCTCCTAGTTTAGGCTGAATGCTTTTGTACCAATCCAAAGTTGTTTTGAAATCAAGTTTAGCTTCCTCTACAATTACAATTTTATATTTCACCGTCAATTTCTTTTAGAAAATCATCAATGTCTTGAGCTGAAGAAGGATTTTTAAGATATTTCTCCGTTCTTTCTCTAACTTGGTCCATTTGCCATTGAGGGATTTCCACATTATTCGATTTAGGAAGAATAATCACTTCTACTTCATCAGCATTAAAATCATCGGGCAGTGTGATATTTATTTTGTGATTTTTCACCTTAACGATTTGTCTTATGGCTTCCATTATTTTGTTTTTTTAGTAAAGTAAATATACTCTTTTCCAATGGTATTAAAATCAAATAACAAAGTCTGACTGACTATTCAAGATCCAATCGTTCCTGTTCTATTTTTTCTGCCAGACGTTTTTCGATTATTGGTGTAATCAATGTTTTTCTTGGTTTGACTTTTACAAAAGGGAACAGCTCTAAATCATGTTTCATCTTATCCTGTTTGTTGGGATGTTTGTTTGTTCCCAATAAAATTTCTTTCCCAGTATCAAATAATTCCTGAGCTGTATCTGCACTTTCCTGAATTTTTCTTTTGATGATTCCATCATTAAGTTGTTTCAGGAAACCGCCATTAGCCTCAATATCTTTGAATAAAGCCAATGCTTTTTCAGCTAATTGATTGGTAAGATTTTCTATATAATAACTGCCGTCAGCCGGATTATTAACTTTGTCAAAGTAACTTTCATTTTTGAGAATCAACAATTGATTTCTCGCGATTCGATCCCCAAATTCATTGTCTTTATGATACAACGCATCGTAAGGTAAATTAGCAATAGCATCAGCTCCGCCAATAATCGCACTCATACATTCAGTTGTGGTACGCAACATGTTTACATTATAATCGTATAAGGTTTTGTTTCTTTTTGTAGGCGAAACGATGATGTTACAATCTAAGTTGTGGTTGTATTCTTTGGCAATCACATTAAAAAGTAATCGCAACGCGCGTAGTTTTGCAATTTCAAAAAAGTAATTTGTCCCAACGGCAACTTCAAAAACAATAGGTTTATTTATAGCTTCAATTCTATTAAAATATTCATTGGCCTGTCCTAAACTATAGGCAATTTGCTGCACCATGTTGGCACCGGCATTTTGATACAATGCAGCATTGATACTTATTAACGATACAGATGTTGTTGTTGCCGAAAGTAAATTCAGGGTGTCAAAATTGCTTTTTTCTTTGGTTGCAAACCAGTTTCCGTCTTTGGCTAATTGCCCAATCGGATCCAGATTACAGAAAATGGTAGTGTTGTTTTTCTTTGCAAAAGCATCAATTTTTTTGACGAAATCGATTGAGATAAAACTCAAATGAAAGTAAACGGTAACTTTTTCTAAAGGTAATTTCTCCAATAGATTGGTAACATCAATCGATTCGTTTTCTATTGTAAAACGAAGGCTGTCAGCACCGCGACTCAAGGAATCTAATGCTCTTTCGATTGATTTATCAATATCGTAAACAAATATGTTTTGGCAAATTCTGAAATTTGTCGCTTTTGTAGTTACCGAAAAAACTTTTGAGAACTCATCTTTGTGATAAAAAGGTTTCACCTGGATGTCTTCGGGAGAATTCCAAACTAAGGTTTCATTATAATCAGCTCCATTGAGTTCAAACTGAATTTTTTGTTTCCATTGTTTGGAGGAAATGGGATTGAAATCATCGAAAAGATTTGTTGTCATTTTGTTTATGGTTTTCCTAATCCCAGCCTTCTCCAAAGAAGAACGAACCGAAACTTGGTGTTTTATTTTTCAATCGTGTCGCCTTCGAATTCAATGATATAAATATCTTCACTATCTTTTTTCATATAGTATTTTTCTCGGGCGTATTTTTCTATCTGTTCTGAATTTTTTAATTGCTTGATATTCTCTTGGTCTTTTTTTATTTCTTCTTTATAATAATTTGCATTGTCTTCCAATTCGTTGATTTGTTTGTCTAAAACACGATGTCCGAAATAAGAATAGTTATCCAGAAAAATCATCCAAGTAGCAAAAAATAACAAGACCCAGACATATTTGTTACTTAAAAATTTAAACCAAGGTTTGTCTTTATACGGATTTGTCATTTTTTATTTTTTTTAGCCCCGATTACAGTGAAAATCCTTTTAGTAGGTGATGATGACGAAGGAAGATTCACATCCTAAAAGATTGAAACGGAAAGCGGGAAATAGCTCCTAATAATTATTACACTAAAATTACAACTAAATTATAGAATTTTTTGATTTATTACCGCACGAACTACATCAATGGCGACCGTATTGTATTTGTCGTTTGGTATAATAATGTCTGCAAATGCTTTGGTTGGTTCTATAAACTGTTCGTGCATTGGCTTCAATGTTGTTTGGTATCTGTTGATTACTTCATGCATATCTCGGCCACGTTCAGCGATATCGCGTTTCATACGTCGGATTAATCGTTCGTCAGAATCAGCATGAACGTATATTTTTACATCAAATAATTCCCTTAATTCGGGATTTGCCAAAATTAAAATCCCTTCCACAATCATCACTTTTCGGGGATGTGTGAAAACGGTATCGTCCGTTCTATTGTGCGTTACAAACGAATAAACGGGTTGATTAATGTTGTTTCCTTCTTTTAATTCTTTAAGGTGATTTACCAATAATTCGAAATCAATGGCACGCGGATGATCAAAATTAATTAATGCTCTTTCATCAAATGACAGTCCGTGATTTTCTTTATAATACGAGTCTTGCGAAATAATTCCTACTTCGGTTTCTGGTAATTCATTCATAATTTGATGTACAACGGTTGTTTTTCCGCTTCCTGTACCACCTGCAATTCCTATAATGAGCATAATTTTTTTGTTATGTATTTTATCCCGACAAAAATAGGAATTTAATTGGGAGTGGATTTTGTTTTTTGTGGAAATCTTGCTAATTTAATATATTTATTGGCGGTTATTAATTGACATTTTTTTCTATCTTTAGTTTCTAAAACAGACTGCTTTGTATTCACAAATCAATAAAAACATAAGTCGCTATGTCACTTTTGAACCGAAAGAATTAGAAATTTTTAATTCTTTATTGGAATATAAATCCGTTCCTAAGAAAACGATTTTGCTCCATGAAGGCGAGATGTGCAATTTTGAAGCTTTTGTTATCAAAGGTTGTGTCCGGAAATATTATATTGATGCGAATGGTTTTGAAGTTATTCTACAATTTGCCATCGAAAATGCCTGGGTGAGCGATATTTCTTTTAGTATTTATGAAGATAAACCGAGTCGGGTATATATTGAAACATTGGAAGATTGTGAATTTTTTATGTTTAGTCCAGACACAAAAGAAGAATTATTTGCCAAAGCACCCAAGTTTGAACGCGCTTTCCGGATCCTAATGCAACGCAATCTTGCGGTTACTCAAGAACGCTTATTCAATACCATTTCTAAAACTGCCACCGAGAAATATTTGGAGTTTCTCGACCATTATCCCACACTTTCACAGCGCGTTGCCCAGCATTACATTGCTTCCTATTTGGGTATTTCTGCCGAGTTTTTAAGTAAAATAAGAACCAGAATCACCAAACACTAAACTCTCGTTATTTTTCATTTCTTGTCCTAGTTCAATGCATGCGCCTTTTTTTTGACGCAACTTTGCATCATACTATTAAACAACAGAACAATGGAAAATACAGATAAAATAACAGACGGAACAATTACGCATTCCATTTTGCATAAAGCAAATACCCGTGGTCATGCTAATCACGGTTGGTTAGAATCCTATCATACTTTTAGTTTTGCAAATTATCAAAATCCGGAGCGTATGAATTTTGGCGTGCTGCGCGTTCTGAATGATGACAGAGTCAATCAGGGAATGGGTTTTGGGAAACATCCGCATGACAATATGGAAATTATTTCTATTCCGCTCGAAGGTGATTTAGAACATCAAGACAGTATGGGAAATACTACCATAATCAAAGAAGGGGAAATTCAGGCGATGAGCGCCGGTACCGGAATTTTTCACAGTGAGTACAATAAAAACAAAGATCAGTTGGTTAAATTTTTGCAGATTTGGATTTATCCAAATCAGAAAAATGTAACGCCTCGTTATGACCAAATCACTTTAGATTTAAATGATCGTCACAATAAATTACAGCAAATTTTATCTCCAGATCCAGAAGACGAAGGGGTTTGGATTCATCAGGATGCTTGGTTTCATATTGGGAAGTTTGACAATGGTTTTTCTACTTCGTATGAATTGAAAAAACCAGGAAATGGAATATATGCTTTTGTTTTAAAAGGGGATTTCACGATTGGAAACATCGCTTTAAATGAACGTGACGGATTAGGAATTTGGGATACCAATTCGATTAAAATTACCGCTAATTCAGCTAATGCCGAAATCCTATTGATGGAAGTACCGATGAAATTGTAATCAAATAAATGAATAATAGAATAACTAATAATAAATAAGAATACTATGTCAACAACAAAATGGGTAATTGACCCAGCACACTCAGAAATTGGTTTTAAAGTGAAACACATGATGTTCACTACTATTTCAGGTAAATTTTCAAAATTCGATGCAACGATTGAATCAGAAGACGATGATTTTGAAAATGCAAAAATTGAATTTACCGGAGCAATTGATTCCATAACAACAGGAAATGCAGATAGAGATACGCATTTATTGAGTCCGGATTTTTTTGATGCTGCACAATTTCCAGAAATTAAATTTAGTGCTACTTCTTTCACTAAAATTAATGAAGGTGAATATGAATTGGTTGGAGATTTAACCTTACACGGCGTTACAAAATCGGTAAAATTAGCTGCAGAATATGGAGGATTAATGAAAGATCCATGGGGAAATACCAAAATGGCTCTTTCATTAGAAGGAAAAATTAACAGAAAAGATTGGGGATTAAACTGGAATTCTGCTCTTGAAACAGGTGGTGTTTTAGTAAGCGAAGAAGTTCGTTTGAATATCGAATTGCAATTTTTGCAACAATAATTTAAAGTAAACAAACACAGATCTCAAAAGGTTATTTCTTTTGGGGTTTGTGTTTTTTAAAAGTGGAATGATGGAAACCATAAATATTTTATACATAGGAAGACATCTGGAAATTTTGGCAACTGTAGTTCGATTAATAAATGCAAACGAGAATTGGAATGGAGTAGGCGTTATGAATGATGAAGAAGCGAAGGATATTTTTCTAAAAAAATTTTTTTCCCTTGTATTGTTGGGTTCCGGAATTCAGGAAGAAAGCGAAACTAATTTATGTGCTTTTTTCAATAAGCAGAATCCAAATATAGTTATTGTTCAGCATTATGGCGGTGGGAGCGGCTTGCTGAAAAGTGAAATTTTACTTGCCTTGGAGAATAATGAAAATTAGCAGAAACAAAAAAGAGAGCCATGTGACTCTCTTTTGTTATTTTATAAAAAACTATTATTTATTCTTCTTTGCTTTGATCATCATTTCCAACTGATCCCAAAGTTCTTCAGGAATAGCCTCCAGAATATTAAATTGTCCGGCGCCTTTCAGCCATTCGCCACCGTCAATAACAACGACTTCCCCATTTACATACGCTGAAAAATCAGAAACTAAATAAGCCGCTAAATTGGCTAATTCCTGATGATCTCCTACACGTTTTAACGGTACTTTTTTAGCCATATCAAATTTCTCGGCTAAATCGCCTGGTAACAATCGGTCCCAAGCGCCTTTAGTAGGGAATGGTCCCGGTGCAATTGCATTAGAACGAATTCCGTATTTTGCCCATTCTACCGCAAGACTTCGTGTCATGGCCAAAACTCCAGCTTTTGCAGTAGCGCTAGGCACCACATAAGCAGAACCTGTCCAAGCGTAAGTCGTTACAATATTTAAAATGGTAGATGATTTTTGTTTGGTGTCAATCCAATGTTTTCCAAAAGCTAGTGTACAGTTTTTGGTACCTTTTAAAACAATATCAATTACAGTATCAAAAGCATTGGCAGATAATCTTTCGGTTGGAGAAATGAAATTTCCGGCAGCATTATTCAGTAAAACATCAACTTTGCCAAAAGCTTTTAAAACTTCTTGGAGCATATTTTCCACTTCTTCATAATGACGCACATCACATTGAATTGGAAGACATTTTCCGCCTGTTTCAGTTTCCAGTTCTGCAGCGGTGTTTTTTAGTTTTTCTAAATCTCTGGAAGTAATGGCAACATGTGCACCTAATTCCAGAAAATATTTAGTCATTGCTTTTCCTAAACCGCTTCCGCCTCCGGTTACTACAATCACTTTGCCTTTCAGGGCATCGTCACGTAACATTTTATCTGTATAACTCATATTTTGATATTTTTTTTATTGTAAATATAATAAATTAAATAGTATGCATGCATAATAAAAAAACAAAATCGTTTCTTTTAAATAACACACAATCTTTTAGCGGCTTCTTCCAGCGTTGTATTGTCTTTGGCAAAACAGAAACGTATTAATTTGAGGTCTTTTCCATCGGCATAAAAAGTAGAAATAGGAATTGCAGCCACGCCATGTTCAATAATGAGACGTTTGCAAAAATCAATATCATTCTCATTTGAAATAGTAGCATACGAAGCCACCTGAAAATAAGTTCCCTCGCACGGCATGAGTTCGAAGCGGCTGTCTTTTAATAATTGTCTAAAGTAATCCCGTTTTTCCTGATATAATTTCCCGATTTCAGCTATAGAAACGATGTCCAAATACTCGCTAATGGCAACCTGACAAATACTATTAACGCTAAAAACTAAAAACTGATGTACTTTTTTGATTTCCTTCATTAAGTATTCAGGAGCTACTAAATAGCCCACTTTCCATCCCGTAACATGGAATGATTTTCCAAAAGAGGAAACTATTACACTACGATTTAATAGTTTTTCCCGCGTATGAGCCGAAATATGTTTTTCCTCGAAAGTGATGTATTCATAAACTTCATCAGAAAGAAGTACGATATCAGGATATTTTTCCAACAGGATTTCCAAGGCTTCAAAATCGGAATCCGTTAAAATTTTTCCCGTTGGATTATGCGGATTATTAATGATAATCATTTTGGTTTTTGACGTACACGCTTTTTCGATAACTTCCCAATTTGGAGTATAATCATCGTTCAGTGCCACTCGAACCGGATTTGCGTTGCACAATAATACGGGTGCTTCATAGCAATCATAACTTGGATCTAAGATAATTACTTCATCATTATTTTTTACTAAAGCCGTTATAGTGGTGAAAATGGCTTGGGTGGCTCCGGCGGTAACTAACAATTCCGTTTCCGGTTGCATGGTTCTTCCGTAGGAGGTATTAACCAGTGTCGCTATTTTTGATAATAATGGCGCGTAACCAGACATTGGTGTGTATTGATGAACATTTTCTTTAGCCAGTTTGGCTACTATATCAGTCAATCTTTCGTCAACAGGAAAGTTTGGAAAACCTTGTGAAAGATTGATGGCGTTATATTCAGCTGCCATTTTTGACATAACCGTAAAAATACTCGTGCTGATATTGGGTAGTTTACTCATTAAAAATAACATTGATTACTTTTATAAAAGTACTGGTTTTATCCTAATTTTAATTTTTTACGGACTGATAATTATCAAAAATTTGAGTTCTTGCCTTTCTTATTTATTTGCTAAATCGTATTCTAAAGGAAAAGCTACCAATTCGGTAGCTTTTCCTTTATGGTTATTAGTAGTTTAATTTTCTTTAACAATTTCACCATCTGGTTTGACAATTAATTTACGAACTTCATTACCTTTCTTTATTTTAAGATTGTACTCTTTTTTAATGATATCACCTTCTTTTTGAGAATATAAATACTTGTCATTTACAATCTGCCAACCTGGATATGTTTTGTAAATGGAATAAATTACACTATTTGGAAGTTTTATATTTTTATAATTTTCAATAACACTAGTCAATTTACCATTTTCATTATATGTTGCAGTCAATGATCCTTTACTGGTTTCCATAATTACCAAATAATTTTCAAATCCTTCATAATCTCTCCCTAAATCATAGGCAATGAATTTTTCTTCAAGTGCTCTTACGCTTTTATCGGGGTTTCTATCAGGTAAGTATATGGAAAAATCTTTACCGGCACTTTTAATTACAACTCCTGGTAAATTTACCATTTTAATATTCCCTTGCCCTGAATCAATTACTTTATCCTGAGAATAAATGGTACTTATGCTTAAAAAAAATAAAACAATTATATATGATTTCATGATATTTTGCTTTTAAATTAATGATCTTATACACAATACATTAATGATTAAATGAACTGTTAAGGCTTAATTCATTTCTTCCCCTTTTTGTTTTTTGCAATTTATTTAAGTCATTATAATTCATAACATCAGTAGTTTTATTTTTTTTGAATTTTAAATCAAAAAACGACTGTGGGCAGTAGTAAAGTTACCTTTTTTTCATAGGTACACGGGTTAACTTTTTTGTAAATAATGTTAATGTAAACAGGGATTTTGTTCGAATTTTTTAGCAGGAAAATCCATTTGCAATATCGAAGAAATAACGAAGTATTTGCTATTTCGAAATAAAAATGAACCTTTTGGGAAGTAATCCTTTAGGTTATTTAATAAGCAGGAGGAAACCTTTCGAAAAGTTTAATTTTTAAATGAAATTGTAGCGCTAAAAAAGAAGTATTTTAGGGTTGTTTTGATAGCGATTGATCCCTAAATAAGATTTTGAACTCGGTTTTAAAGTCAAAAATCAGAAATATTACATTTTGTGAATGATGAAAATAGTAGGACGGTTGTGTAAATCCACTTTTGTTTTTTTCCAATCAGAAGCTCGCATGGTTTTGATATATTCTGAAGGTAAAGTAATATCAGTTGCAATACAAAGATGAGTTGCGGGATTTATAGCCTGTAAAATATCTTCCAGCATTTTATTATTTCGATACGGAGTCTCTATAAAAATTTGAGATTGGTTTTTATCCTGAGATAATTTTTCCAAATTTTTCAGAGCTGTCTTTTTTTCTCCTTTTTCAATAGGCAAGTAGCCATTAAACGTAAAACTTTGTCCATTCATTCCAGAAGCCATCATAGCCAAAAGAATAGAAGAAGGCCCAACTAACGGTACAACTTGGATTCCTTTTTCATGTGCCAATTTTACAATAACGGCACCGGGATCAGCAACACCAGGGCAGCCTGCTTCGCTCATTAATCCCATGTTTTTCCCTTCTAATAAAGGTTTTATGAAATCTAAATGCTCTTTGGTTTCGGTATGTTTGTTTAATACAAAAAGTTTTAGCTCCGATTGTTTCTTTTCAGGATTTACACCTTTAATGGATTTTCGGGCTGTTTTTTCATTTTCAACAATATAATAATCTATGAAATCAATACTTCTTTTTACGGTTTGAGGCAACACATCCATTGGATCGCAATCGCCCATTGTAGTAGGGATTAAGTATAGTTTTCCTAATAAAGTAGTTGTTTGCATTGCTGTAGTTTTACGTTTCTAGAGTAAATTTTTATTGATTTTTTCCTATGGAAATTTTTAAATCCAAAGGATTATTGATGTTTGTCTATTAATTTTTTTGCAATTATATCGCAAACTTCATCAAGCATGTTATAAACTATTTCAAATCCATTGGGTAAACCAAAATACGGATCTGGAACATCTACCTTTTCGTTGGGAAATAATTCATTTAAAATCAGTTGTACTTTTTGTTTTTGTTCTTGGGTTTCGGCAAGCTGAATAACATCGTCATAATTAGAATTATCCATTACATAGATGTAATCAAATGAATCGAAATCAGATTTACTGAATTGTCTTCCTTTTTGATCTGAAATACTTATTTTGTTTTTTTTTGCTACAGCAATGGATCGGTCATCCGGAGTATGGCCAACGTGCCAAGGTCCAGTTCCTGCTGAATCAACTTTGAATTTATTTTTTGGGAGCTTTGAGGCTAATATGCCTTCGGCTAAGGGTGATCGACAAATATTGCCCAAACAGACCATTAAAATTTTCACGGACATGATGCGTTTACAGCGTTAATTTTTTATTGATATCTTCAACAAATTTCTTGAATTGTTTGTCGGTAGCAACTAAATTATCAACGGTTTTACATGCGTGTAATACGGTAGCGTGATCTCTGTCCCCAATTTGAGAACCAATATTTGCTAAAGATGCTTTTGTGAATTTTTTTGCAAAAAACATTGCCAATTGTCTGGCTTGAACAACGTGTCTTTTTCTGGTTTTTGATTGCAATGTTTCTAAATCCAATTGGAAGTAATCCGAAACAATTTTTTGAATGTAATCGATAGAAATTTCTCGTTTTACATTTTTAACAAATTTTTCAACAACACTTTTAGCAAGTTCCAGCGTAACTTCTTTTTTATTAAATGAAGATTGCGCAATCAAGGAAATGATGGCTCCTTCCAGTTCTCTTACATTCGATTTGATGTTACGGGCAACATATTCTATTATTTCTTCAGGGATTTCAACACCATCTCTGTACAATATATTTTTTAGGATAGAAATTCTGGTTTCATAATCCGGTTGGTGCAATTCTGCAGACAATCCCCATTTGAAACGAGATAATAATCGTTGTTCAATATCTTGCATGTCAACTGGCGCCTTGTCAGATGTCAAGATTACCTGTTTGCCATTTTGATGTAAATAATTGAAAATATGGAAGAAAACATCCTGAGTTCCAGATTTTCCGGAAAGGAACTGAACATCATCAATAATTAAAACATCAATTAATTGATAGAAATGTATGAAATCATTTCGGTTGTTTTTCTTTACCGAGTCAATATATTGTTGCGTGAAAATCTCCGCTGAAATGTATAAAACAGTTTTTTCCGGGTATTTGTCTTTTATTTCCACACCAATAGCATGTGCTAAGTGTGTTTTTCCTAGACCAACTCCTCCAAAAATCAACAACGGATTAAAGGAAGTTCCTCCAGGTTTATTGGCAACAGCCATACCCGCAGAACGGGCTAATCTATTAGAATCTCCTTCTAAAAAATTATCAAAACTGTAATTTGCATTCAGTTGGGATTCGATTTTTAAATTTCGGATTCCCGGGATTACAAATGGATTTTTTAATTCTGGGTTTAAGTTTTTGAATGGAGCATCAACTTCTTGAGGCTTCATAGGAACTCTATTGGCACTTGGCAATTGTTCCGTAAACGGTTGTTTGTTGCCATAAGTGTTTTCCATTCTAATTTTATAAAGTAACTTAGCGTTTTTTCCAAGTTCTTTGGTAAGTGCCACTTTTAGTAATTTTACATAGTGTTCTTCTAACCATTCGTAGAAAAATTTACTTGGAACTTGAATATATAATGCGTTATCGGTTAGCTCAACTGATTTGATTGGTTCGAACCAAGTTTTGTAAGCTTGATCCTGAATGTTGTCTTTTATAAAAGACAAACAGTTTTCCCATACTGATTGAGCAGTTTTGTTCATATATTCTGTTAAATTATTTTTAATTGGTAATTGTTATCTTACAAAAAAAAAGATGTTTTCTTATTATTTATCGGGGTAACAAATATGTGAACAAATTTCTGTAAAAAAAAATATATTGGACAATAATTTTCCGAATTATTGTTGTAAGGAGCTTTTTAAATTTAAAAATTTTAATACATAATTAGTGAAAGATCATCAAATACAAGTTAGGGTACGCTACTCTGAAACGGATCAAATGGGCGTTGTATATCACGGAAATTACATCCCTTATTTTGAGATAGGAAGGGTGGAATGGCTTAGAGACAAAGGGATTTCCTATAAAAGCATGGAAGAAAGTGGGATTGCGCTTCCTATTGTTTCCATGAATATAAATTATAAAAAATCAGCTCGGTATGATGAGTTGCTTACGGTTCACACTGTTTTCAAAAGTCAGAGTTCTGTGAAGATAGAATTTGATTGCGCTATTTATAATGACTCTGATGAGTTATTAACAACTGCCCAATTTATTTTGGTTTTTGTGTCTTTAAAAACAGGTCGTCCTACCGCTCCGCCGGATTATATTTTAGAACTCTTAAAAACAATAGAATAAATTATAAAAAAAGCAATTTTTAGTAGAAATTAGAGTCGTTTTATGTCGATTTCAAACATTGAATTAAAAATGTCGAATACCATTTCGGCATTTTTTTTTCGGGTTTTTAGCTCTATTTTCCCCATTGGAAGTGCTGAAATTTCATTTATTTCCATTTCTTGACTTACAATTTCCAGCTTTTTTTCCTTGATTACCCGCATTACTTTATTCATATTTTTATAATCAAATGTGATTGTAAAATGAATATCTATCGTTTTTTCGACAATTTCACAGGTCTCAAGAACCATTTGTGCGGTCGTTTTATAAGCAGAGATTAATCCTCCAGCGCCTAATTTCACACCACCAAATATTCGGACTACAACAATAAGTAGATTGGTCACTGAAAAAGACTGAATTTGTCCATAAATAGGCATTCCTGCGCTATTGCTGGGTTCGCCATCATCATTTGCTCTATAAGTTACCGTATCAGCCCCTATTTGGTACGCATAACAAAAATGTCCTGCATTGGGATGTTGTTTTCGTAAGGTTTCGATTAGTGGTTTTACTTCTTCTTCAGATTGAATTGGAAATGCATAACCAAAAAATTTACTATTTTTTTCTTTGAATAATAATTCTTTAGAAGAAAATTCAATAGTGTTGTAGGTGTCTTTCAAGTTCAAGTTCAATGGCAATATCAATATCAATATCAATTTCAAAAATCAATTTCAATTTCAAAACGTCATTGTCATTGATTTTTTTAAATTATTTTTTCTAAATTATTTTTTTGTCAAATAAATGAACGACATCTTCTTTTCCCACTTGCAAATTCCAAACTTGAAATCCTAATGCAAGTGCCGCATCTGTATTTTCTTTTTTGTCATCAATAAATAAAGTGCGTTTTGGAGTTAACTCATGTTGCTTTACCAAGTAATTGAAAATTTCGGCTTCGGGTTTTCGCATACCTAACTCAAAAGAAAAATAAACTCTTTCAAAACATTGATAAAATTCTCTGTAAAAAGTTATTCCGGCTTTGTGCTGAAATCTATCGATGTGGATTGCATCCGTATTGCTTAACAGAAACAAACGGTATTTTTGCGAAAGCATTTGCAAAAATTCAAGTCTGTACAATGGAAAATCCAATAAAATGGTATTCCATGCATTCCTGATCTCATCTATTGAAGCTTTAGGCATATGTTTCTGGAAGCCTTCAATGAATTGAAGTTCAGAAATTTTTCCTTTTTCAAATGATAGGTTGAGTTGATCTAAATCCTCAGTCCATTCTTTTAAACCTAATTTAGAAAACTCGACAATAGGAGCTTCTTTGTCTAAATTGATAAAAATATCTCCAAAATCAAAAATTATAGTATTAATCATAGTTTCTAGATAGTATTAATTCATCATTACCAATCGATTGCTTTTTGAACTGGTTTTTATCTAGTATCGGGGCTTTAATTCCTTCCTTAAATTGTACGTTTCCAACAAATATTCTAGCTTCGTCCCAAAGATTGGCATCAATAAATGTCTGTAAGGTTTGTCGTCCTCCTTCAATAATAATGGATTGAATTTGATGTTGATATAGCGATTGTATTATTTGGGTTGCTATATTTTGTTCAAAATCAATATACTCAAAGATACTATTTTCTTTTTCAATAGGTTGTTTTGATTTAGAAAATAGGATAGTTTTAACGTGATTGTCAAATATATGATTGTCTTCAGGAATGCGATTATTTTGGTCTAAAACTACTCTAATCGGATTGTTTCCGGACCAATCCCGTGCATTTAATTTTGGATTATCATCAATGGCAGTTTGAGTTCCCACCAGAATGGCTTGCTCGTCTGTTCGCCATTTATGTACCAATTGTCTCGAATAAGAATTTGTAATCCAGACGGGTTTTTTTTCTGATTTTTCCTTAGGTGCGATAAAACCATCTTGACTTTCGGCCCATTTCAAAATAATATAAGGTCTTTTCTTTTCGTGAAATGTAAAGAACCTTTTATTAAGTTCATGACATTCCTCTTCAAGAATACCTACGGTAACATGTATTCCGGCTTCCATTAGTTTTTTGATTCCGTTTCCCGCCACTTTTACATTGGGGTCAACAGTTCCTATAACGACATTTGGAATTTTATTTTTTATAATCAAATCACAACAAGGCGGCGTTTTGCCAAAATGACTACACGGTTCTAAACTCACATAAATAGTCGCTTTTTTCAACAACGATTTGTCTTTTACGGAATTCACAGCGTTTACCTCGGCGTGTGGTTCTCCCGATTTTTTATGCCAGCCTTCGCCAATGATTTTGTCTTCATAAACAATGACACTGCCTACCAAAGGATTTGGATACGTTGTTCCCAAACCATTTTTGGCTAATTCGATGCATCGTCGGATGTATTTTTCATGTATTTTCACAACACAAAAGTAGTTATTTTGGGTTTAGCCCCGAAACTTCGGGATTAGTTTTGAAACTTTCTAAAATAACACTAAACAATTTCTACTTTTGCATATAAAATTAGTTTTTGATAAAAATGGAAAATTACAGCATTAGAAAAATAAAAAAAGAGGACAATCAAGCGGTTGCTGCATTGATAAGAGCAGTTTTTGACGAATTAAATATTCCAAAAGTAGGAACGGCCTATGAAGATCCATATTTGGATTTAATGTTTGAGGAATACAATAAACCTAAATCCGTTTATTATGTTGTAGAAAAGGACGGGAAAATTGTTGGTTCTGCCGGTGTTGCGCCACTTGAAAATGAAGCTGAAAGCATCTGCGAACTTCAAAAAATGTATTTTCTGCCGGAAACCAGAGGTCTTGGAATAGGTAGCCAAATGATGGACAAGTGTTTACAAAGTGCCAAAGATTTTGGTTTTGAAAAATGCTATTTGGAAACAATGCCTTTTATGCTTGATGCTCAAAAACTGTACAAGAAAGTAGGTTTTGAAAACATTTGTTCTCCAATGGGAAGCACTGGGCATACCAGTTGTCCTGTTTGGATGCTGAAAGAGTTATAAGTTTTGAATTGATTACTTTAATCCAGACAATCTACACCTTAAAATGAAAATTAAAGAATACAGAACCCAATTTATTCAAGAACTGACTCCAATTTATGATGCTGGAGAAGCGGAGAGTTTTTTCTATTTAATTTTAGAAGAAAAACATAAACTGAAAAGAATAGACTTGGCGTTGCATACTGATTTGGTTTTTTCGGAAGCGGAAATTGTAGTTTGGAATTCCATTTTAGAACAATTGAAACAGGAAATTCCAGTACAATATCTTTTAGGGAAAACGAGTTTTTATGGATTGGATTTTGAAGTCAATGAGAACGTTTTGATTCCAAGATCCGAAACCGAGGAATTGGTTGATTGGATTATATCTAATAATCTAATAATCCAAGAGTCTAATCCCGAAACTTCGGGACTAAGGATTCTGGACATTGGAACTGGAAGCGGTTGTATTGCCATTTCATTGGCAAAAAATCTTCCAAATGCTACAGTTTTTGCAATTGATGTTTCTGAAAAGGCTTTGGCTACAGCCCAAAAAAATGCCGAGATAAATGCCGTAAACGTTACTTTTATCAATCAAAACATTCTTGATGTTGTCTCCCTGGGCGATCTCGAAATTTCGGGAGAAAGGTTAGGGCAACAATTTGATATTATTGTTTCTAATCCGCCTTATGTTCGCAATTTAGAAAAAGAGGAAATCAAGAAAAATGTATTGGACAATGAACCGCATTTGGCGCTTTTTGTTGAAGACAATGACGCATTAATTTTTTATAGAAAAATAGCTGAATTGGCTCAGAAAAATCTATCTGAAAACGGACAATTGTATTTTGAAATCAATCAATATCTAGGCATAGAAATGATTGATTTACTTGAAAAAATGAATTTCAAAAACATCGAATTACGAAAAGATATTTACGGAAATGACAGAATGCTTAAGGGGGATAATTGAATTATAGTGCGGGTGCGGATTGCAAAATCGCATGTAGATATGTACGCGTTGTCTAGGGGTTTTATTAGTAAAAAATAAAAAGATATGGGATATTATAGTGGTTTAGATTTTGATTTTATAAAAGCAGGTAAAAACCCATTTATTGCCGATGTACTTGGTATTTCCTATGAAGAATTATTATTTTTAGAATGTGAATTCTTTATTGATACCTGTAAGAATGGACTAATCCAAACTTATAGAGTTGTATTTGATAAAGACTCATTGAAAGAAATTTTATTGAAGATTGACCGTTTAGAATCTGGATTTACTGCATATATCCAACCTTATGAATTGAAATTCGAGGATTATTATCAGAGTGAATACGAATCCATTTCTAAAAACAATAGACACTTAGAAAAATTTAATTTAGAAATTGACAATTTAAAAGAACTAAGTAAATTAAAAATAGAACCTACTAATCTTACAAATGTCTTACATCGGCAAATTTGTATTGGAGTTATTGGAACGATGGAAACTTTTCTTTCTGAAGTTTTTATTAACCTAACAATGAATAATCCAGATAATTTTCAAAGGTTTGTTGAAAATCATCCAGAATTTAAAAAAAGAAAGTTTGAATTACGTGAAATCTTTAATCAACAAGATAGAATTAAACAAACTGTTATGGAAGTAATGCTTGATACTATTTATCACAATTTACCTTCTGTTAAAAACATGTTCATCTCAACTTTCAAAATTAATTTTCCAAATATAGGAGAAGTTTATGAATATGTTATGATGCGACATGATTTAGTTCATAGAAATGGTAAAACCAAAGATGGTAAAAATGTAGTAACTGATGAGGATGCCATAGAAAATATGATTAGGTGTATTTCTGAATTTATTATTGAGATTAGCAAAGAATTAAATCTAGATTAGCCCTACCCTCTCTGCAAAGTTTTCTAAATTTTGCTCGTTTTTAAAAGTTTTCTATCTTTTTCTGTTAATGTCTTTAATAATTCTATTTGTTTCCAGAAGAATATGTTTTAAACGGAATGTGCGTGAGGGGTAGGAGCTAGTTACCTTGTAACGTGGATGACCCGACCGCATTAAGAAAAGGGGCAACTAGCACGTATGATTAGTTGCCCCTTTTTTTAATGGGGTCACGCCCAAATTGTTTTCGAAAATACTGAATGTGATTGCTTTGCTTCGTTCCGATAGCTATCGGAACTCGCAACTCCTCGTAATGACTTTGACCACTGCAATCTACTCATATCGCAATGCCTCAATTGGGTCCAGTTTCGCCGCTTTTACAGCTGGATATAAACCGGAAACGATTGCCACGATAAAACTGGTTATAAACGCGGACATAATGGCGCCCCACGGAATTACAAAATCGAAACTCATTGCTGTTGCAATACCAAAACCAATTAAGATTCCAAAAATTATACCCACCAATCCGCCTAATTGACCAATAAGTAAAGTTTCTATAAAAAACTGAAAAGCAATTGTCGTTTTTTTGGCTCCCAAGGCTTTTCGAACCCCTATTTCCCGTGTGCGCTCCGTTACAGAAACAATCATAATATTCATCAAGGCAATCGAAGATCCAAGAACGGTGATGATGCCGATAAGCCAAGATGCAAGCCCCAGATATTGTGTGATTCCAAGGATTTTGTTGATGAGGTCATCACTACGAACTACTCCAAAATTATTGTCTTTTACCGGACTTAATTTACGAACGCGGCGCATAGTACTTGTCGCGTTGTCTATTGCCTTATCTAAAAATTCTTTTTTAGAAACCATGACGCTCATGGTGTAATTTATGTTTGGTGCTGTAAACAAGGAACGTGCCACTTGAATAGGTATTAAAATCCTTAAATCTTGACTGTTCCCAAAGGTTGATCCTTTCTCTTTTAGGACTCCAATAACTTTAAATTTGGCT
This sequence comes from Flavobacterium glycogeni, assembly GCF_048286775.1. Taxonomy (NCBI): domain Bacteria; kingdom Pseudomonadati; phylum Bacteroidota; class Flavobacteriia; order Flavobacteriales; family Flavobacteriaceae; genus Flavobacterium; species Flavobacterium glycogeni. Next base: position 296,634 of record NZ_JBLVPV010000002.1, read on the forward strand.
CCTCGAATCGAGATAATTTTATCAATAGGATTTACATCTTTTAATAATTCTTTTTCAAAATCAGAACCTACAATACACACATAAGCATTGTTATCGATGTCAAATCCAGTAAAATTACGTCCGGAGCTGATTTCTAATCCGGAGTTGGTGACAAAAAATTCATCGACACCAACAACCGTATTTTCGGGATCCGTTTTAGAAGATTCATATTTTACTTCGGCAGCAGTAGTTGCGGTAAAAGAAAGCGAAGTTTCAGTAAAAGGATATTTGTATTTGTTTTTAAAAGCGACCGCTTCAGGGTAAGAAATGATTGGATTTATTATTTCTCTTTCTCCGCCACCGCGATTTCGAGTTGTGTTTTCGTATTGATTGATATTAAAGGTATTGGCTCCCATTGATGCGAAATCAGAGGAAATAGTGTTTTCCAGAGCAGAAACAACAGTAAGAATACTAACTAAAGCCGTGATACCAATAGCGATAATCAACACGGTAAGAACGGTTCTCAACAATTGAGTTCTGATGGAACCGAATGCAATTCGAATATTTTCTTTGAATAATTTTAACATCATAGCAGTTTGACACGAAAATACAATTTTTGTTACAAGTTTGTTTTAGAAGAAGCATTATTTATTTTAAAAATAAGATATTTGCACCCAAATTTATGATTTACGTCCCGATAGTTATCGGGATTGATTTACGATTAGTTTTTTGAGCGTATTCGAAGATCTAAAAATCCAATAATCTAAAAATCCAAAAAAATGGCATCAAAACCGAGCATTCCAAAAGGAACCAGAGATTTTTCACCAACTGAGGTGGCAAAACGTCACTATATCATTCAGATTATAAAAAGTAATTTCGAGAAATTTGGTTTTCAACCGATAGAAACTCCTTCGTTCGAAAACTCCGAAACCTTAATGGGGAAATACGGAGAAGAAGGCGATCGTTTGATTTTTAAAATATTAAATTCAGGAGATTATTTGGCAAAAGCCAATGCGACTCATTTAGAAAATAAAGACAGCACTAAATTAACGTCAAGTATTTCCGAAAAAGCCTTGCGTTATGACTTAACCGTTCCGTTTGCCCGTTACGTAGTGCAACACCAAAATGATATAGAATTTCCATTCAAAAGATACCAAATTCAACCCGTTTGGAGAGCTGACCGCCCGCAGAAAGGACGTTTCAGAGAGTTTTTTCAATGTGATGCGGATGTGGTAGGTTCTAAATCGTTGTGGCAAGAAGTAGAATTGGTTCAGTTGTATGACACTGTTTTTTCTGCTTTAGGATTAGAAGGAGTAACCATCAAAATCAATAACCGAAAAATATTATCTGGTATTGCGGAAGTGATTGGCGCATCAGATAAATTAATAGATTTCACCGTTGCGTTAGACAAACTCGATAAAATAGGCGAGGACGGCGTGAAAAAAGAAATGATGGAGAAAGGAATTTCGGAGGAAGCGATTCTGAAAGTACAGCCGTTATTTAATTTCACAGGAACTATTTCAGAGAAAATGAATCAACTTTCGGTTTTGCTAGCTGAGTCTAATGAAGGAATGAAAGGAGTTGAAGAGTTGCGTTTTATTTGTGATAACGTTACGGAACTAGGATTGTCAACAGCAATTTTAGATTTGGATGTAACCTTGGCCAGAGGATTGAATTATTACACAGGCGCCATTTTTGAAGTGGCTCCGCCAAAATCAGTTGCCATGGGATCCATAGGCGGTGGTGGAAGATATGATGATTTGACCGGAATTTTCGGATTGAAAAACATGAGCGGAGTGGGAATTTCTTTTGGATTGGATCGAATTTATTTGGTAGTCGAAGAATTGAATTTATTTCCTGAAACCGTAACCGCAACATCCAAAGCGTTGTTTATTAATTATGGTGATACAGAAGCTTTTTACGCGATGAAAGCGATAAAAGAATTAAGGAATTCAGGTGTAAAAGTAGAATTGTATCCGGATAATGCGAAAGTGGCGAAGCAGTTTCAGCATGCTGATAAAAGAGGGATTCCTTTTGCGGTAATCGCAGGGGAACAAGAAATGGCTTCCAATTCTTTTTCTCTTAAAAATTTAGTGACTGGGGAACAGGTTTCAGTCGATTTTGAGGGTTTAAAAAACGCATTGTTATAGTTTTAGTTGTAAAAGCATAAAAAAAGCTCCGTTTTAGAAAACGGAGCTTTTTTTAATATAAGTCAATGGTGAATTAATAATTTTCAGGAGGTAATCTTTTTTTAACCTTAACAAAGCTAAATAATCTATATCGAGATAGTCTTAAAATTATATTAAAATTTTGAATCTATTAAAAACTTCTTTTTTGGTTTACAGATTAATATTTTTACTTTATTACATTCACGGCAAATGACAACGTCTGAACAAGATTAGTTTTATTATTGACTAATACATAGACATCTTTTCGCTGCCATCCTTGGAGATCTTTAGTATTGAATTTTGCTTTTATTATTCCTTGTCCACCAGTGGCTATCGCTTTTTTGGGTTTGTCAACCACGGTGCAATCACAACTTGTCGTAACGTTCGCGACAATCAATGGTTTATTGCCGGTGTTTTTAAAACGCCAACTCACTTCCACCTGTTTGCCTTCTTTTACGGTATCCAATTCTTTGTACATAGCGTCCATCCAACTAATGGTTGTGCAATTGGCAGGATCATTAATGTAGTTTCTCACTTTAGCAAACGCCAAAGAGTCCTTGGTCCAACTTTCGGTCTTTTTGGATTCCTTCTTTGAGCAGGCAAGCGGTAAAATGCCCAACATTATGAGTAGTAAATATCTCATGCTAATATTGTTATTTGCCTCTATAACCCGCCGGTAGACAAGAATCAGATTTTGGTGAACCTGGTAGAAAACCAAACATTACATTGAGTCTGGCGGAACATTCTGTCATTGAGCATGAAATAGGATGGGAAGAACAAAAGCGATTGCTATCAAATGGATCCGCTATTTCTCCAGGAAGAACTACAAGAGGTGCTCCTCCATAACATTTTCTTTCAAAGGCTACTTTACAATCTGGCCCAACAAGCATAGTTGTTGCAGCTATTTTTGTGGCTGCTTGATTTTTTTTGGGAGGCATTATAGATTCATTTTCTTTGAAACTTGGACTGGTCAATACCCCTAGGGCAAGACAAATAAATAGTATTGTTTTCATTTTGTTAAAGGATTTAATGGGTTTCATGATTTTCAATCTTTTTATTCTATTGACGTTTTTATCAGTACTATTTTCGTTTAAATAATTTACTAATAATTCCGTTAGATATCAAATTGATGCTAATTGGCATCAAAACCAGATAAAAAAAATTATCTTCTTAGATATGGGGCGAAATGTTTTTATTGATAAAAGTAGGTTGCTGTACGGGATACTGTATGATATAATCCCGGATGATAGTTATTGTATTTACCTGGGGAAGGTTGATAAATAGTGAATTAAAACATTGCTTTTTTAATTTAAAATGCTGTAATACAATACTTTGTTTTAAATTTTAAGATATAAAATTATTGAGATATTAACGAAATAGTCTTAAAATTATATTAAAATTTTTGTGTTATCCATTTTGTCATTTCGAAGAAAGAGAAACGTAAGTTCAGCGGAGCTAAATCATAATCAAAAGATTCAGATTACAAGACTTCTCCTTCGAAATGACAAAACAATGGGCAATGCTTGTTCATGAAATAATAGTATCGGCTTAGAAATAGTATTAGTTATAAGCTGATTTTCTAAAAAAAGGTGACAATTTGACATTTTAAAAGAATTGGCAGTACTTTTGCAATCCAAAGAAAAGAATAAAAATGAAGTTTAAGAATATTTTTAAAAATACAAGCAATATGACTACTGAAAATACAGAAATCGATCAAGAAATAGATGAGGCAACATTAGAGAATAATGCCAATGGAGAGCAACTTATTATTGAGGAATTGGGTGTAGAAGAGCAATTAACACAAGACTTAGCCAAAGAGAAAGACAAGTATTTACGATTATTTGCTGAATTTGAAAATTACAAACGAAGAACTACAAAAGAACGCATCGAGTTATTTAAAACGGCTAATCAAGAAGTTTTGCTTGCTATGTTGCCTGTTTTAGATGATTTCGACAGAGCGATTGTAGAAATAAGCAAATCAGAAGATGAACTGTTGCTAAAAGGAGTGGAGCTTATTCATGAAAAATTAAAAAACACTTTAGTTTCTAAAGGATTAGAGCAAGTTGAGGTAAAGGCTGGAGACGCTTTTGATGCGGATTTTGCTGAAGCAATAACTCAAATTCCTGCGCCGTCAGACAAAATGAAAGGTAAAATTGTCGATGTTCTTGAAAAAGGATATAAATTAGGAGACAAGATCATTCGTTTTCCAAAAGTAGTTATCGGTCAATAATAGATCCTGAATTAATACTGTCTTTATATTACGCGTAGAGGCGCCTTGTAGTGTGTCTTTATAAAAGAAAAAATAAAAATGAAAAAAGATTTTTACGAAATATTAGGCATTTCAAAGAATGCTGATGCTGCTGAAATTAAAAAAGCATACCGAAAAAACGCACTACAGTTTCATCCTGACAAAAATCCTGGAGACAAATCGGCAGAAGATAAATTTAAATTGGCTGCTGAAGCTTACGAAGTATTAAGCGATCCTCAGAAAAAAGCAAAATACGACCAATATGGTCACCAAGCTTTTGATGGTTCAGGCGGTTTTGGCGGAGGTGGTCACGGCGGAATGAATATGGATGACATTTTCAGTCAGTTTGGTGATATTTTCGGAGGCGGTTTTGGTGGTTTCGGAGGCGGTGGAGGCGGCGGAGTTCGTCGTGCTAAAGGAAGCAACCTTCGTATCAAAGTAAAATTAACATTGGAAGAAATTGCCAATGGCGTGGAGAAAAAAGTAAAAGTAAAACGTAAAGTTCAAGCACCTGGAGTTACCTATAAAACATGTTCTACATGTAACGGTCAAGGACAAGTGATGCGCGTTACGAATACAATTTTGGGCAGAATGCAATCGGCTTCTACATGTCCAACATGTAGTGGTTCGGGTCAAATTTTAGATAGAAAACCATCAGAAGCAGATTCACAAGGAATGATTCTTGAAGACGAAACGGTTTCGATAAAAATACCTGCGGGTGTGGTTGACGGAATGCAATTGAAAGTTTCTAATAAAGGAAACGATGCTCCGGGAAACAGTATTCCGGGAGATTTGATTGTTGCTATTGAGGAATTGGAGCATGAGTTCTTGAAACGTGAAGGGGAGAATTTGCATTACGATTTATACATCAGTTTTGCTGAAGCTGTTCTTGGGATTTCGAAAGACATCGAAGCTATAAACGGAAAAGTGAGAATCAAACTGGAAGAAGGAATTCAATCGGGTAAGATTCTGAGATTAAAAGGAAAAGGAATTCCTAGTATCAATGGTTACGGAAACGGCGATTTATTGGTGCATGTGAATGTTTGGACTCCAAAAACGTTGAACAAAGACCAAAAACAGTTTTTCGAAAAAAATCTTACGGATGAAAATTTTATTCCAAATCCGGAAAAATCAGACAAGTCATTTTTCGAGAAAGTGAAAGACATGTTTTCATAATAAAAAGTTAGATGCTATTTATCGCGTCTAATTTAAAAAATATATTCCCCATCCTTGTTAAAATAAGGATGGGTTTTTTATGTAACTATTCTAAGTATTTCGGTACTAATTATTTACTTTTACACCAATTAAAAAATGAGCATGAGTAATATTCTTGAAGTGAATAAAGTTGTCAAGCAATACGGTGATTATGTGGCGCTTAACGAGGTTTCATTAATGGTTCCCAAAGGAAGTATCTACGGACTTTTAGGTCCAAATGGAGCCGGAAAAACATCACTTATCCGAATTATAAATCAAATTACATTGCCTGACAGTGGTGAAATTATTTTGGATGGTGAAAAACTGCAACCCAAACACGTTCAATATATAGGCTATTTACCGGAAGAAAGAGGATTGTACAACACGATGAAAGTGGGAGAACAATGCTTGTATTTGGCTCAAATGAAAGGACTTTCTAAGGCTGAAGCCAAAAAACAACTGGAGTATTGGTTCGAAAGATTAGAAATTCAAGGCTGGTGGAACAAGAAAATCCAAGAACTTTCTAAAGGAATGGCGCAGAAAATTCAGTTTGTGGTATGCGTTTTGCACAAGCCAAAGCTGTTGATTTTTGACGAACCTTTTTCTGGTTTTGACCCCGTAAATGCCAATATTATCAAAGATGAAATTCTGGCGTTGAGAGAAGAAGGAGCTACCATAATTTTTTCGACACACCGCATGGAAAGCGTAGAAGAATTATGTGATCATATTGCGCTGATTCACAAATCCAATAAACTGATTGAAGGAAAACTGGACGATGTAAAAAGACAATTTAAAACCAATAGTTTTGAAGTGGGTATTTTATCGGAGAATGTAGAAGGTTTGATGTATGCTATTACGCAGCAATTTACCGTTGGTCCAGCTAATTTTAAATCACTGAACAACGAATTAAAACTGGAAATTCAACTCGGAAATGCCACGCCAAACGAATTGTTGAATATCCTGACACAATGCGGTCAGGTAACGCATTTTGTAGAAAAAATCCCAAGTGTCAATGATATTTTCATTCAAACAGTAACACAATAGATGGTTAGACTTCTTAGATTGTTAGACTTTTTACAGTCTTCTAATCTAATCGTTCTAAAAAATCTAAGTAATCTAAAAATCTAAGCAGTCTAAAAAATGAGCATCATATCATTAATTATAAAAAGAGAGTTTATTGCCAAAGTTCGTAATAAATCTTTTATTGTTATGACTTTTTTAAGTCCGTTACTATTTGTGGGAATAGCCGTTTTTGTGGCCTATTTAAGTTCCATGAAAGCAGATACCAAAAGAATCGCTATTCATGATGAATCGGGTATGTTTGTAAAGGAATTTACGTCGCAAAACAATAAAAATAAAGCGTACAAATACCTTGATTTGTCTTTAATAGATTTAAAATTCCTTAAAGACAGTATCACAAATGAAAGCTATGAAGGATTGTTATACATTCCAAAAGCGAGTAATTCCAAGGATTTCGAAAGTAAAATCCAGTTTATTTCAAACAGCAGTCCCAGTATGTCATTCATTGAAAATGTTCAGGATGTAATAGCAAGTAAACTGACCAAAAACAATTTAGAAAAAGCACATTTAGATACATTGGCTATTAAAAATGCCCAGTCAAAAGTGAATATCAGCTTGACAAAAGCATCTGGTGAAGAAAGCGTCAAAGGGCTTAACGAAATCAAAATAGGCATCGGCGGCGCATTTGGATATCTTATTATGATGTTCATAATCATCTACGGAAACATGGTGATGCGAAGCGTCATCGAAGAAAAAACCAGCCGAATAGTAGAAATCATAATTTCCTCGGTGAAACCCTTTCAATTGATGATGGGTAAAATCATAGGAACTTCATTAGCAGGATTGCTGCAATTCTTTATTTGGGCAATAATCGGAATGTCATTAATGTTTGCTGCCTCCGTATTTTTTGGGGTAAATGTGGGACCAACAGCCAGCGTTTCACCTGAATTGATGCATACTGCACAGCAGGAAATGACCGGAACTGCCCAAATGTATATTAAGGAATTATGGAATTTACCCATTATAAGTATCCTTGTTGGCTTTGTGATTTATTTCATTGGCGGTTATTTTCTGTACAGTTCCTTTTATGCGGCAATTGGCGCTGCAGTTGATAATCAAACGGATTCGCAGCAGTTTCTTCTGCCTATCATTATGCCGTTAATGTTGAGCGTTTACGTTGGATTTTTCACTGTTATCAATGATCCGCACGGGACAATTGCAGTCGTTTTTTCAATGATTCCGCTTACCTCACCAATCGTAATGCTCATGCGAATTCCGTTTGGCGTACCTTTGTGGCAAATTGCAATATCAGTAACATTATTATTCGGAAGCTTCTTTTTTGTAGTTTGGTTTGCCGCAAAAATATACCGAATAGGAATACTCATGTACGGCAAAAAACCAACGTGGAGTGAAATGTACCGCTGGTTGAAATATTAAATTTAGATTAATTCGGTTATTTGGTTATTCGTTTAATCGATTAAACAAATAACCAAATTAACGATTAAACAAATTATTAAAATATGTCAAAAATACTAATCATAGAAGACGAAGCCGCAATTCGAAGAGTACTTACAAAAATACTCTCTGAAGAAAACGACACCTATCAGGTTGAAGAAGCCGAAGATGGTGTTGCAGGTTTTGAAAAAATAAAAAACAACGATTACGATTTGGTTTTGTGCGACATCAAAATGCCCAAAATGGATGGCGTTGAGGTTCTGGAAGCAGTCAAAAAAATCAAACCCGAAATCCCAATGGTTATGATCTCTGGTCATGGCGATATGGAAACGGCAATCAATACGATGCGTTTGGGTGCGTTTGATTACATTTCAAAACCACCGGATTTAAATCGATTGTTGAATACGGTTCGCAACGCTTTAGACAAAAAACAACTCGTAGTAGAGAATAAAATTCTGAAGAAAAAAGTCAGCAAAAACTACGAAATGGTTGGCGAAAGCGAAGCCATTAATCACATTAAACTGATGATTGACAAGGTTGCCCAAACGGAAGCCCGAGTTTTAATCACGGGACCAAACGGAACCGGAAAAGAATTGGTTGCGCATCAATTGCATGAAAGAAGTGAAAGAGCTAACTTTCCTTTAATTGAAGTGAACTGCGCTGCTATTCCATCTGAATTAATAGAAAGCGAATTATTTGGTCATGTAAAAGGGGCCTTTACATCGGCAGTGAAAGATCGTGCTGGAAAATTTGAAGCCGCTGATAAAGGAACTATTTTCTTGGATGAAATTGGGGACATGAGCCTTTCGGCACAAGCCAAAGTATTGCGTGCTTTACAAGAGAGCATGATTACCAGAGTGGGAGCGGATAAAGACATTAAAGTTGATGTTCGTGTCGTAGCGGCAACGAATAAAGATTTGAAAAAGGAAATTGCCGAAGGTCGTTTCCGTGAAGATTTATACCATCGTTTGGCAGTAATTTTGATAAAAGTTCCTGCGTTGAATGATAGAAGAGAAGATATTCCGATGTTGATTTCGCATTTTGCTGATAAAATTGCCTCGGAGCAAGGAAATGCAGTCAAAAAATTCTCAAAAGAAGCGATTAATTTATTGAAGGAATACGATTGGACGGGAAACATCCGTGAATTACGAAATGTAGTGGAACGCTTGATTATCCTTGGCGGAAGCGAAATTTCCGAAAATGATGTAAAGTTATTCGCAAGTAAGTAAATAGTTATAGGTTATAAGTTGTAGGTTATTTGTTTAACCTTATATCTTATATCTTATAACGTACAACTAAAAATATGAAACTAAAAAAAATAAACGAAGAGTTACAACAAGCCCTAATTGAAAACGGTTTGACTGAGGCCAATGCGATGCAAAAAGAAACATTTTCGACAATGAAAAGTGGTTCGGATTGTATTATTATTGCACCAAAAGGAAGCGGGAAATCGACAACAATTGTGCTGAATGTAATTCAGAAATTGGCAGGCGCAAACGAAGAATCACCAAGAGCTTTAATTATTGTTGAAGACAAAGCTAAAGTATTGGAAATGGAATCACTTTTTGAAAAATACGGAAAGAATTCTAATTTAGAAGTCTATGGTGTTCATGATAAAGGGGATATGGAATACGATAAAAATTATATTTCTAGCGGAATTGACGTGTTGATTGGGACTCCAAATAAGTTAAGTGAAATGTTTACCACAGCTGGATTTAATGTAAACCGATTGAAAATGTTTATTTTGGATGATGCAGACCCAATTTTGAAATTGCGTCATGAAACTAAAATCATGCGTATTTCGAATAGCATTGTTAGAACCCAACGTATTATATTCTCGGAACAATTTACAGATCGAATAGAAATCCTTGCTGAAAAAATGCTAGTGGAGCCTTTTGAATTCGATTTTGATGGAACCGAAGAGGATGAGGACGAAGATTTTGAAGAGGAAGAAAACTTTGAGGCAGATCAAGATGAAGATTTTGAGGAGCAAGAAGGTGATGAGGAAAACGGGAATAAATAATTAAAAATACAATACGATGGGATTAATGAAAGTGTTTTCGGGAAGTGAAATTTTAGCAATGGCGTTGAAAGAAAAAATTGAAGCAATTGGTGTAGAAACCGTTTTGAAAAATAATATACAATCGGCTCGATTGGCAGGTTTTGGAACTTCGGGACAAGCAGTGGAATTATTCGTTCAAGAAACCGAGTTTGCAAAAGTGAATCCAGTTATTGAAGAATTTAGAATGAGTATTTAACGCATTCGCAAAAAAAATTAGATGAAATATAAAATGTTGGTTTTGGACATGGACGACACTTTGTTGACCGATGACCATACCATTTCAAACGAGAATAAAGAAATGTTGTTTAAGGCACAGGAATTGGGGGTTTATGTTATTCTGGCATCCGGAAGACCAACGCCTGCAATGACTGCTTATGCCAAAGAATTACAACTAGATGATTCGTATATGATATCGTATAATGGCGCTGTCATTACGGATTTAAAGCAAGATAAAGTCATTTTTGAGCAAACGTTAACCCAAGAACAAATTCATGAATTGTATGATTACAGTTTAAAAAGTAATACACATATTATTACTTACGTTGATGGGAAAATTGTGAGTGAAACGGATTCTGAATTTATCGAAATTGAAAAGAACATCACAGGTTTAGAACATAATAAAGTACTTAGTTTTAAAGATGAGGTTCAGTCTTCAGCTGTAAAATGTATTTTATTAGAGGAGCCAAGCTATTTAAAAGAAGTAGAAAAAGATTTGAAAGCCGCTATGCCACATCTTAGTGTCAGCATGTCAAAGCCTTTTTTTCTTGAGGTAGCACAAAATGGAATTGATAAAGGAGCCAGTATCAAATTTTTGGCAGAAAAACTGGATATACATCAAAGTGAAATTATAGCTGTTGGAAACGCAGGGAATGATTTAACCATGATTGAATATGCAGGATTGGGGGTTTGGGTCGATAATGTAGATCCTGAATTGAGAGATAAAGGAGATTTTATTGTAGCTTCCAATAACGATCACGGTGTGGCTGAAGTTGTGAGCAGGTTTATTTTGAATTAATTTTTAATCAGTTAATAGTTAAATCCGAAAAATAAAAAATAGCCGATATTTTACATTATAAACTGTGTAAAATATCGGCTATTTTTGTTTGTGTGATATGCAAAATATCCTTTCTACTCAAAATTGTCTTAATTTACCTTTGGAATTTTGGTAGTAGGAAAAAATGGATTTATTATTAAAAACTTATAAGAAGTTAGATATATTTATTGGTTTTCAATCAGGATATTCTATTAATCCATCGTGATTTAAGTTTGTTATTAATCTTGTAAATATAGCCTTCATTTCAAAACATATTTTCCAATTTATTAATAAAGACTCTTCTTGAATAACAAGTTCTTTACCTTTTGCAAAAATAAATTTTGATCCAAAATATTCTTTTTCATGTCCGTTTTTATTAAAAATCCCATTGTTATGGATAAGACAGTTTCTGTAATCTGAAATAAATTCAATAAAGGTTAAATCGTTTTCCCTTTCTTCATAACATCCCATTTTTTTTGTTATAAAACGTATTTTTTTATGAAGCGAAATATCTGGTGTCAATTTTTTAATTATTGCCTCTTTTTGGGCATTACTAAAATCATTATTATTTATAAATGAATTTTCGTCCTTTATTTTCTTTGCTACATATGTATTAAATTCATCTTTGTTGCAAAGTTTTTCAAAAATTAGATTGATACAAGTTTCAAAAGTAGCAAAGCTTCGTAAAATCAAATTACCATTTAAATTTCTTTGATATGTTTCTTTGGGTTTTGCATCTTGAATAAAAAATAGTTTTTCAATATGATTTTTTTTAAATTCATCTAAATTTTCATCGAAATACAATTTGTATATTTTTTTTGAGTCTACTTCTTCAAAGAAAAAAAGAATATTCCATCCTAAGTAATATTGATTTACAGTATTTTGAAACAGCCCATAAAAATAATATCTAACATCATATTCTAAAAAATTCAAATCAAAAGATAATTTTTTTGCTTCTATTGGAATATTAAAAACGTCTAATTTAAATTTATCCAATATTTCTACTTTTGTCATTTTTTATTTTTTCTATCTTAACAAATTTAAGGGATTTATATTAACTCTTAAGTTTTTGTTCGTAAATTTGCGCACTTAAATTTTTTGACAACGATTTCATTAGTTTAAGATAAATTATGGAAAATAGAAAAAAAGTTGCTTTTTATACGCTGGGTTGTAAGCTGAATTTTTCGGAAACTTCAACGATTGCCCGTAATTTACAGGATGAGGGTTTTGATCGCGTCGATTTTGAGGAAGTGGCTGATATGTATGTAATTAACACGTGTTCAGTGACGGAAAATGCAGATAAGCAGTTCAAGCAAGTCGTGCGAAAAGCAATGAAATTGAATGATAAAGCATTTGTTGCAGCAGTAGGTTGTTATGCGCAATTGAAACCGGAAGAATTAGCGAGTGTAGATGGAGTGGATTTAGTTCTTGGAGCAACTGAAAAATTTAAATTGGCGGATTATATTAATGATTTGTCTAAAAATGATTTTGGTGAAGTGCATTCCTGTGAGATTGCCGAAGCTGATTTTTATGTGGGAAGTTATTCGATAGGAGACAGAACGCGTGCTTTCTTGAAAGTTCAGGACGGTTGTGATTACAAATGTACCTATTGTACCATTCCGTTAGCAAGAGGAATTTCGAGAAGTGATGAACTGGAAAATGTATTGAAAAATGCCTCTGAAATTTCGAAACAAAATATTAAAGAAATTGTTCTTACTGGAGTAAATATTGGTGATTACGGAAAAGGGGAATTTGGAAATAAAAAACACGAACATACCTTTTTAGAATTAGTTCAGGAATTGGATAAAGTAGAAGGAATCGAAAGATTGCGAATTTCGTCTATTGAACCGAATTTATTGAAAAATGAAACGATAGAATTTGTATCGAAAAGCAGAACTTTTGTACCGCATTTTCATATTCCGTTGCAATCCGGAAGTAATGATCTTTTGAAGTTAATGAAGCGTCGTTATTTGCGTGAAGTCTATACGGAAAGAGTAAATAAAATTCGGGAAGTGATGCCACATGCTTGTATTGGTGTGGATGTGATTGTTGGTTTTCCTGGCGAAACAGACGAACATTTTCTGGAAACCTATCATTTCTTGAATGATATGGAGATTTCATATTTGCATGTTTTCACGTATTCAGAGCGTGATAATACCGAAGCTGCTGACATGAGCGGAGTTGTTCCTACCAATGTTCGTGCAAAACGCAGTAAAATGTTACGAGGATTGTCGGTTAAAAAACGTCGTGCTTTTTATGAAAGTCAATTGGGAACCAATAGAACCGTTTTATTTGAAAGTGAAAATAAAGAAGGGTACATTCACGGTTTTACCGAAAACTATGTGAAAGTAAAAACACCTTGGAATCCAGAATTAGTAAACACCTTGCATGAAATCAATTTGACAAAAATCGATGAAGACGGAAGTGTGCGAATGGATTTTGTTTCGACTTTGGTTTAAATCAATTATTAAACATATAAGTCATTTAAGTTTTTAGGACTAACAAGGACTTTAATAAACAAAGAGATTAGGAGAATAAGAGTGATATTTAAGTAAGTAACTCGAAAGTTTTTTAAACCATTAAGAGATTAAGAAAATTAAGCGCAAAACTTAATGAAACTTAATTTCTTAATGGTTTTTATATTTTAAGCTTATATGCCTTATATGTTTAAAAACAAAAACAAAAACAAATTACGGATTCGTAGACCAAATACTGCTGTTTTTGATAAATACGCGTCGGTTTAGTTTGAGTTGTGCGATGATTAATTCGGCCATGTCTTCTGCCTGCATGACTTTTTCCGGATTTCCATCAGTCAGTTTTAAATCTTTTGCCATATCAGTGGCAACAGTACTTGGTGTTAATGCCGTTACACGAATATTATGTTTGCGTACTTCCTGCATCAACGATTCCGTTAATCCTAAAACAGCAAATTTTGAAGCGCTATAAGCACTCGTTAACGCATTTCCGCTTAATCCGGCTGTTGAAGAGATATTGATGATATCGCCAGTTTGTCTTTCAATCATATTAGGTAACACGGCACGGGTCACATAATACGTTCCCATAAGGTTTACCTGAATGATGCGTTCCCAATCGGTTGGTTCTAATTCTAAGAATTTTCCAAAAGCGGCTATTCCGGCATTATTAATTAAAATATCAATAGTTCCAAATTCAGCTAATGCTTTGGCAACGGCAGCATTTACCGAATTGATATCAGCAACATCAGCGGTTATTGCCAGTGCTTTTACTCTTAACGAACGCACTTTTGCCGCTACACTGTCTATTTCGTCCTGTGTTCGTGCTACCAAAATTATGTTTACGCCTTCTTTGGCTAAGGCCAAAGCAATCGCTTTTCCAATTCCTTTTCCTGCGCCGGTGATTAGGGCATTTTTATTTTTTAAATCTGTCATTTTATGAATTATTTGATGCCTATAAAAGGCTGATTTTACTGTAAAAGTAGTGTGTTTTGCATTTGAAATCTATTTTGATTTTCTATTTAATCTAAATTTAACGTTCTGTTATTTTGGATGAAATGAACATCATTTTTTGTCCAAAGTCAATTTATAAATAGCTGTTTCTAAGATTTCGGTGTCTTTGTCTTCACAAAGCAGGAACTCTATTTTTTCTTTTGAATTGGTGTATAAAGTCAATCCTTCGAATTTATGGGTACTGCTAATTTTTTGAGTGAAATCGATTTTCATGGTTTTCAGATTGATTCTCCCTATAAGACTTCCTAAAACTTCGCCATCATCATAAGTAGATTCGGTATCTTCGGCTGTGGCCAAAAAATAAATGCTGTTGTCAACTAAAACGGCATCCGTAAAACTACTGCGCACTCCTTTTATTTTTGGGAGTTTGTAGGCGTTAGAAAGAATAGTGAAATCGTTGGTCAGGTTTTTTCCTTCGATGGTGAAAAGAACATTTTTATTGGAACTGCCGTTGCCGCGATTCAATAAAAACCAACTTTCGCCATTATAGATGGCGCCTTCGATGTTGAAATCTTCGGGTTTTATTTCTCCAAAATTTTGCATTACTGCATACAAATCGGCGATGTCATTTGTGGCAATTATCTTTTTATCGCTGGAGTTGAGTTGTATCATTTTGTTCCTTTTTTCGGTGGAACCGGAGCCAAAAACATACAAACTATCATCAAAATGGGTTATGGCTTCAAAATCAGCTTTGTCTTTTTTTAGTGTGTTTTCGGTGGGGTTTTCCAGTAACGGATGGCGTTTTAAATCCTGGGAATCTATGTGGTATTCGTAAAGAAAACCGCTGTTGTCCCCAATAATCAGTAGGGAATTGTCTTTGTAAATGAGTCCTGATGCTGAACCAATGCCGATGATTTGAAAGAGTAATTCGAGTGTGAATTTTTCCATTGTATTTGTTTTGAAAACGAGTGCCTAGCCCTGATGGTCGAATTACTCTTGCAATTCCCTTTTCCTTTTTTTCTTTAAAAAAGGAAAAGATACAAGTGTACAGCAGGAAAATGCTCCTGAAATTCATCAGGATTAATCCTCATTATTTGTTATATTTGAGTTCACAAAGATAAAATATTTCTTATGAAGTCTATAAATCCCGACGATTTTAAAGTGATTGGCAAAATTGATTTGTCCAACATTCCTACGAACCTATTTAATGGAAATAGTGATGATGAAAAGGAAGATAAATTAGATAAAGTGCAAGTAAAATTGAGTGAAATACAGGATGTGATGTATGCGCACAATCGCTATGGCGTTTTGATTTGTTTGCAAGGTATGGACACATCGGGAAAGGATAGTTTGATTCGGGAAGTTTTCAAAGAGTTTAATTCCCGTGGTGTGGTGGTGCATAGTTTTAAAACGCCGAATTCAACGGAGTTGGAACATGATTATTTGTGGAGACATTATTTGGTTTTGCCTGAAAAGGGAAAATTTACGGTTTTTAACAGATCGCATTATGAAAATGTTTTGGTCACCAGAGTGCATCCTGAATATATTATGAATGAAAATTTGCCAGGTATTGAAACCGTAGACGATATTACACCACAGTTTTGGGAAAATAGAATGCAGCAAATAAATAATTTTGAGAAGCACATTACGCAAAACGGGACTATTATGTTGAAATTCTTTTTACACATGAGTAAAGAAGAACAAAGACAGCGCTTGTTACGCCGACTGGAAGAACAAAAACACAATTGGAAATTCTCGACAGGCGATTTGAAAGAAAGGGATCGATGGGATGATTATATGCATTATTACGAGGAAGCAATTAACAATACAAGTTCAGAATATGCACCTTGGTATGTCATTCCTGCTGATGATAAGGAAATGGCGCGGTATATTGTTGCCAAAATTATTTGGGAAGAAATGCAAAAACACACTGATATTCAAGAGCCTGAAATGGATGAGAAAGTTAAGGGAAACATCGAAATGTATAAAGAGATGTTGAAGAAAGAGTCTTAAAGTCAAAAACTAAAATCAGTAAAATAGCACTCAATAGCTTAAAAGATTTTTTGAATGTTTGTGAGAAAAATCAATATCTTTGAGAAATGTGAAATGAAAAAAACCTTCGCCAATCTGTCCTGATTTGGGTGTATAGGCGAAGTTTTTTTTCGTTTATAGAATAGTAGACAAACAGCTTAGGGAAATTGTAAAAAAAAATATAAATGGCAGAAATTAAGCAATCTGAAAAGTTAATGATTGAAAAAATATTAGGAATGGATAGCGGTTATGTTCTAAGTTTTTCAAACACTTCTTTTCAAGAAATTATATTTAATCTTACAAAAATAGATATTTATCAAAGTAAATTTGAAATTTATGGAGATTCAAAAGCGAAAAGATTAAGAGCTTTTTGGCAACTTGAATCAAATATTAATGTTGGAAACGTTATTAAAGAACTAATTGAATGTTGGAAAACTCAAAAATTATTAAACAATCATCAAATAGAAAATAATGAAGATTTACTGGCAAAAGAATGTATGAAAATTGCAAATCGTTTGTTAGGAGTTAAAAATGAAGAAATAAAAAACGAAACAACGACAATAAATGAATTTCTTAACAAAGAGTTTAAAGAAATTTCTTTGTACAAATTAAATATCGACAATACTGTAACCGAAATTTTAAACAAAAGATTGATTGAAATCAATAAAAGTATCCAAAATGAAGCACCTTTATCTGTAATAATAATGTGTGGAAGTGTCCTCGAAGGAATTTTATTAGGTGTAGCAACTTCCAAAATGCGAGAATTTAACCAAAGTAATTCAAGTCCCAAAAATAAAGAAACGGGTAAAGTATTACCATTTCACGATTGGACGTTGAGTAATTTTATTGATGTATCACATAGTATTGGAATTTTAGGACTGGATGTAAAAAAAATACAGTCATAGTTTAAGAGATTTTAGAAATTATATTCATCCTTATGAACAAATGAGTAGTGGCTTTAATCCAGATATTGATACAGCAAAAATATCGTGGCAAGTTTTAAAAGCTGGGATTACTGATTTAACCAAAAATATAAATAAATAGCCCGGTCTACTAACAGGTGTTTTGCATGACTGGGAATTTAGTGGCTTAAGTTGTTTTCTTACGAAAGTTATTTGAAGTTTATCATTACGATACGATTAGGACGTGAAATTATTGTTTTTTATAATGTTCCTGAAAAACAATCCCTTAAAAAATAAAATTCAACAATTCGAATTGTATTTGTATCTTTGTATGGAAACAAAAAGTAAATTGAATGAATAAATTTGAAGTTGTTTTTTTGACAGAGGCTAGAGAATTCCTTCTTGAATTAGACGAAAAAAGTCGAGACAAGATTATTTTCAATATAGACAAATCAAAAATTAAAAACGACAACGAACTGTTTAAAAAACTAAAAGGTGAAATTTGGGAATTTAGAACTTTGTATAACAAAACTTATTTCAGAATTTTTGCGTTTTGGGATAAAACCGAAAAAACTGAAACATTAGTTTTAGCAACACACGGAATAATTAAGAAAACGGGCAAAACACCTGAAAAAGAAATTGAAAAAGCCGAAAATATAAGGTTGAAATACTTTGAAATAAAAATTAAGCGAAATGAAAAATAAAGAAAAAGAATTAGAAATGTTCACTTTTGACCAAATTAAGAATGAATTTATTGGTGAAATTGGAGGTGTAAAAAGAACGCTTTATGAACAAGAACTTCAAATGGAAATTTTAGGAGACTTAATCAAAAAAGTTCGCCTTGAAAGAAATATGACCCAAGAAGAGTTAGGGAAATTAATTGGTGTTCAAAGAGCCCAAATTTCAAAACTTGAGAATAACACAACGAATGTGACGGTTGAAACAATATTAAGAGTTTTCAGTGCATTAAAAGCAAAAGTAAATTTCAATGTTGAATTACTGAACAGTAACATAAAGATTGCGTAATAAAGCTACTTCTGCTAACAGCTAATTTTTTCGTTGCACAAGCCCTAAAAAATACAAATCGGTAGAAAATAGCATGAAAAAAACAACCTCGTTTTGCACTGCCCCCAAAAAGTTAGACACTATTTGGGGTATTTTTATGGAAAGAAAATCAAAATATGATTATGCATTTAAGAAAGAATGTGTTGAGTTAGTTTTAAATAATGGCTATTCAAGTAGACGTGTTTCTAAATTGAAAGGTCCAG